>CAISJD010000158.1 GCA_903885605.1 uncultured Chthonomonas sp. | reverse complement strand
ATCACCTCGTACTCGATCTCTTTCCAGCCGAGGAGGCAGCGCTCAATCATCACCTGGCCGCGCATGGAGAGCTTGAGGCCGCGGCTGCCGATCTCCATGAGCTGGTCCATGTTGTGGGCGATGCCGCCGCCCGTGCCGCCCAGCGTGTAGGCGGGCCGCACGATCAGGGGCCAGACGCCGTGGGTGCCGGACTCGGCCAGGGCGTCGGTGTCCTCGACGATCCAGCTCTCCGGCACGGGCTCGCCTATGCGGCGCATGAGGGAGCGGAACTCCTCGCGGTCCTCGGCCATCTGGATCGATGCCAGCGGGGTTCCGAGCAGGCGGACGTTGAACCGCTCCAGCACGCCGGCGTCGGCCAGCTGCGTGGCGAGGTTCAGGCCCGTCTGGCCTCCCAGCGTGGCGAGCAGGCCGTCGGGGCGCTCGCGCTCGATGACGCGCGCGGCGAACTCCACGTTCAGCGGCTCGATGTAGACGCGATCAGCCATCTCCAGGTCCGTCATGATCGTCGCCGGGTTGGAGTTGATCAGGATGACCTCGACGCCTTCCTCGCGCAGGGACCGGCACGCCTGGGTGCCGGCGTAGTCGAACTCCGCGGCCTGGCCGATGATGATGGGGCCTGACCCGATCACGAGGACTCTCTTGATGGAAGGATCTCGCGGCATCTCTATCCTGTCTTCCCTTCCGGGCTGTTCCGCCCAATCGTAACCCGATGCGCCCGACCGGCGAAGTCGGCCGGCACCCGGTAGACGCCCACGTCCCAACGGAGGACGCGGGCCAGCTTCACCCGGTTGGCCGGGGTGATGAGTTCGGGGTAGCGCTCGGTCCAGTACTGCTCGAGCCATCGGCCGTCGAGTATTACAACGTACCGAGGCCGGCCCGCCCAGCGCTCCACAGGGGAGTCGCCGTTGCAGAGCCCATTGATCACGTTCACGGCAACGTGCCGATTGTCCATGCAGACGCCCGGGGCCACATCGCCGATCAACACGGAGCCGCGGGGCAGCTCCCGGCCCAGCCACTGCGACATCTCAATCTGGCTCCGGCTCAGGTTCCGTCCCCAATCGGCCAGCCACCAGCTGTTGGTCACCACCCAGAGGGCGCAGACGGCAGCCAGGGCCGGGGTTGCGCGGCGCGAAAGGTCCAGTGGACGCCCCCAGCGCAGCCAGCCGAACGCGGCCGCGGCGGGCATGGCACAGAGGGCTGCCATGACGACCCCCCGCGTGCCGGGGCCGCCACGATGCACGAGGGTCTGGACGGAATGGTAGGCCACGAAGGCCGCCAGGGCCGCCACGACGAACCGGGCCTCCGGCAGGCGGGCAGCCAGCCGCCGGACGTTGGGGACCAGCGCGCTGAGCGCCCATCCGGCGAGGCCCGCCAGCGCGGGATAGGTCGAGATATAGTAGCGCGTGGGCGAATAGGCCACCGCGGCCAGCAGCAGCCAGCCGCAAGCCAGCCATGCCGCCAGAAACGCCAGGACGCCCTGCCGCACGACGGCCGCGTCGTCTTCGGGCAACCAGCCCGCCCCACGCCGCAGGCGTCCGACACCTGCGGCGGCGAGCCCGACCAGCGTCAGCACGAAGGGAACCGGAGCATGGCGGAACAGGTAGGGCGCGATGCCCCGATGGTCGCCGAACGCTGCACGCTGGAGGTTGCCGGCAAGAGCCTGCACCGACTTCGGCTGGAGCTGCCGGGTGCGGTAGTAGCGCGTCATCGGGCCGATCTCGGCGGCATTTGGACGAATGCACTCCAGCCAGAAGCCGCCGACCACCACAAGCAGCGCCGCACCATAGGCAGCCAACCGCGTGATGACCCAACCACGGCTGCGCCGGGCGCCCATGCCGTAGGCCACATGCAGCAGGGCCAGGATCGGCACGGGCAGGATGTAGATCGTGAGCGACCGGTTCATCACCGTGGCGCCCAAGACGGCCCCGCAGAGCGCCAGCCAGACCCACGCAATCCAACTGCGCCGGGCCATCAGCGCGGCGGCGAAGCAGGCCAGGCCCACGGTGCAGCCCAACCCGGCCGGTGTGTCCATGAGGGCCATGCGGCTGAAGAGAGCGCTGGTATGGTCCAGGCCGAGCACTGCCATGGCGCCCAGAGCCGCGAGCGGGCTCACGGTTCGCCACAGGACGGCGCCCAGCACGCCCACGCCGACTACACCGGCCAGCACGGAGATCCATCGCACCTGCACGGCCCCGACGCCGAAACTGGTCATCAGCCACGCCTGCAGGGCGTGGAGCGACGGCGAAAGGAGCATGTTGTTGAACTCGTCGGTCCGGGCTGTGCCGAAGAGCGCCATATTCCGGGCGTTGTGCGTGTAGAAGCCCTCATCCGTGAGCAGTCCCGCGCTCCAGTCCAGGCGGCCGTAGGCGTCCGTATCCAGCGCCACCGCCCGCAACGCGAACGAGGCGGCCAGGATGCCCAGAGCCAGCAGGAGGGGCTTCGTGTTCGTCATGTCAGCCGCCCCGTTCCGTCTCGGCACGGGCCTTGCGGGCGTTGGGACCATTGGCGCCTTCGCGGAAGATGACGCGCACGTACCTGCTGGTGATGTTGCCCACCTTCAGAGGACCCCAGAAGCGGCTGTCATCGCTGTCCAGCGGGTTGTCGCCGAGGACAAAGACTTCATCGGCGCCCAGCCGCACCGGCAAGAAGCCGAACATATAGGGGTAGTCCGGCCCGGCATCGGGTTGTCGGTTGTAGAAACGATGGTCCAGTTCACGACCGTTGATGTAGACGGAGCCCTGGGCTATCTGGACGACCTCGCCGGGAAGGCCCACGACCCGCTTGATCCAGACCTCCACATTGCGGCGGCGCGCCACGATCTCCTTGAGGCGGTCCACGGCGTTGGTGCTGACCGGCTCTTCGGGAACCGTGGAGTAGTAGCCCTCAGGAGTGCCGGGCTGCTCCGGCGGCAGGAAGACAACGATGTCGCCGCGGCTCGGGATGGTGCCGTTGGGATAGGCGATCCACGACCGCATGGCCAGGATGTGGTCGCCGGGCATCAGCGTGGGCGCCATGGACGGGGACGGGATGTAGTGCGTGGTGTAGACCCAGCAGAGGAACGCAAGGAGGATCATGACCGGTGCGATGACGCGCAGGCGGCGCAGGCGGCGGCCCTCTGCCAGGCGGCGTGCGGCGATCCGTTGCGCCGCGGGGTCCGGCTCGGCAGGCGTGCCTACGGGCTCCTCGGCCGGCTCCTCCGGCGAGGCATCCGCCTGCTCGGGCTCCGCGCAGGGCAAAGCCTCCTGCTCGGGAGCAGGTTCGGCTACCGCGGCCGCAGCCGTCGCGTCGCCTTCCGGCATCGCGTCGAGTGGCTCGGTCATGGCAGGGCTCAGGCCGCGTCCATCATCGCTAAGAACTGCTTGAAAAAGTACATGCTGTCGGTGGGACCCGGGCTCGCCTCCGGATGGTACTGGATCGAGAAGATCGGCAGGTCGCGATGCCGAAGGCCCTCCACCGTGCCGTCGTTCAGGTTGATGTGCGCTACCTCCATGCCGCCGGTGAGGCGATCGGGGTCCAGCGCATAGCCGTGGTTCTGCGACGTGATGTAGACCCGGCCCGTGTTCATGTCGCGAACCGGGTGGTTGCTGCCCCGGTGGCCGAACTTCAGCTTGAAGCATCGGCTGCCGAAGGCGTACCCGAGCAACTGGTTCCCCAGGCAGACGCCCATGGTGGGAACCTTGCCCGCCAGTGCGCGTACCGTCTCAACGATGTAGCCCAGCGTATCCGGGTCGCCCGGTCCCGGCGAGAGCATGATGCCGTCCGGCGCGCTCTCCATCACCTCTTCAGGCGAGGCCGTGCAGGGATAAACCGTGGTCTGGCACCCCAGGCCGGCCAGGCTGCGCATGATGTTGAACTTGACGCCGCAATCCAGCAGGGCCACGCGATGCCTGGGCGTGCCGTCGTAGGGCCACTCGTAGGGCTGCTCCGTGGTGACCTTGCGCACGAAGTCGACGCCCGCGTAGGAGGGCGATTGGCGGATGCGAGCCACGATCTCGTCGGGCTCCTCGTCGGTGGAGACGGAGCCCATCATGACGCCGCGGCTTCGGATGGTCCGGGTCAGGCGCCGGGTATCGATCCCCTCGATGCCCACGATGTCGCGCTGCTTCAGGAAGGCGTCCAGCGTGGTGGTGGAGCGCCAGTTGCTAGGGTTCACGTCGGCTTCGCGGACGATGAAGCCCTCCACCTGCACGCGTCGCGACTCGAAGTCGTCGGTATTGACGCCGTAGTTGCCCACCATGGGGTAGGTCAAGCAGACGATCTGGCCGGCGTAGGAGGGATCCGTGAGGATCTCCTGGTAGCCGGTCATCCCGGTGTTGAAGACCACCTCGCCGTAGCTGCGGCCCTGGCGGCCCAGGCTGCGCCCCTCGAACCAGGTACCGTCCTCCAGCGCCAGTATCGCTCTCATGTCGTCCCCCTGTCCCCCATCCTCGACCCCTGCCGCACGGGCGGCTCCCCATCAGGCACCAGATCAACCACGGCGACCTCCGGCCGCGAGAACATGCGGAACGGCAGGTTCACCGTGCCGATCCCCCTGTTCACCAGCAGCCGCGCGCCCCGTCGGCTGTACCATCCCGCCACGCGTCCCTGCGTCGATGCCGCCACCAGCGCAGGCACCGGCCAGATGGCGACCTGGCAACCGTGCGTATGCCCGCTGAACATCACTCCGCCGTGAAGCCGCATCCCGCCGAACTCCAGCGGGTTATGCCCCATCACGATTGCAGCGGCCTTCTTGGGCACCGCCCTGAACGCCCGCTCCGGGTCCATACCCATCGTGTCGTGATCGTCGAAGCCGGCCAGGTAAAGCCCCGGCTCCAAGGCCGCGGAGTCGTTCACCAGCACCCGGATGCCGACGGCGTCCATGGCCGCCCTGATCTTCGGCATCCGCCCGGCGTAGTGGTCATGGTTACCCCAGACACCCCAGACACCCATGGGCGCCGAAAGGACCGACAGCGCCCGAGCGCACGACACGGCGTAGTCCCACTTCCGCGACACGAAGTCCCCGGTCACCAGCACCAGGTCGCCCTTCAACTCCATGGCCAGGTCGGCCACACGGCGCAGGTAGCCCTCGTCCACGAACGGCCCCCGGTGGAGGTCGGACAACTGCACCACCCGGATCGGCGGATGCCCGGGCTCCAGCCCCGGCAACACCTCCCGATGTCGCGTCACTTCCACCCACCGAGTATCCCGAAGCGCCACGGTGCCGCCCACCACCCCGGTGGTCACGGCCAAGCCCAGCAACCTCCGCCGGGTGATGAGCCGGGCATGCGCCATCAGGCCAGCGCGTCCGCGCCGTAGACGGGCACACCCCCAACCAGCGTCGCCTCCACCACTGCGGATGCCCATGTCTCATGCCTGTCAAGCGGCGCGTCGGCCTCAGCCAGGCGCAACACGACGGCATCGGCGCGCCGGCCGAACTCCAGCGCTCCGTTCTGCCGCTCGTCAAACTCCGCATAGGCCGAGCCGCTCGTGTAGCAGCGCAGCGCCGCCGGCGGCGAGATCGCTTCACTCAGGCCCAGTGTGACGCCGGACGGCGTTCGCCGGGCCGCAGCGGCCGCGATGCCGGCCGGCGGAGCGCCGGGCACCACCGGGCAGTCGGAGCCGAAGGCCATGGCCACGCCCGCCGCGGCCAGCGAGGCCGTGGGGTTCACCGTGGCCGCGCGGTCGGCGCCTAGGCCCATGACGTAGGCATCGCCCAGCCGCGCGAGGAACTCCGGCTGCAGGTCGGCCACGATGCCTCCGGCGGCCATCCGCTCGATCAGGTCCGCTCCCAGCACCATGGCGTGCTCCACTCGGTGGCGGGCATCGTCGCGGGGCAAGGCTCGCTGCGCGGCCTCGAAGGCGCATAGCGCCTCGTCGACGGCTCGATCACCGATGGCGTGGGCGCAGACCTGCCAGCCCAGGAGGTGGGCGGCGCTGACGATGACTCGCAGGCGATCCGGCTCGAGCAGGAGCATCCCCGAGCCCGAGCCGTCCACGAACGGGCGCCGCAGGGCGGCGGTCCGCACCGTGAGGGCGCCGTCGATGAAGAGCTTGGCGCCGCCCAGCCGCACGCCGCCGACGCCCGGCCGCGAGGAGACGGGCAGTCCGAGGTCGCGAGCGGCCTGCTGGAAGGATATGCCCGCATCCGGCAACCCCAGGACCGAGGTGAGCGGATGGAGCGTCATCCGAACCGGTGCGCCCAGTTCCGACGCCCGACGGTAGGCATCGACCTCGGCTACGAGGCCATAGGAGCCGAGGCTCATCTCCGAAGCCGCCGTGATACCGTTCGCGACCAGCCGCCCGCAGGCGCGGGTGACGGCCTCCACCTGCTCGGATTGCGCAGGCTCGGGGATGCAGGCGGTCACCCGCTCCATGGCGTCTTCCAGCAGGAGGCCGGTGGGCTCGCCACGGGCGTCACGGACAATGGCTCCGCCGGGCGGATTGGGCGTCGTGGCGTCGATCCCCGCCAGCCGCAGCGCCACGGAGTTGGCGACCCCGGCGTGGCCGCTGGTCTGTGAGACGTAGACCGGCGTGTCCGGGAAGGCCGCATCGAGGTCGGAGCGCACGGGATGGGCGGCTCCGGGAAACGTGTTCTGGTCGTACCGGCCGCCCTGCACCCAGGCGGCTCCGGGATTGGCGGCGCGCCACGCCTGGAGGGCCTCGACCAGCGCGGGCACGGAGCGGACGCCGGCGGCCGGCGACAGGTCGGCCATCAGCAGCGTGAGCCCGTACCAGAGGATGTGCATGTGGCTGTCATTGAAGCCCGGAGCCACCAGCGCCCCGTTCAGGTCCACCACCCTCGCACCCGTGCCGGCGGCCGCGAGCGCCTCGGAGGCCGAGCCGACCGCCAGCACACGGCCGTCGGCCATGGCGATGGCTTCGGCCTCGCGCCAGGCATCGGCGCCGGCGAGGACGCGGGCGTTGTTCAGGACCAGGGCCACGTCAGGCCTCCACCACGCGGCCGCCGACGAGCGTGAAGCAGGCCCTGCCCTGCAGTTCAGCCCCGGCGAAGGGCGTGTTGCGCGACTTGGAGCGGAACCGGTCCGGCTCCACCGTCCACCGCGCCTCGGTGTCCAGCACGACGACATCCGCCGGCCCGCCGGGCGTCAGACTGCCTCCGGGAACGCCCAGGATAGCCGCGGGGGCCGCGCTCATCTTGTGGACCAGTTCGCTCAGCGTCAGCAACCCCGGCGCCACGAGGTCGGTGTAGGCGATCCCGAAGGCCGTCTCAAGGCCGAGGATGCCGAAGGGCGTCTTGTCGAACTCGCGCTCCTTCTCGTAGGGCGCGTGGGGCGCGTGATCCGTGGCGATGGCGTCGATGACACCCGAGATCAGGGCCTCCTTCACGGCCACGCGGTCGGCCTCGGAGCGAAGCGGCGGGTTCATCTTGGCGTTGGAGTTGTAGCCCCGGCAGGCCGCGTCGGTGAGGCGCCAGTAGTGCGGCCCGGTTTCGCCGGTGACGGCCAGGCCGCGGCCCTTGGCCCAGCCCAAAAGGCCGGCAGTGCCCGCGGTGGAGATGTGCAGCAGGTGGAGCCGGCACCCCGTCAGTTCCGAAAGACGAATATTGCGGTAGGTGGCCACATCCTCGGAGGCGGCGGGAATGCCCGGCACGCCCATGGCCGAGGAGTGGGCGCCCTCGGACATGACGCCGCCCACCGTGAGGGCCTTGTCCTCGTTGTGGGTCATCAGCAACGCGCCGAACTGGGCGACGTACTCCATGCCGCGCCGCAGCGTCTCGGCGTTCTGGATCGGGAACGCATCGTCCGAGATGGCGCAGGCGCCGGCAGAGAGGAGGTCGGCGATCTCGCTGAGCTGGTCGCCGGCCATGCCGCGCGTGAGGGCGGCCACAGGATAGACGCGGCACGAGCCCACCTGCCGGGCGCGTTCCAGGATCGCGGTCACCACCGACGGAGTGTCGATGGCCGGGTTCGTGTTCGGCATGCAGCAGACGCCGGTGAAGCCCCCGGCGGCGGCGGCCCTGGTGCCCGACTCGATGTCTTCCTTGTACTCGAAGCCCGGCTCGCGCAGGTGCACATGGAGGTCGATGAAGCCCGGCGCCACGACCTTGCCGGTGACATCGATCTCACGGCCGTCGACGGCGACGCCAGGCTCGGCCACCGCCTCGATGCGGTCGCCGTCGATGATGACATCCGCCGGCCGATCGATGCCGTTGGCCGGGTCCACCACGCGCCCGCCTCGCAGTACCAGTTTCATGGCTCAGGCCTCCCCTGCCGCGCCGTCGGCCCGCACGGCCCCATAGGCCGCATCAAGGCCGCGCCGGGCCGCCTCGTCCGAACCGCCCCAGACGTTCGTCAGGAATACGTAAGCGAAGTCCCACTTCGGTTCGACCCAGAGCAGCGTGCCCGTGGCGCCGCCGTGGCCGAACGCGGACGCATCCGCCGGCGGACCGGCCATGCCGCCCGGCTTGCCCCAACCCAGGCCGTAGTCGAACCGGTCCCGGCGCCCGTCGGCGATGGCCACGAGCCCCTCGGTATGCAGCCGGGTCATGTTGCGGACAGAGGGCGGCGACAGCACGTGCCCCCGATCGCCGCGTCCCTCGCGAAGGAAGACCCGGCCGAACGCCAGCAGGTCGGCCGCCGTGGACCAGAGCCCACCGCCGGGGATCTTGCGGGCCACGAGGCGGTCGCCTGCGCCCTGGTCGCCCAGGCCGTGGACAGGCGCGCGGCGCGCGGGCTCTGACGGTCGGAAGGAGGTGTCGCGCATTCCGGCGGGAACCAGCACGTGGTCGTGGAGGTACTCCTCGAAGGGCCGCCCGCTGATGCGGCTCACCATCTCGGCCAGGACGGTGAAGCTCAGCGTGCAGTAGCGGCACTGGGAGCCCGGCCGGAACAGGAGCGGCGCCCGGCACGCCTCCTCGGAGCAGTCGCCCACGGCCTGGTCGGCGCCGAAGCGGCCATTGGCCCACCGCGTCTCATCCAGGCCCGATGTGTGGGTCAGCAGGTGCCAGGGCGTCACGTCGCCCTTGCCCTGGGCCCCGAACTCCGGCAGGACCGACGCCACGGGCCGGTCAAGGAGAAGCTGCCCCCGCTCTACCAACTGCATGACGGCGGTCGCGGTGATCGGCTTGCTGATGGATGCGATCAGGAAGATCGAGTCGCGACGGATCGGATCGGCGCCGGGCGCCACGGCGGACCAGACATCACGCTCGCTATCCGTGAGGCCCACCACCGCACAAGGCGCGAGGCCCGAAGTCACCGCGGCCTGGACGACATCGCGCACGGCGTTGACGCCCACGTCCTCCCGCGCTCCATGTGACGCTCCAGTAACAATCATCAGAGCACATCTCCCGCCGCGCTGCCCATGAGCAGGTAGAGGCAGGCCATGCGGACCGCGACGCCGTTGCGGACCTGCGTCTCGATGGCCGAGGCATGGCCCGCGAGGCCGTCGGCGACATCGGGCGCGATCTCCACGCCGCGGTTCATGGGGCCGGGGTGCATCACCAGCGCGTCGGGGTGCGCCGCGGCCAGTGCGGACCGGTTCACGCCCCAGATGCGGGAGTATTCGCGAGCCGTGGGGAGCAGGCCCGCCTCCTGCCGCTCGGTCTGAAGCCGAAGGACCATGACGACGTGCGCACCTTCGATGCCCGCCCTCAGGTCGGAGTGGACCGTGGCGGGCAGGAGCGAGGCATCTGCCGGCATGAGCGTGGTGGGGCCGACGAACCGGACCTCGGCGCCCAAGCGGCTCAGCAGCCATGCGTTGGAGCGCGCCACGCGGCTGTGGGCCACATCGCCGACGATGGCCACGCGGAGGCCGCTGAAGTCCGGCGCATCGACGCCGACCTTCTTGCCGAGGCCGGGCGCCCAGGCATCCCAGATGGTGACGGCGTCCAGCAGGGCCTGGGTGGGATGCTCGTGGCGACCGTCGCCGGCGTTGATGACCGGGATGCCGAGCATCCCGGCAGCCAGATGCGGTGCGCCGGAACTGGAGTGCCGCATGACAACGCAGTCGGCGGTGACGGCCTCCAGCGTGCGCACGGTGTCCTTCAGCGACTCGCCCTTGGTGACCGAGGACTGCGCCACGGCTATGTTCACCGCGTCGGCGCTCAGGTACTTGGCAGCCAGCTCGAAGGAGGTCCGGGTCCGGGTGGAGGCTTCATAGAAGAGCGTCACCACGGTCCGGCCGCGCAGGGCGGGCACCTTCTTCACGGGGCGTCCGATAACGTCCTGGAACGACCGCGCGGTCTCCATGATGAGCCGCACGTCGGCGTCCTCGGTCTCCTCGATGCTCAACAGGTGGCGAAGAGCCATCTCACCCCTCCTCCGGAGCGCTGCGCGGGCCCATCATCCGTCCACCAGGGTGACCGAATCCTCACCCTCCAGTTCGCTCAGGCGCACCACGATATTCTGGGCGCGCGCCGTAGGCACGTTCTTACCGACGTAGTCAGCGCGGATCGGCAGTTCCCGGTGGCCGCGATCGAGTAGGACCGCCAGCCGAATGGCGGCGGGCCGTCCCATATCGATGAGGGCAGTGATGGCGGCGCGCACGGTTCGGCCGGTGAAGAGCACCTCATCGACGAGGACGATGGTGCGATCGGTGACGTCGAAGCCGATGTCGGTGCGGCCGACCTCCGGCTTGCGGTCGGGGTAGTCGTCGCGATAGAGCGAGACATCGAGCTTGCCCACGGGCACGGGGACGCCCTCGATCTGCCGGACCAGTTCGCCGAGGCGGTCGGCCAGGGGAGCCCCACGTCGGCGGATGCCCACGATGGCCAGGTCGGCGGCGCCTTTGTTCTTCTCGACGATCTCGTGGGCGATGCGCGTGATGGCGCGGCGCATCTCGTCGCCGTCCATGATCCGAGTATTGCTCGTGCCGTCGAGCTCCATACGAAAACGCCTCCGCACCGGGTGGGCCCGGAGGGAGGCGCGACGAAGAACGACGCAGCGGTAGGGACGAGATCGGGCCAATCGCCCGCACTCGGCACAGAGCGCATCGCATCTCCCTTTGTCGGCCTCACCGGGCACACACTTAAAAGGGGGTTGCCTAGCTATCAACCGTGGAGGATACCGTGCGACCGGGGAGCGCGTCAATGGCTCCGCGAGCCTCATTGCCGGGGCCCGGCGCACTTGTGATCGCCACAGCCGCCGATTGCCCGGCACATTCCGTGATTCGTATGCGGCCGGCCGAAACGGATACGGATTCCGCACGTCAGTAGGGTGGCGGGAGGATGCCAATGGCGAAGAGACTGGTTGTCTGTCCGGTCTGCTCAGGCGATCTGAGTGTCAGCAAGGTCAGTTGCGCGGCATGCTGCCTCTCCATTGAGGGGGCCTTCGGCACGTGCCGGTTCTGCCGTGCGCAGCCGGACCATGCGGCGTTCATCGAGATGTTCCTTCGGCACCGCGGGAACATGACAAGCCTCGCCGGCGAGTTGGGCGTCTCCTTCCCAACCGTGGCGCGGAGGCTCGATGCGGCGCTGGATGCGGTGGGTCTGCGCGGCGATGCCCAGCCCGGAGCCGCCGAGGCGCTCCAAGCCCAGCCGCCGGCAGAGAACGTGCGGGCCATGAGCGACACCGCTCGCCGCGCGGTGTTGGAGATGCTGGACCGTGGTGAGATATCGGCCGAAGAGGCCACACGGAGGCTGCGTGAGTTCTAGGAGCCGCCTCATCGGGCAACAGGGATGCCCACAAGGAGATGAGCCATGGCAGATGAGCATATCGGCCTGATCCTGCGAATGCTGGAAGAAGGCAAGATCACGGCCAAGGACGCCGAGGCACTGATCGCGTCCGTCGGCCAACGAACGCCAGGAGCGACGCCGCCCAACCCGCCGCCGCGCCCCGCAGCCCCGCCCAGGCCCGCGGAGCCACTGGAGCCGCCGGAGCCCAAGGCCGAGCCCACGGGAAGCAAGCAGTTCGACTTCCGCTGGGCCAACAAGTCCGGCTTCCCGCTGGACCTGGGGAACCTGGGCAAGCAGATCACGGACGCAGTCCGGAAGATCGACCCCGACAAGATCCTCAAGGAGGTCGGCGTGGGCGGGCGCAAGTTCCAGGAGCGGATGCGCTCGTGGCAGCGCATGTGGGAAGCCGAGGACGACGAGGCGCCCCAGAACCCGCTGGGCTGGCCCACAGCCACGCAGACGACCACCGAGACCTTTGCACTGGCCGACGGCGCCGTGGTGCAGGTCGACAACCCCTTCGGCGATGTGACGATCGTTACGTCAGACGGCGGGCACGAACTCACCATCACCACCGAGTGCTGGGCGCCGACGCAGGCCGAGGCAGAAGCGCGCCTGGCGGAGGCCAAAGCCGAGACCTACTCGATGGAGGCCGGCACGGACGCCGCGGGAGCCCCGACGCCGGGCCGACTGGAGATTCGCGTCGCCACCCAGCCCGCATGGCGTGACGGCGTGGTGCACCTGACCTTGAAAACGCCTGCCGACAGCCGAGCCCGCGTGGCCACCGCCTTCGGGGCCGTGGGCGTCACGGGGCTGGAGGGCCAGGTGGACGTCCACACCACCAGCGGAGCGGTCCATCTCACTGAGATAGGCGGCGAGGTGGCGGTGGAGACGGTCAGCGGCTCCGTCGCCGCCCAGTCCATCCGCGGGGCCATGAAGGCCGCCTCCAAGAGCGGAGACATCCAAGCAGCCGGCCTGGCTCACGGAGTGACCATAGATGCGGTGAGCGGGGATGTGAAGGTCACCGAGGCGGAGGGGGGCCGCGTGGCTGCCAAGTCGGTCTCCGGGGATGTCTCACTGACGCGGGCCGGGCTACAGGCTCCGGTGGATGTCGCGGTGGAGTCCGTCTCGGGTGATGTGCGCGTGGTCCAAGCCAATGGTGCAGTCTCGCTGAAGGTGGTCTCCGGCGACATCGAGGGAAGGCACATCGGCGGCGCGACGCTCCAAGCCCAGACGGTTTCAGGCGACATCCGCGTCGAGGCCGGCGCCGCCATCAACGGCACCGTCTCGTTCAACACGGTCTCCGGGGATGTCTCCCTCGCCGTGCCGGCGGAGAGCAACTTCCGGCTCACCTTGACCACGCAGTCGGGGGATATGGCATGCGACCTGGCCGTCACCGACGAGCAGCGTTCCGACTCCCTGCTCACCGGCGCCGTGGGCACCGGAGCCGGCACCGTGGCAATCCAGACGCTGAGCGGCGACATCCACATCACGCCGCACGACCTCTCCGACCCGCTGTAGGTTCCGGGCAGTCCGGCCGTACACCGAGGGCCGCTCCGAATACCGGAGCGGCCCTCGGCGCAGGTCAACGCCGGGGTGTCAGCGCAACCGTAGCCAGCCCTCGGGCCGGCACCGAGCAACGCGCCACCCCGCCCTCGAGCGTCAGCGCGCCCTTCGGGCGACCCGCCAGGTCCGTCCTCTTGGCGGACGCGACGGCCAGGCCCGGCACGCTCACCCGGGCCACCACAGGCCGGTCCGAGGGGTTAAAGAGCCGCACCGAGAGGCCGCCGTCCTGCCACGTCACGCCGCCCAGTAGCGCAGCGCCTGCAACCTCCACCCGCGGCTCGGGCGCCGAAGCCCCGGACACGATGCCGTCGGCGTCACCGGTCGGGAGGGCCTCAACGTTCACCCTCGGGTCGGGCGCCGAGGCGAGCCTCTCCCAGCCGAAGCGCGTGGCGGCGGTCGGGTCGAAGCCTCCATCGGTCAGCGACAGGCCGTACTCCAGCACCAGGTCGCCCTCCTGGCTCGCCTTGTAGTTGGTGTGCCAGTAGTTGTTGAAGGCGTAGCTGATGATATCGCCCGTCAGCGGCGCGATGCTGCCACGCCAATCTCCGCGCCAGACGTCGTTCAGCGTCATAAGCGGAGCTCCCGACGTGGAGACGCAAGCCGTCGCCTTGCCGTCCGTTGATGCGGCGAAGCTCACGGCCGAGTACCACTCGCGGCAGGCGCCTGCTAGCTGCCCCTTCTCGGCCTCGACGATGCCGTACGGAACGTCAATGAACGAGCGTACCGGGCCGCCGGCGCCGACGTTAAAGGGGAAGGTGAAGTAACCGGCCTCCTTTGCGTAGGTGGCCGTCTTGTGAAGCACGTTGGTGAGCCTGAAGCCGCCCAGGGCATCAACGATGATGTAAGTCGTCACCGCGTCCACGCCGCCGCCGGAGCGCTCGATGCGCAGCACGGCGCGGACGGGGCCGTTCTCCACAATGCGCGCCGAACTCGCGGCGTGGGTGCTGACCTCCAGCTTGGGCTTGGGCAGGAACGGATGCACCATCCCGCTGTCGTTGCCGCCGCCGAGAACGTAGACGTACTGGTTGAGCTTGTACGCCGATCCTGAGCGGACCCACTCGCGGCCCGAGCGGCCCGAGCGGAGGCTGGCGATGGCGCCGGTGCCGGGGTCGATGGTGAAGCGAACGCCGCCCGCAACCCAGGCGCCGCCCTCGGCCTGACGCAGCAGATCGGACCCGGGCCGGGCCGCCGATCCGGGAGCGATCTCGAACCGAGCCGAACCCAGGGACGGCACACCGGTAGCCACGAAGTGGACCTTGCCGCCGGATACCTGCGACGCAACCACGCGGCCCGACGGCACGGCGCGGACTACGGCGGACTGCCACCCGCCAGGCAGCGCCACCGAAGCCACCAGGCTACGCTTCCACCCGACCGTGTTGCGCACAGCGATCTGCCGCGCTCCAGGCGCCGGTGCGCCGAGGTTTGCGCCATAGAGCTTGTCAGACTGCGACGCCGCGTCCAGCGCGAATTGCCGCTTGATGTTCCACTGGTCGACCGTAAAGGGGATCTCGGGCTGCGAGATGCTGCAGTGTGCGCCCCAGGTGTGTTCATCGTAGAAGAGCACGTTCTCCCACGCCTGCGCCACGGCCTCCTCGGCGAACTCGCCGCGGCCGGCCGCGCTGTTCAGCGCAGAGCGGGTCTCGGCCGCCTGCAGGCGCGTCCTCGCGTATCGCGTCAGGGCCGTCTCGAAGGCCGAGGAGCCCGCGCCGTCCTCCCAGTAGACGCCCATATCGCCCCTGAACACGGGCAGGCGCTTGCCGAACTCCTTCTCCACTGTGGCGAAGAACTGGTCGGTGCGGCCCATGATGATCTGCGGGTAGGCGTACTGCGCGTTCCACTCGGCCGCAGTCTTGGATATCTGCACCTCGATGGGCGCGTTGTCGCTTACGCCGCCGTAGACGAGGATGCAGTCGCCCACGTAGTCAGGTCGGTCGAAGCCCGGTAGCCACCCGGCGAGCCGGCCGGCGAGATCATCGACGCTGGACTGCAGGCCCAGCCCGGCCGCCTGTGCGTAGCCGCCCGCGAAGAGCGCCAGCACGCGGCTGCCGTCGGGCCCTTCCCACCAGAATGGGGCCTGTCGCTGCCGCGCGTCGGCATACCGGAAGACAGGTCCGCGGTCCTCGTTGATCCCCTCGGCCCAGTAGCGGTAGCCTGCGTTGGCGAGTAGCGTCGGCATGGTGCCGACCACCGTGGGCACGTCGGTGACGTTGGCCATGGGCGTCGCGAAGCCGGCCTCGACACCGGCGCGGGCCGAGAGCGTCAGGGCGCGAACGAGCTCCTCGCCGGAGCAGATGCCTGTGAGCATGTTCAGGTAGAGGCCCTGGATCCCGAAGCGGCCGTTACGCATCAGGTCCAGCAGCTCCTCTGACCTGCCCGGCCGGGTACGCCGCCAGAGGTCCAGCTGGTAGCCCACCTCGAGGTTCCAGGCAAAACTCGGGTCCGAGCGGGCCGCGTCCAGCGCCTTGCCGAGGTTCTCGCGGTGGCGGTCGAAGACCTTGGGCTGCAGGTCGGTGTAGCCGATATCGGTATGGACCGACGGCGCCACGAAGATGCGCCATTTGCGTGCCGGCTTCAGTTCGGTCTCGGCCTTGACGGTGGAGCCGGCGGCGGTGGCCGTCACGGTGACCCTGGTGGCTTTGAGCACGGGCTCCACCAGCAGCTCAACCTGGCACTCGCCCGGCTGGCTGGCGCGGAGCGAGCGGCGTATGGCCAACTCGGGAATGGCCAGTTCGACGGGCCCCTCGACGCCGCTGTTGTTGAACTGGACGCGCAGGACCTGCTTGGCCTTGGCGCCATCCTTCTTGAAGAGCATGGTGCCCATGGCGGAGAGGGCCGAGACCTGAGGCGTCGTAGGCGCGGCCACGCCGTCCTCCAGCGTCACGGCGTCGTAGACCAACCAGCTTCCCTGCGGGAGGCTGAGCGTGATCGTGTTCGTGCCCGCGCTGAATCGGTCGGCGGGGATCAGTATCGGCAGTTCGAAGGGCCTACCCGCCTTCGGATCGCTCAGCGCGGCATCGCTGGTGCCCGCCGGCGTCCGGTAGCGGTATGAGGCCTTGCCGTTCACGTCCACCGCGACCAGCGGCGGCGAGGCGTAATGGGCGCAGAGGGCCTTGATGCTCAGCCGGCAGACGCCCCGCGGCGCCGCAGCCAGGTCGAAGCGTATGCGATACGCATAGGGGCGCCCGCCGGCCCAGCCGTCCACCGGACCAGGCTGCATGTAGGGCCAGTCGCGCGCGGCCACCGACTGCCCCACGGTGTAGGTAACGCCCTGGCCGAAGGCGGCCGGGACCTGCTTGTAGTCCCCCGCCACCGCCAGGTCACGGAAGTCGCCGTCGGGCTTGCCGATGGCGAACAGCACGTCAGCGTGGGCGGCCGGCAAGGCAGCCAGCGCCAACAACGCGACAATGAGCGATCTTTTCACAATGCTTCCCCCTGTTGCATCCATCATCACTTGCTGCCGCCGGCGCGTCGCGGCGCCTGCGTGATCATCACGGTCGGCGGCCCTGCAGCCTCGGCGGCCACGGCGGCGGCCCAATCGGCGCCGGTCGAGCGCGAGGCGAACCAATACCGGACGCGGTGCTCGGGCGCGCCCGTCGGGCCGAACCCCAGGCCTCCGCGGGCCGATGAATCCCAGTAGCTGATGCCCGAGACAGGCCCCAGCGGCACGGCGGCCTCGCTCCAACCGGCGCCGGTCACGTGGTACCAGGCCGGGCTCTGAGTGCGTCCGCTGACCCCCTCGTCATCGCCCGAGCCGTCGATCTGCGCCTGGACGCCACCGGAGTCGGTCAGCTTTCCGGACTGCGAGTAGTAGGACCGATCCGGGATGCAGGCGCCGTGGTTGGTGACCACCGAGACGTCGTAGCCGGAGCGGTAGATCGTGTAGAGCTTGCGGTACCACGCCCCGCCGTCCATGGTTCGCTTCACCAGGACCAGCGCCCGCACCGGGCCCGACGTGAGGATGCGCCGCTCCCTTACTGCGCCAGATTCGGTCACCCAGCCCGTGGCGGCCGAGGAGTAGATCACGGAGGCCTTCACCGGGCCTCCGGTAGCACCGACCACCTGTAGCGCAGAGACCGATCCATTGCTGATATCAAACGAGTAGGCAGGCGTCTCCACCCGGCGAGCATCGTGGCTCACCCAGCCGGACCATGGGGCGAGCGCCCGGGGCCGGCCGGGCGCCGGGTCCGACCACGTCACCACGAACCGCCGCCGTGTTCCAGCAGGCCAGCGGCCGGGAGCGACGAAGCAGAGCGTGGCCGTGGGGCACGCGGCGGCGGCCTCGGCACCCTGGCCGGCGGGGTCTAGCTGGGCGGGCACCAGAGCCGTCCCGTTGGCCAGAACCTCGCGGACCTCGACGGTTGCAGGCTCCCCGGTGAACCCGGGCATCGGCAGAAGCATCACGGCGTCCGTGCGGGCCAGGCGGCCAGCGTCGGCCTGGAGCTCCATGCGCCATTGTGCATGACCCGGCCGGGGCGCCACGCGGACGGCGCGTGAGAGGCTGTTGTCCGCCGGTCCGAGGTCCGGCACACTGGGAGTAACGCTCACCATCAGGTTCAGCTGCCCGGCGACGCGATCCGTGGGCACCGGGCAACGCACCTCGATGCGGCCACTTGACCCCATGGGGACGACGCGCGAACAGAGCAGGCGCGCCGGCAGCGGCGCGTCGGCGTACCAGCGCACCGTCACCCGGCCGGCGGAACCCGCGCCGCGGTTCGTCACCACGACGCGATCCATCAGGGGAGCTCCCTGGGTCGCAGCGGAGGCGGCGCCCGGTGCGGCAGTGACCGCCAGGTCACACCCCAGCGCACGCCCACCGATGAGCGCCTCGTAGGCGCCCGGCCACGGCGGCTTCGGTGCGGACTGCCCGGGTCCCGCCGCGGCTACGAGCCGAAGGCGCGCGCCACGTGCATCGACGGAGTAGATGAGGCAGCGTGAGCCCGACGGCACACCCGCGGCAGCCAGGTCGAAGCCCTCTGCGCCTAGCGGACGGCCCTCCAGCAGGATGCGCCGGCGACCGGGGCCGTCGGCGAACGAGACCCAGCCGTCGGACCCGCGCGAAACCCAGCGGAAGTCGCCCTGCCGAACGCGAATAACGGCGCGGCCGCCCTCCAGCGCGTTGGACGCCTGGATGCCCGGCCCGCTGACCACGTAGCCGTTCTCCGGCAGCAGCCACCGACGCCCGGCCTGCTCCACCGTGCGCGGCTCCGGCCCGAAGTTGCCCGTGGCGACGACGCCGTTGGCGAAGCGGCTCCGCTGCACCGCGCGGTCGGGCGTGAGCCATGTGTGCGAGATCAGCTCCGAGGTCGCCACCGCCTCGTGTACCTTGCAGGCCGTGCGGCAGGTCCGCAGGAAGGCGGGGCGATCCCGGAGCCACGAGCCCGCGGCATCCGCCCAGAGCATGGGCATGGTCCCATACACGATGTTGAACAGGTCCTTGCGCGGCAGCGTCTCGGGTGCGGCTTCGAGCAGCCAGTCGGTGGCGTCGCCCCAGTACCAGGTGGAGACCACGCAGTCGTGGAACACCAGCTCCCAGAACGGGATGCGGGTCCCATGGCCGATGCCTCGGTCGGCGTACTCGGACCATGCGGGCGTCTTGCCGCCCCACGGGTCGGTGAAGCCGTCCTGCTTGGTCTTCGGGTGGATGAGGTGCCCGGCGGGCCAACTGAACTGGTAGGAGCTCATCATGCCTTCGATGTAGTCCTGATGCGGTACGCCCCACCAGATGCCGTGCTCGCCGCCCACCACGAGGCCCCGCGAACGGACGTAGGCCAGCAGGTCGGCGCCGGCCTTCTGCTTGCCGCGGCGGTCGATCCTGTGCGCCGGGTCGTAGCACTCGTAGAGCGCCTCGGCCGTGGTCACGTCGATGAAGCGACCCAGGTAGGGCCAACGCTTGAGCACGTCGGGGATAACCGCTGACGCCGCGGCGGTCCAGAGAGCAGGGCAGCGCTTCATGTACTGCGTCTTCTTGTCGAAGGTGAGCCAGGCCGGCATCCGGACGCCGTCGGATCGCAGCGTGACGCTCTCAGGCACGCGGTCGTGCGAGGAGTCGACGGGCACGCCGGGCCCCGAGGGCAGCACGTCGGTGTAGTTGTCGTACTCGCTGGTGACGTAGCCCAGGGCGTTGATGCGCCGCATCTCGGCCGCATCCGAGCGCCCGTGGATCAGCATCTTCCGCACCCCCAGCGCATGGGCGGCGCCGGCGAAGCCCTCGGAGGCGTCGCCCCAGACATCGGGCGCCCCGAACAGCTTGGCGACGTTGGGGTTGCGCCTGGCCTTGGATGCCAGGGTCACCAGCAGGCCGCGCCGCGCGGCGTAGCGCCGGTAGGCCTTGGCCGCCGCCACGTAGCCGCCCTTGGGAGCGAACCGAAACAGAACGGACCGGGGGTAGCCGAACTTGCCCATAACCGGCCGGAACTGCAGCGATGGGGTCTGCAGCCGACGGGAGCCGACGGCCCGCAGGCGCGTCTCCACAATGGCGTCCTCGGGCGTCTCCAGGATCATGGCGCAGGCCGAGCCCGTGGCCAGGTCGCAGAGGCCCAGCACGGGCAGATCGAGGCGGTCGCCGTCCAGCCAGCCGCAGGGAATGCCCTCGGCATCCATGGGGTAGAGGTGGCCGTTGGAGTAGTCCGCCACGGCCAGCGCCATATCG
Organism: uncultured Chthonomonas sp.; assembly: GCA_903885605.1. Lineage (GTDB taxonomy): Bacteria > Armatimonadota > Chthonomonadetes > Chthonomonadales > CAJBBX01 > CAJBBX01. The sequence goes on along the minus strand of CAISJD010000158.1, from coordinate 80,529 downwards.
CCCTTCTCCAGGGCGAAACCGGCCAGGAAGCGAGAGTTGCCGGGCATAGCCAGGTCCGGAGCGGCGGCGGCCGTGAGGCGCAGGTCGGGCTCGTCGTGCACCAACGCAAGCCGGCAGTCGTAGCTCACGGTGGCGCCCGAGTTCCATCCGCACTCAAGCCGGAACCCGATGGCGCTCCCGGAGGCAGTGACCGACGTGAACTTCGGTGCGAGGCCCTCCAGCGTGGCCTGGCGCCAGAGGGCGCCGCATCGCTTGTCCAGCACTGTGACACTACCGGCTTCGGCGTCCAGGGTCACACGAAGCGCCCTGTTCTCGATGGTCGGCGCGGCGGTTAACGCCTGCGGCGTGCCTGCGCAAAGGCCGACGATGACCACGGTGAGCGCCGCCGACCTGAGCCACCCTCGAACCATGGGACGCTTCCCCTTCGGCCTGCCCGGCTGCGTGCCGGTGCGGCTTGAGCTAGTTCGCCGCCGCCGGTTCGGTTTCCTGTGCGGTATGGGCGACCGCGAGTTGGTTGGCGCCGATCCGCCAGGCCGCCACCGAACCGACAAGCCCTGCCACGGCGGAGAGCGCAAAGACAGTGGGGTAGCTCGTGGACTGCGTCAGGAGGCCCCCGATGGGCCCGTAGACGGCGCTGGGTGTCTGGCACATGGTCGCCACGCCGATGGCCAGGGGACGGTCGCGCGCCTCCACGCTCTCGAGCAGCGCCGTGGAGAGGACCATCCAGAGCCCGTCGCCCGTGGCGCCCATCAGGACGAAGACCGCAGGCATGAGCCATGGGAGCCCGTAGGCCGCGCCCAGCGCCGCCAACGGCGCCGCCACGACCGCCACGGCCACCCACCGCACCGCGAAGCCCGGGCCGATCCGGTCGGCCAGCCAGCCCCAGAACGGGCCTGCGGCCAGCCTGCCGGCGCTGAGCAGCATGGTGTAGAGCCCGACGGTACGGAGGTCGGCATGGAGGCTCCGCTGGGCGAAAAGCACGTAAAACGGGGCCGCCATGTAAGCGCCGTCCAGAAGGACGCGAGCCGCGACGAGACGGCGCAGCCGCGGGTAGGTCCGGAACAGCGGCCCGATCTGCCGCAGGTACTGGGCCAGGCCGGGCTTGTCCGCCTCTTCATCGACATCGCCTGCCGGCTCACGGATCATGGCCAGGAAGAGCTGCGAAAGCAGCGCGCCGACGCACCAGAGGGCGGCAAGGAGGGCGAAGTTGGCCGGGTAGGGCAACCCCCGAGGGGCCAGGATGGCCTGGACCAGGAGGCCCGCGCCGATGGCGAAGAGGCCACCGATGCTCTGCATCACGCCGAAGAAGCGGCCGCGTACGCGCTCATAGATGCACTTGGCCACGATATCGAACCACGAGACCGCGCAGGCCCCGTCCAGCAGCCAGAAGAGGCCGGTGGAGGCCACCACCCAGACCAGGATCAGCGGCGAGGGATGCAGGCCGCCCAGGAGGAGGGCCGGCGGCAGAGTGAGAAGCAGCACCCGGCCGATGGCGCAGGTCCAGAGCAGGTAGGGCTTGTGGTAGCGCATCCCGTGGATGTAGTGCGACCCGACCAGGGCGGGCAGCGTGTATCCCAGCGTCTGGACGAGGCGTGTGAACCCGATGAGGGCATCGCCGGCCCCCAGGCGCGCCAGCAGCACCGGGTAGACAGTGCTGCCGTCGAAGAACGCTACGCCGCCCATGAAGGCGCACGCATCGGCAAGCAGCACGGCGAAGTTCCACCGCGCATGCCGATGAGCGTAGGCGCGGCCCTCAGCGCCCGGCGAGCAGCTCACACCCGGCGCCCAAGGAAGGCTCTCGGCCTGGGTTGTCGCACCCGGCCTACTTGGAGACCGTCTCTTTGGCGCCTGCCGCCTTCACCTCGGCAAGCAGCACGTCAATGCGATCGTATCGGATCAGCACGTTCAGGACGTAGTAGTTGAACCACTGCGCTTCGGTGCCCTTTAGCGGGGATCCGCCGGCCAGCTCTTCGGCGGCGGACTTGGCGCTGTCCGCCGCCGACTTGATCTGCGCAGGAGTGAGCACGGCGCGGGCCGCGTCTGACAGCGACTTGAGCGCCGTGTTCTCGGCGGACTTGCGCTTCTCAAGGAACGCGTCCTGCATCTTCTTGATGCGGTCGTCGAAGTCCTTCGGTATGGGCGCGCCGGTGAGGGCTGACGCCTTCACGCGCCTGATCTCGTCCGCCATCCTGGCGGGAGGCTGAGTTGCGGCCTGCTCGATCTCCTTGTTGAAGGCCGCGCGCCCCTTGACGATCGCTTCCACGATCTTGTCGATCTGCGAGCCGCTGAGCTTCAGGGGCATGATCACCCTGAGCTTGTCGATATCGTTGACGGCATCGAGGATGGCGCCGGTCTCGCGCTGCGCATCCTGCGCCCACGCACCACGGCACCCAAGGCAACCCAGCAGCACGACCGCCAGGACCGTAACGCTCCACCGCACCTTCATCCGGGACCTCCCAGCGGCCGTATCTTCCATCCAAGCCGCCGCCACCATTATATCTGACCTCGCCCACGAGCCGCGGGCGGCCGGGCGCACAGCCTTCCGGTTCCCAGTGACCCGAACTTCCGAAGATCGACCCAAAATCGGCCTCCGCGGCTTGACAGATGGTTAGCCATGCTACATAATGGCGGCGTAGAACTCCCTAGTCCTACACCAAGGCGGCAAGCATGGTCACCACAGGCAACCGAGACAGGGTCGTAGCGGCGGCGAGGGAACTGCTCCACAAGCAGGGCTACCGAGGCTCGAGCATGGAGCAGATCGCCGCCACCGCAGGTGTCAGCAAGAGCAACGTCTACTACCACTTCCCTACCAAGGAAGACGTAGGCATCGCCGTGCTGGAAAGCCACCGCGGCGACTTCGAGGCGGTGGTCCTGTCGACGCTGCTCTGCCGGGACGTGCCGGCGACGGATCGCCTGCACTCCATGCTCAGCCTGCTGGCCGGACAGCGCACCGTGGCGCAGTTGGGATGCCCGTTCGGCAACCTGGCGGCGGAGATGTCCGAGCACAGCGAGCGGCTTCGGTGCTACCTGAGCGGCATGTTCGAGTCTATGACGGAGCGCCTGGCCACGGTCGTCGCCGAGGCGCAGGCCTCCGGCGCAGTCCGGAGCGACATCACTCCCCGGACCGCCGCCGCACTCATGGTGCAGACGGCCCAGGGCGTCCAGCTCATATCAAAGTGCAACAGGTCGTGCCAGTCAGCGGCCTTGACCCTTCAGGCTCTCATGCGCCTGCTTCGGGCGCCCGAGGGCGCCATGGAACGCACCCCGGTGGTGCAACCCGTGCAATAGTTAGCACGTCTAATCAGTTAGGACCGGTCGGTACTGACTCTCCGACCCGCGTACGGAGGAGACATGATGGCCAGCGCAACTGCAACGATGACGGTGACCCCGCGAAACGACCAGGCCGAGTTCGAGGCGCTGATGCAGCGGACCAAGCGCCAGGCGTACAACATGGCCTACCGGATGACCAGCAGCCGCGACGATGCGCACGACCTGACCCAGGAAGCTTACCTGCGAGCCTACCGCTCGTTTGACAAATACGACCGCAGCCTGCCGTTCGAGAACTGGTTCTTCCGGATCCTGAGCAACCTGTTCGTCGATACCCTGCGGCGCAAGCCCAAGCTCCAGCCCGTCTCGCTGGACAGGGGCGCATGGAACAGCGACGGCGACGACGAGTTCGTGCCCGAGATAGCCTCGCCCGACAGCAACCCCGAGGACATCCTCATGCGAGGCATCATGGACGAGCGCCTGCAGAACGCGCTGGCGGCCCTCCCGGTCGAGTTCCGCCGCGCGGTGCTCCTCTGCGACGTGGAGGACCTGAGCTACGAGGAGATCGCCGCCCGCATGGGTACCAGCATCGGCACGGTGCGGAGCCGCATCCACCGCGGCCGCGTGCTCCTGCGCAGGCTGATGCAGGGGCCGGTACGCCGCCGCAACCGCGAACTGGTGATCGCCCAGGCCGCCGCCTGACCCAAGCGTCGCGCACGACTGACGGACCCTTGCGGGCCGGCCTCCACTTCGGGAGCCGGCCCGCTTTGTTGTGCGTCGGCTGTCGGAGGAACTGGGAGGAGTGGGCGCGAACCTATGTTCGGGCGCGCCGGGCGGACCGGTCGTGCCGCCGAACACTGGAGGCATTGCCGTGAGCTCACTTCCCGACAGCATCGACGTCAGCCTCAGCCGCCGCGGACTACTGGCGGCCGGTCTGGGCGCCGCGTGCCTCGCCGGGACGCCCGGTGTTGCGCTTCCACAGAGGAGATCGTCCACCATGCACCTGGGGCTCGTTACCTACAACATCGCGAAAGATTGGGACCTGGACACGCTGCTTCGCTGCTGCAAGGGAGCTGGCCTGACGGGCGTGGAGTTCCGCACCACCCACGCGCACGGCGTCGAGCCGTCGCTCAACGCCGCCCAACGGGCCACGGTCCGGGCTAAGTGCGCCGACGCAGGCATCCGGCAGATCAGCCTCGGCTCAGTTTGCGAGTTCCACTCGACCGACCAGGCGGCGGTGCGAGGCAACATCGATGAGTGCCGACGGTTCGTGGGTCTGGCCAAGGACCTGGGCGCCCGAGGCGTGAAGGTGCGGCCGAACGGTTTGCCCAAGGATGTCCCGCCGGAGAAGACACTGGAGCAGATCGGCAAGGCTCTGGCCGAGTGCGGCCGCATCGGCGAGGAGCAGGGCGTCGAGATCTGGATGGAGGTGCATGGCCCCGAGACCTCGAAGCCCGCCAACGCCCGCGCCATCATGGACGCCTGCGGCCACCGCAACGTCGGCGTCACCTGGAACTCGAACGGAACGGACGTGGCCGACGGTAGCGTGGCTCAGGCCTACCGGCTCCTGGGCAAGCACATCCGATGCTGCCATATCACCAACCTCTGGAGCGACTACCCCTGGCGGGAGCTCTTCGGCCTGCTCGCCAGGTCGAAGTACGCAGGCTACCTTCTCTGCGAGGTGGGGACGAGCCTGCGCCCCGACGAAGGGGTCCTTTTCATGCAGTGCTACGGGGCGCTCTTCAACGAGCTCTGCGCGAAGCGCTAGCGACCGGTAGCCGGGGCCAGACGCAGTGTGCAGCCCGCCTCGATGCCGAAGCAGCGCAGTGCCCCGGCCGCCGCTTCCAGCACGGCTCGCGTGCCCGGTGGCGCCTTGATGATGCGCCACGGCGGCGACGCCTCGGTCACGGCCAGTACGCGGCCGGATGCGTCGATGAACGCCACATCCAGCTCAAACCGCATGCCGAGCGTATGCACGGAGCCGCAGGGCTCCAGCCACAACGCCTCGCCCTGTGCAAGGCGGCCACGCCCCAGCAATCCGACGCCCTGCCGTAGCCAGGAGGCGGCCAAAGTCGCCCGGTTCATGCCCGTTGGACGCCATCCGGCGGCCGTGTGGATCTGTACCTCCATGGCGGCTACCACGCGGCTACGGGAAGGCTGAGGGAGTGTCGAGGCGAACCCGGTTCAGGCATCGTCGGCAGGATACCCTCACACGCGTCTGCGCGCGCCCGCTTGTGCCGGTCGCGGCGGGCTTCTGCCTCGGCGCCGCCGTCTGGGCGACGCCTGCCCTGGCCGTTGCCCTCGTCGCAGCTCTGGCAGCGGCGGCCCACATGCTGCGTCCCTCGCGAGCCATCGTGGCCACGGCCTGCCTCGTATGCGCCGCCGCTACGGCCGCGGGATGGCTCCTCGCCGCAGGCAGGTACGGGCGCCTGGTCTCCGAGGCGGAACGCCTGCCGCCGACCGGTTACGTCGCCCTCCGGGGCCGCATCGCGGGTGGCGCCGAGCCCGCCGGCGATGATGTCCAGTTCACCGTGCAGGTGGAGCAGCTGGCTGACCGCCGGGGACGCTGGCGGCCCTTCCGGGCGCCTGTCCTGGTCCGCTTCCCGAGCGTGCCGTCGACGGCGGCGGCGCTCTACGGCATGCGCGTGGAGCTACGCGGACGGGTGGAGCGCTCCTTACGCCGCGACGCGGGCGACGATGACCGTTCCACCTCATGGCTGCGTTCGAGAGGTCTGGCCGCGCTCATCGCATGCCGCCGCACACCGATCGTGCTGGTGGACGACGCCGGCCCGGCGGCCTGGCCGGCGCGAACCGGCATCGCCTGGCGCAAGCACTTCGAGGAGCGCGTGGCGGGTCGACTGGCGCCGGTCGACGCGGCGCTGGTGGCGGGCGTGGTCTTCGGCGGCGGCGCGGGGCTCCCCGGTCCCATCGTCGACGCGTTCCGGACCACGGGCACGTCGCACCTGTTGGCGGCATCGGGGATGAACGTCGGCATCCTGGTGACTACCGTGGCCTGGCTGTGCGTCGCTCTCACCTTGCGGGATCGGCGCCGGTGGGCGCCGGTCGTGGCGGTGGTGGTCGCCTACACGGTGGCGGCCGGCTGCCAACCGTCCGTGGTCCGCGCCGCCGTCACGGCCATCGTCTACCTGTCGGCCGGAATGCTTGACAGGGAGCCGGACCTGGCCGGCGCGATAGCGGCCGCGGCGCTGGGCATCTTGATCGCGGAGCCCATGGCGATGCAGTCACCGGGGTTCCAGCTCTCGTTCGCCATCGTCACGGCGCTCGTGATCTCGGCTCCGTGGCTCCAGTTGCACCGAGACGCCGAGGAGCCGAACCCGCTGGCGCCGGCTCTCGACAAACCCATGACGGCGCTCAAGGTCTGCCTCGTGGCGAACCTCGCCGCCGCGCCGCTGGCGGCATTGCACTTCAACGGCGTCTCGCTCACGGGCACCGTCGCCAACCTGCTGCTGATCCCCATCGCATCGGCTATGCTGGTGGGTGGCATGGCCCTCTGGGCCGTCTCGCTGGCGGCGCCGGGCCTGGCGGCGTGGGTGGCGTGGGCAACCCTCGGCCCCATGTCGGCCTGCGCCATCGGGGTCGCTGACTGGGCCTCGCGCCTGCCCATGGGCTCAGCGGCATTGGCGAGCCCGCCGTGGTGGCAGGTGGCGCTATACTACGCAGGACTGGCGGCCGTCCTGCTGCGGCTCAGGAGGAGATGCGCATGAACCCGAGGCGCTTGCTGCCAGCCGCTGCCGCCATGGCCGCCGCTGGAGCCGCCGTGATGGTAGCCAACCGGCCGCCCGCCGCAGACGGGATGCTTTCGGTGACGTTCCTGGACGTCGGTCAGGGAGACGCCGCCGTGGTGCGGACGCCGAACGGCCTGACGCTGGCTGTCGACACCGGCCGATCGACCAGCAACTCAGACCTCAGCCGGAGCGTCGTAGCTCCACACCTCCGTTCGCTGGGGGTCAGCCGCCTCGACGGCCTCCTCGTCACGCACTCCGACGATGACCACGCCGGCGGAGCGGAGTCGCTGCTGGGCCTCTTGTCGCCGAAGTCGCTGCTGCTCCCGGCGCCGGTGGCCGGCCAACCCGAGGACGCCGCTGCCGCCGTTGCGAGCCGCAGGAAACCCGACGCCTCGGTGCGCCTGCGGTGGCTGAGCCGCGGCCAGACCGTGCAGCTCGGCCCGAAGGTTCGCCTCCAGGTGCTCAACCCGTCGACCGAGCGCACCGACGGTGACGAGGCGACCGACAACAACCGGAGCCTCGTCCTTCGGCTCACCTACGGCACACGGAGCATCCTGATGGAGGCCGACGCCGAGGGCGAGGCAGAGCGCGATATGCTGCAGTCCGGCCTGCCCGTTCGGTCCGACGTGCTGAAGGTCTCGCACCACGGCAGCAGGTCGGCGTCCACCGAGGCCTGGCTCAACGCGGTGCGGCCCGCATACGCCGTGATCTCCGTGGGCAGGCGGAACCGCTACGGGCATCCGCATCCCACCGTCCTGACGGCCTTGCGGCAGTGCGGTGCGCAGGTCTATCGCACGGACCGCAACGGAAACGTCTCGGTCCGCACCGACGGCACACGCCTCACCCTCGCCACCCAGCGTGGCCGCGCCGCTTCAGGGGCCACGCCATGAGCCGCGGCGGACGGCGCCTGGTCGCCTGCGCGGCGCTGGCGGCCTCGGTGGGACTGGCCGGCGCGGTGGCCGTCACCAAGCCCCGCCCGGCGCCGGTGATCATCGTCGCCGGCGAGACCAACGGCCAGCTCACGCCCTGCGGCTGCTCGGAGCCCATGATGGGCGGCATGCCCCGGCGCGCCACGGCGATCCAGCGCCTACGGGCGGGCCGGCAGGCGATCCTCGTCGACCAGGGCGACCTGACGCCGGCGGCCGGCCGCCAGGACGAGATCAAGGCCGAGACCGCCGTCGAGATGATCGGCGCCATGGGCGCGTGCATCTGGAATATCGGCGAGCGCGACCTGCTGCTCGGCCCGGCCTACCTCAGCTCCCTCAAGGCGCGTTTCAACGGAACGGTGCTGGCGGGCAACGTGCGGACATCGACCGGCGCCGCCGTAGGGAACCCGATGGCCACCGTCACCCTCGGCGCCGGCACGCAGGCGTTACGGGTGGGCTTCGTCGGGGTGCTGGACGAGGCGCTGGCCGGCCGCAACGCGGCATCGGCGGGCTTCCGCCTCACCCCGGCGGCTGGTGCGGCCCAACGGGGTCGGGCCGCCCTGACTGGATGCGCCTACCGGGTGCTGCTCTACCATGGTCCCGCCGAACGCGGCGTTACGGCGGCGCGGGCGGCCGGCGGCTTTGATCTTGTGGTCACCGCGCACGAGACCGAAGCGGCGGGCCGCACCGGCGGCGTCCGCACGCTCTGCGCCGGCAGCAACGGCAGGGCCATCGCGTGGGCGGGGCTGGGACCCGGCGCATCGGGCGGCATCGTGCGGCTGGGCGCCGACATACCGGAGAGCGCAGCGATGCGCCGGATGCACGCCGCCTACGTGCGCCGGGTGCGCGACGAAGGCCTTGCCGAGCAGCTGCCGCGGACGCCGTTGCCGCAGGGGGCCGGATACGTGGGTGCGGCGGCCTGCGCAACGTGCCACCCGGCGGCGCACAGCGCCTGGCTGGGTAGCCGTCACGCCAGGGCGCTGGCGGCGTTGCGGAGGACGGGACAGGAGACCGACCCGGAGTGCCTGCCGTGCCACGTCGTCGGACTGGACAGCGCGGGGGGCTACGCTCCCGGCGCTCGGGCCGAGCTGGCCGATGTCGGTTGCGAGAGTTGCCACGGGCCGGGCAAGGCGCACGCTGCAGATGCCACAATGCCCCTGCGGCCGGGCGCCATGGAGGCCTGCATCGGTTGCCATGTTCCTGAGCACAGCCCCAGGTTCAACCGCGAGGCCTACTGGGCCCGCATACGCCACTGACCGGCGGCCATGGCCGCAGCGAGGAGAGAGGTTCGATGCTGATCTGCGCCCTGTGTGAGAAGGAGTGCGAGGACGGCGCCCAGAAGTGCCCGGAGTGCGGCAACGCCATGCTGATCCCGCTGATCAACGATGAGGACCCGGAATCGCTGCTCAGCGCCCTGGGCCTGCCGCCCAAGGAGGATGAGCCCCAGCGCTGAGCCGGGGCTCGGGCGAGCCGGTGCCTACTTGCCGGCTGCGGCGCGCTCGCGTCGCTGGAGGTCGCGTAGCTCGCGGTAGCCGATCCGGATGATGCCGAGGCGCTTCACCAGGTCCTTCATCTCGGCATCATGCGTAAAGATCTCGTAGTCCTCGGCCCGCTCTCTCGAGGTGTTGGTCGTGGCCTTTGACTCCTCGGACAAGACTGACGCGTGGATGTAGAGCTCGGTGACGCCGGGCTTCAGATCGGTCAGGATGCGCTTCCAGAACGCCTTGCGGGCCTCACCGGGCTTCGGGTTCTCCTCATGGACCAGCCGGTCCGCAAAGACGAGGCCCAGCGCCTGCGTCTCCTTGCGGATCGAGGGGAACCCGGCCTTCTCGTAGGTCTCGGGCGAACCCATGCGAACGGGCAGGTTGCTCTCGACGGCCAGTTGCAGGTAGCGGCGATGGAACTCGCCGTTGTACTGCATGCCGCCCATGTGGGAGTCCAGGTGGGTGACGTCGATCCCGGCATCGAGCGCCTTCTTGAGTTGGGCGCGCGCCTCGGTCAGCGCCTCGTCGGCCTTGGCGTGGGCATAGACCTCCTCGACGCCGTGCCAGAGATAGCCCTGCGGGTCCACCAGGCCGGGCACCGAGGCGACGGGCGCCACAGGCCCCCAGCGGTAGACCTGCCACTCGCTGGTATGGGTCAGGTGGACGCCGATGTCGGCCTTGGGATTAGCCTTGGCAAAGCGCACGACCTCCAGGAACCAGGGGCATGGCGTCATCACCGTGGCGGACGTCATGAGCCCATTCGTCAAGGAGTCGATCGTAGCCGTGTTGGCGGAATGGCACATGCCGAAGTCATCACCATTGATGATCAGCAGGCGATCAGTGGCCTTGTAGCCGAGCCTCTCCGCAAGCGACCGCTGTTGCGGGACAGCGCTGCAGCCGGTCGCCATCACAGCGAGCAGCGCAAGGGCCGCCGGCGGAAGCCGCAGTGCGGTAAGGGACAGCGCGAGACGCTCCATATGCCCACCTCCTGTGGCGACCGACGCCTACCGGCGCGTCTGGTCACGTAGAGCGCAGATGCGCTCCGAAGTTGCTGCGACCCTTGCCTGCGATGCTTCGCGGGTGCCGGCCTCCGCGTATACATGGATGCACGGGTCCGAACTATGGGGCACCACCAGGGTCCATCCGTCGGCATCGGTCACCTTCACGCCGTCGATCAGCTCCACCTGCCCGGACTGCTCGGCCTCCTCGATCAGCGAGCGCATGATGATGCCCTTGGCATCCCACGGGCAGCGAATCTCGGCAACCTCGGTGGTCGTCTCCGGTAGCTCCGCCATGAACTCGTGCAGGTTCAGGCCCTGCTCCTTGAGCATCTTCAGTAGCTTGCCGAAGGAGTAGATAGCGTCAAACGACGTGGTGAAGGCCGGGAAGATGAAGCCGCCCGATGCGTCCGCCGCCAGGTGGACATCGCCGCCGGCCTGCTTGGACGCCGCCGCCATCAGCGACCGGACATCCGTCTTCGTGCGAACCACCGTGGCGCCGTGGAGGGCAGCGATGTTCTCCACACAGGAGGGCGCCGAGACGGGCACGGCGATCACAGCGGGCTTGACGGTCCGTCCGACCAGCGCCACCATGAGCAGGAGGAGCTTCTCGCCTTCGATGACAGCCCCGGTATGGTCGACGGCGCAGAAGCGCTCGCCGTCGTTCTCGAACATGACGCCCACGTCGGCGCGTAGCGCGGTGACGATGCTCGCCAGATTGCTGAGGATGCCGGCGCGGTCCTCCACCTTGCGAGGCGTCTTGCGCGGGTCGGTGAAGGCGTTGAGCGAGGTAACATCGAGGCCCATGCGGCCGTATGCCTCGGCGTTGACGTTGGCCACGCGAGAGAACGAGAAGTCTGCCACGACCTTCTGCGTCAGCGGCTCATCGTCTTCCTCGGATCGAAGCTGGCCCACCAGCGTATCGTTGTAGACCTCAAGGTTACGGACGCCGTACTCCAGCGAACCGATCTGCTCGGCGTCGGCGCGCGCGTAGTCCTCGCGGTAGAAGACCGACTCCACCTTGCGCTCGGACGCCCGCGAGAGGTAAACGCCGTTCGCATCGAATATCTCGATCATCAGCGCGCGCGGGTTGTCCGGCGCCAGGCGCACGTAGACGCCGCCGGCGGCCGACCGGCTCCGGTTCAGCGAGAAGCGCATGACCGGAAGCGGCGTCGAGCGCAGGTTAACCACGTTGCAGCCGACGGACATAAGGCCGGCCACCATGGCGCGCTTCACCATCCGCGATGCGAGGCCGGAGTCCCGGGCGACCATTACATTGCTGCCGGGCTTGAGAGTGGCGCCGAATGCCGCTCCCAGCTTCGAGGCGAACTCCGGGTTGATCTCGATGTTGGCGATCCCGGCCACACCCAGGTCGCGGAACAGCGCCCCGGACCACTTGTTGCCCCAGACGAGGCTCATGGTGACGGTGGAGCCGGCCTCGACGACCTTGTCGGGCCAGAGCTTGATGTTGGAGCGCACGGTGGACTCGCGGTCGATCCGGCACTTCTCGCCGATGGCCGCGCCCTCTTGCACCTCGGAGTCGCGCTTGATCACGCAGCCGGAGCAGACCGTGGCTCCCGACACCAGCGTGTTGGCGCCGATGTAGTTGTTTTCCCACAGCACGCTGCGGACGACCCTGGCGCCTTCCTCGATGATCGTGTTGTCACCGATCACGCTGGAGGGGCCAACCCGGGCGCCGTCCTTGATGGTGACATTGTTACCGATGAGGACCGGGCCATCAATCACAGCGGAGGGCGAGATGCGGCAACCCGCTCCCGTCCAGACGTCGCCGACCTTCACGCCGGGGACCTGCATCTGCACACGGCTGTCCAGCGCGGCGTACTGCGCCTCGCGGTACTGGTTCAGATTGCCCACGTCGCACCAGTATCCGTCCATGATGTAGCCGTGGATGGGCTTCCCTTCGGCCAGCATCGCCGGGAAGATATCCTGGCTCCAGTCGTAGTTCTGGCCGAGCTCCATGCGCTCGAGGACGCTGGGCTCAAGGATGTACATACCCGTGTTGACGGTATCCGAGAAGACCTCGCCCCAGCTCGGCTTCTCCAGGAAGCGCCGGATGCGACCCACCTCATCGGTGATGACGACACCGAACTCCAGGGGGTTTGGCACCTGCGAGAGGACCAGGGTGGCCTCGGACTGCCGATCACGGTGGAACTGCAGGGCCCGGGTGATATCCAAATCCGTTAGCGCGTCGCCACTGATGATGATGAAGGTGTCGTCGCAGAGGAACTCCTTCTTCAGCATGAGGCCGCCGGCCGTACCCAGTGGCGTATCCTGGATGGCGCTCTGGAACGTCACGCCCCAGCGCGAACCGTCGCCGAAGTAGCCCTCGATCTCGTCCGCCATGTAGTACAGGGTGAACAGGATGTCTGTAATACCGTGCTGCCGCAGGAGGTTGACCGAATGCTCCATGATCGGCAGGTTCATCACCGGGGCCAGCGGCTTCGGGCGGCGCGCCGTCAATGGCCGAAGCCTCGTACCCTCGCCGCCAGCCATGATAACAGCTTTCATGAACGACCTCCGCAGACAGGGGCAGCCCCCAGCGCCATCAGCGCTGCGCCGAGAGCGGTGACGATGACACCCACATGCGGCGCCGCGTGGAGCAGCGCCAGCGCAACAACAAACACGGCAGTAGCGACCCGCAGGCTGCCTATCACTGCACTGGAGCCATGGCCCGGCGGCCAAGCCCACGATGCCGCCAGCGAAGCCAGAGACGCCGCGCAGATGAGCCAGCCCACAGAGGCGCGACCCACCCAGAGGCCGAACGCCGTTACCGGCGCCGGCGCGACCGCAAATGCTCCGACAGCCCAGGTCGGCACGGCGCGATCCCACTCCAAGCAGGCTCCGGCCACGCACAGGACGGAGCCCACAACCGGCGCGAACATGGCGAACGCCCGCTTGCAGCGGCCGAGGCCGTCGCTACCCAGTACTACGTCGCCGGTGCCATCCATGTCGGCAGCGATCTCAACGCCGCGCGGCATTGCGCAGGAAGAACCAGAGGTTTGCCGGCCGCTCGGCAAGCCTGCGAGTAAGGTACCCGTACCAGTGGGTTCCGAACGGCATGTACACGCGCATCCGGTTTCCGCGGGCCACCAGGCTCTCCTGCAGGTCGCGGCGCATGCCGTAGAGCACCTGGAACTCGTACCGGTCCCGGGCAAGGCCAAGCTCTGACGCCGCCGTCAGGGCAGAGGCGACCAGCGTGTCGTCGTGCGTCGCGATAGCGGTATAGGCGCCGCCGGCCAGCAGACGCCTCGCCATACCGGAGAAGCCGGCACGTATGTCACGGGTCGTCTGGACGGCCACCGTCGGTAGCTCCCGGTAGGCGCCCTTAACCAAGCGGACCTGCGCACCCGCCTGGACCAGCCTCTCCACGTCTGCGTGCGTCCGGTGGAGGCATGCCTGCACCACGATGCCCACGTTGGGATGCTCGGCCAGGGCCGCATAGAACGCCGAGAGGGTGCGGTCGACGTAGCCCGACGCCTCCATGTCTATTCGCACGAACCGCTTGACGCTTGCAGCGGCTTCGACGATACTATCGAGGTGGCGTTGCGCGAGGGCGGGGTCAATATCAAGTCCCAACTGCGTCAACTTCAGGGAGATGCCCGCGTGGAGGTCGTTCCGGGCGATGAAGGCCAGCAGGTCATGATAGTAGAGGGCGAAGCGGTCCGCGTCGGCCTGCACGGTAACGTTCTCGCCGAGGCAATCGAGCGAGACGGTGACGCCCTGCGCGTTCAACGCGCGAACGGGTTCCACCGTAGACTGCATATCATCACCGGCCACGAACCGCCGGACCAGGCCGGCCGACATCGCGTTGCGCCGGATCACGCGCTCAGCCCAAGCGCTGTCCGCCAATCGCAGCAAGAGCGAGCGTAGAATCAAAGGTGTACTCCATACACGAGGTGCGACAAGAGGATACCTACGGCGTCGCCGGGTGTCAACGTCGGCGGGCACGGACCGAACGGCTTGGGGCGCCTGCCCCGCCGGCTTTGGGGTACCGTGAGTGTGCCGCCCGGGCCGGTTAGCCCGGAGAAGGAGCGCTTGATGGCCGATCCAGACGGCGCCGAGGCAGTCTCCCTGGCGCAGTGCGCCGAGAGTGTACTGAAGCAACGGCTCGAAGTGATGCTGTCCCACGCCGCCCGAGTCCGCCTCGGCGCCGACATTGAGGCCGTGCATGACATGCGCGTGGCGTCGCGCCGGTTGCGGGCCGCCGTCTCCGTTTTCGGCGAGCAGTTTCCATCGTCGGCCTTTGTGAAGTTCGCCGGCGAGGTCCGCTTGGTGACGCGAGCCCTGGGGACGGCGCGCGACCTCGACGTGATGATCGGCGCCCTGGAGGCCCTCGGCAACGCCCAGCCGACCCGGCGCCAGGCGGGCATCATGGCGCTGGTCGCTGCTAAGCGGACCGAGCGGCGGCGGCAGCAGAAGGATGTGGGCGCGGCGCTGGTCCGGCTGGAGAAGCGCGACCTGCCGGCCCTCCTGTCGGTGATCAGCGCGGGGCTGGCGCCCGGTCCGCTCGCCGATCCCGAACCATCGGAGGCATTTCATGCCCAGGAGGCCACAGATGCCTAAGCCTCTCACACCGGCGGACGATCTGCGCGACTGCGCCCAGGGCTGGATCGCCCAGCGCCTGTCGGAGATGCTGGAGTGGGAGCCGTTCATCCGCGATCCTGCCTACGTCACAGAGTTGCACGCCATGCGCATCGCGGCCAAGCGCCTCCGGTACACCATGGAGATCTTCGCGCCCTATGCCGGCGGCGGCCTGGACAGCCTGGTGGATAGCGTGAAGCAGCTCCAGGAGACCCTCGGCGAGATTCACGACGCCGACGTCCTCGCTCCCGAGCTGGCCGGACAGGCCCGCAAGGAACTGGCTCCCTTGGTCACCGGCGGCGAGACCGTGGGCGCGGCCGGACGCGACCTGGAGAGCGTGGTGGGCCTGGCCATAGCGGCGGCGGCGCAGCAGAGGCTTCGGAAGACGCTCTACCGCAACTTCGTATCGCAATGGCGCACGTTCCGCAAGGGCGGTGCTGTGGAGATTCTGCAGTCCGGGGCCTACATGCTCGCCTCGGAGCCCGCCCCGAAGAAGGCGAAACGACCCCGGCCGGCGCCACCCACGGATGTCCCGGCGGCCTCCGAGCCTGAGTCGGTGTAGGGGACAGCGGCGCCATGGCCGGCGAACCGGACCGAACTGCAGGAACGCAATCCGACCCGCTACCCGAGCGTGCGGCGCTCATCATGAACCCCACGTCGGGCCGCGGGGCCGGGGCCTCCATGGTGCAGCGCCTGCCCGACGCCCTGGCGGCGGCCATGCCGGGCACGGCGTGGAGCGTGCTCACTACGGAGCGATCGGGCCATGCCCGTGAGCTGGCGGCCGCGGCAGCCCGCAACGGTGCGCGGCTCCTGGTGGCGGCCGGCGGCGACGGCACGGTGGGTGACGTGGCCGCGGAGGCCGCCGTGGCGGGCGTGGAGATGGGAGTGATCCCCGCCGGCACGGGCAACGACCTGGCGCGCCACTACGGCATCCCGCTCAACATGGCCGAGGCGGTGGCGGCGCTGGCCCAAAGCCGAGTGGTCGAGATGGACATGGGTCAGGCCAACGACCGCCCATTCGTCAACATTTCGGGATGCGGGTTTGACGCGGTGGTCGCGTCGCGGACAAATCGCGGGTTTCGGTTCCTCAAAGGCCACGCGGCCTACACGGCGGCCACGTTCCTCGAACTAATGCGCTTCCGGCCGGCGGCGTTCCTGCTCCGCGTCGATGGCATCGAGCATCGCGGCCGGGCCATGCTCTGCACCGTGGCCAACACGTCGAGCTACGGCGGCGGCATGCTCATCGCGCCGGAGGCCGACGCCTCGGACGGCCTGCTGGACGCCTGCGTGCTGTGGCAGGTCACCAAGCTTGAGTTCGCCCGTGCGTTCCCGCTGGTCTTCAAGGGCGAGCACGTGCACCACCCCAGGGTTACCATGCTTCGCGGCCGCGTTATCGAGGTCGAGAGTGACCCGCCCATGCCCATCCTGATCGACGGCGAGGTGGCCGGACGGACGCCCGTACGCTTCAGCGTGCGGCCGAAGGCGCTCCGGCTTCGTGTCCCGCTTGTGGACGCTGGGAGGCGCCCATGACGACGCCACTATGCGCCGTGCTGCTTGCCGGAGGTCGGCTGATGCGCGCCGATGGCCAGTACGGCGGGATCAAGGCTAACCTTACATTCGGGGGCATGACGTTGCTCGGCCGCGCCATGGCCACCGCCCGGAACTGCCCGGCCGTGGGGGCCGTGGGCGTCGTCGGCCCGCCGGACGTCCGTCCGGAGGTCGAGCAGGCAGGCAACGAGTGGCTCTCGGCCGCCTCCACGGGCACCGAAAACCTGGCCCTCGGCCTCCAGTGGGCGCAGCGCAACGGGAGCCGGCAGGTCCTCGTCCTCACCACGGACCTGCCCTTTGTGGCTCCCGAGCACCTGACGGCCTTCCTTGAGCGGATGCCCGCCGACGCCCAGGCCTACGGCGGCGCGCTGACCAAGGAGGCCTATGAAGCCCGCTTCCCGGGCACGAGCAATACCTACACGCGCCTGGCCGATGGCCAGTGGGCGCCGGCATGCGCTTATGTGGCCGATGTGGCGGCGTTGCTAGCCGCACTGCCCATCATCGAACGCATCTTCGAGGGGCGCAAGAACCCGCTGAAGATTGTCTCGGTCCTCGGCTTCGGCGTCCTGCTGAGGATGCTTGGGCGACGGCTCACCACGGCGGATATCCTCGGCCGCGTCGGGCAGATCACCGGGCTCCGATGCGCCATGGACCCGAACGCGCCGCCCGAACTGGCCGCCGACGTGGACACCGAGAGGGACCTCGAATTCGCACGCAGGACCGAGCCATGAGCGCCGACGGCAAGTTCGAGGGCGACCCCCTACCCTATCCGCCCCAGACCTGGTGCCTCTATGTCGACCTGAGCGCCTACTGGTTCGCGCTCTCGCTGCTCTGGGCGGGCATCATCACCATCGTGATGCAGAACATGGTGCAGGCCCTCGTGGGCGACAAGGCCAAGGACCTCTACCTGGGCTGGACGCTGGGCGGCGGCGCGGCGGTCTCGACGGTGATCTGCCTCGTCATCGGCTCCCTGAGCGACCGCACCGCACACCCACGCCGGCGGCGCAAGGGCTACCTGCTGTGGGGCACCTTGGCCTCGGTCCCTGCGCTGGCGATGCTGGCCACAGCCCACTCGATCCCTATGCTGGCACTCGCATTCTGCATGCTGCAACTCACGGCCAACGTGGCCACCAGCCCATATCAGGCCATGGTGCCGGACCTGGTGCCTCGCGACAAGCAGGGCCTGGCGTCGGCCTACCTGGGCGTGGCTTCCATCGCGGGCACGCTGGCCGGGCTGATGCTCTGCGGCATGCTCTACGACCGCCCCGGCGGACGCGGCCTCCTGACCGTTTGCGCCTTGCTGGCCACCGTGCTTGTGGGGACGATGGTCCATGCATATCTGCGCTTGCCGGACACGCCGCCTCGGGCCGAGCCGCAGAAGGGCCCGCTGTCTGCCGCCATCGCCTCAGGATTTCGGCTTAAACCGTCAGAGAACCCCAGCTTCTACTGGCTGATCGCCAGCCGGTTCGCCATCAACCTGGGCTTCTACTCCGTTACCGAATTCCTCTCGTATTATCTATCTGACACGCTGCGTGTGCCGGCGGCGGACCATCAGCGCGTCCTGACGATCGTGATGCTCGCCGCCACGGGTAGCGGGCTCATCGGCAACTGGCCCGCGGGGGTGCTCAGCGACCGGACTTCGAAGAAGCGGGTGGTGCGCGGCGCCATGGCCATCACCAGCGCTTCGGCCCTGGTCTTCATCCTGACGAGTAGCGTCCAGATCGCCATCGCCGGGGCGGTGGCGTTCGGCATCGGCTGGGGCGCCTTTCAGGCGGTCGACTGGGCGCTTGCCACCAACCTGCTGCCCGACGGCGATGAGGCCCGTTCCATGGGAATCTGGCACATCGCCTACACGGCGCCGCAGGTACTCGCACCCGTAATGGGCGGTATCGTGGCACACTATGGTAACGCCGGGATGGGGATGGGCGCCGGCTACCGTCTGGTGCTGGGCATGGCGCTCTTCTGTATGCTGGCCGGCACGGCCCTTGTGGCGCCCATCCGGGAGCGCCGCACTACGCTGTAACGGAGGCACGACCCGATGTCGCTAAGGTTGCTGACTGCCGTGGTGGGCATGCCGCTCTTCATCGTGCTGTGTGCCGCCGGTCCGCTCGCCTTCGCGTGGGCTCTCTGCGTGGTCGCTGTGGTGGGCCTCTGGGAGATGTCCGCGGCGTCGCGCCGCGAGAATGTCACGCCCAACCCGATCCTCTGCGCCATGGGCCTGGCAGGCCCGGCCCTGCCGCTCATTCTGAGGTTTTCCGAGGACCTGGGCCGCCACGGCAGCGAAACCGTCATGGCCAGCCTGGTGGTCATGGTCATCGCGGCCATGGTGATGGAGGTTGTCGTCGCCTACCGCACGGGTGTGCTGAACGTCACGCACCGCGTGGGCCACGGACTGCTCCACGGCTGGTACGTGAGCCTCTTCGGCGGCATCTCCATGCTCCGGACGTTGCCCGGCCCTTCGGGCGGGATGGTGCCCGGCATGGACACCGGGCAGGCGGTGGTGATGGTCGTGGCCCTGAGCATCTGGGCGGTCGATAGCGCGGCGCTCTTCGTGGGAAAGTCGATGGGACACCGGAAGCTGGCGCCGAAGCTCTCGCCGGGCAAGACCGTGGAAGGAAGCATCGGCGGGCTTCTTGCCGCCATCCTGGTGGGAAGTATCGCCGGCCACATCTTCCTGGGCAGTTGGACGCGCGGGCTGGTGATGGGCTCGATCAGCGGGACACTCGGCCAGTTCGGCGACCTCTTCAAGTCCTGCCTGAAGCGGGAAGTCGGCCTGAAGGACTTCGGCGTGGCGATGCCCGGGCATGGCGGGGTGCTCGACCGGTTCGATAGCCTGCTTGCCACGGGGCCGGCCATCTGGGCCCTGATCGTCCTCTGGCCCTCGTAGCCCATGGCCGACGCCCCGCAAACACCCCCGGCCGCCGGACCGCGGCGCCTCATCCTGGCCTCGGCCTCACCCCGGCGGCGGGAGATCATGCTGGCGGCGGGCCTCAACTTCGAGGTCATACCCGGATGCGCCGACGAGGCATGCCTCCTGGCCGATGGCCGGGCCGTGGCCGCCGTAGTGGCCCGCCGGAAGGCAGCCGAGATATGGCGGCAGACCTCCGGTCCCAGGCTGGTGATCGGAGCCGACACAGTCGTTGCCGCGCCGTTGGACCGGGGCGGCGAGGTGCTGGGCAAACCGAGCGATGCCGACGACGCGCGGCGGATGCTGCGACTCCTCTCCGGCGCGACCCACGAGGTGCATACGGGCATCGCGCTGGCGTGGGCCGACGGCCCGGACGAACCCGAAGCGACGGTGCGTGTGGTCAGCACACACGTCACGTTCCGCGACCTGTCGGCCGAGGAGGTCGAGGCCTACATCGCTTCCGGCGAGCCGTTCGATAAGGCCGGAGCCTACGGCATCCAGGGCGGGGCCTCCATCTTCGTCCACCGGGTGGTGGGGAGCTACCACAACGTGGTGGGCCTGCCCATCGACGATCTGCTGGAGATGCTGGCGTCCGCGCCGGCCTGACCCGCGCCTACCGGCTCACCTGCACCAGCAACTTCTCCAGTTCCGGAGCCATCTCGGGCGGCGGCTGGGGCGTGGCTCCCGCAGTCGTCATGTCCCGTAGGGCCAGGCTCCGCACCTTCTCCACCTTCATGCTCATGCCGGAGCCCTTGCTCTGCATGGCTCCCCGGACGATGACCACGGGCGACGTGAGGAAGATGGGTGTGCATGGGTCCAGCGCCTCACCGGCACAGGTCGCCTGGAGCAGGCCGGTCTCATCCTCAACCTGGGTGAAGAGCACCGTGCGGCCCGAGCGCGTGGGTGGGCGGTGGGGCCGCACGTTGATGCCTGCCACGTTCACTCGCGTCCCCGGCCGGACCGCCAGGGCCTCCTGCACCGTCATGACGCCGCGTGTGGCCAGCCAGTCGCGCATGTAGGCCAGCACGTGACACTCGGCGCAGACGCCGGTGACGCGCCAGGTCCAGAGGAAGCGATCCCAGACGCTGAAGTCCGGCACATCCCAGGCCACGGGCGTCTCCGATGCGCCGGGCGGCTCCAGCGGCAGCGTGCCGGGCGCGTTCGCAGCCGCCATGCGCCGGACCGAGGCCAGCGAGAGGGTCTCATCCAGCCGCCAGAGGAGCCCTCGGCGCACCTCGTGCAGGCTATCGAACGCACCGCAGAGGAGCAGGTTCTCCAGCCGGTCGCGGTGCATCACGACCCGCGTGCAGAAGTCCAGCAGCGAGACGAAGGGCTCCTGCCCGCGCGCCGCCAGGATGGCCTCGATATCCTCCTCCGCCAGCCCTTCAACGATGCGCAGCCCCAGGCGGATGGTGGCCGGGTCCGGCACGCGGCACTTGTCGTCGCTGATGTTGATATCCACGGGCAGCACGCGCACGCCCCGGCGCCGCGCCTCGGAGGCCAGCGTGTTGCTGGCGTAGTAGCCCATGGGCTGGTGGTTCATGATGCCTGAGAAGAACTCGGCTGGGTGGTGCGTGGAGAGGAAGGCCGTGCGGTACCCGGTGACCGAGAAGCTGGCCGCGTGCCCCTCGGTGAAGCCGTAGCCGCTCCAGCCCTCGATCTGGTCGAAGATGGAGTTGGCCGCATCGTCGGTCAGGTCGGGGTGGCGCTCCATGGCCCGGGTCACGAAGGTGGTGCGGGCGTCATCCATGGCGCCGGTGCGGTCGTACTTGGTGAGGCTCTTGCGGAACTTGTCCGCCTCGGCGTCCGAGCAACCGGTCATGGCGGCGACCACATCGTTCACCTGCTCCTGGAAGACGATGCATCCGTAGGTCTTGGCCAGCGTCTTGAGCAGGGCCGGGTGTAGCACATCGGTCCGCATCCATCCGTTGCGGCAGCCCACGAACCGGCGGACCACATTGCCGCGGATCGGCCCCGGGCGAATGAGGGCCACGGCGGCCACCAGGTCCTCGAAGTGGCGCGGGTGGAGGGTGACGGCCAGCGACATCTGGGCGGAACTCTCGAACTGGAACGTGCCCACGGCCGCGCCGGCCTGGAGCATGCGATAGGTCTCGCGGTCGTCGAAGGGAATGCGGTCATAGCTGAAGCCGGGGTCGTGGAGCCGCGCTTCGCTCTCGGCGTCGCCCACCGCGGCCAGTGCGCCCAGGGAGAGCACATCGAACTTGATGGCGCCGATATCCTCGGCATCGTCCTTGTCCAGCGTCCAGATGCGCGTGATGCCCCGCGCCGAGGGCTGCAGCGGCGCGATGCGCTCCAGCGGCATCCGGCTGATGACGATGCCGGACGAATGCGTGCCGATGTGCCGCGGAAAGCCGGCAAGGCCCTTGCAGAGGCGCATGAGCAGCTCAAACCGCTCACGGAGGGCTTTGTGCTCGCGCAGTTCGGAGAAGCGGTCGAAGGCCTCCGAGATGCGATCCGCGCGGACGCTGTGGTGTAGCCGCTTGGCCAGGAAGTTGAGGGCCTCGGTGGGCAGGGCCAGCGCCTTGCCCACGTCGCGCACGGCCGACCGCGACCAGAAGGTGTGGAAGGTGCAGACCATGCCCACGCACTCCTGGCCGTAGAGCTCCGCGATATGCCGGAAGACATCGTCACGCTTATCGCTTGGAAAGTCGATGTCGATATCCGGCGTCTTGCCGGGCACCAGGAAACGGGCGAAGGGGAGGTTGCGCGAGATGACATCCACATCCGTCAGGTAGAGGCAGTAGGCCACGCAGGAGTCGGCGGCGGAGCCCCGGCCGGTGCATCGGATGCCCTGCCGCCTCGCCCAGCGCACGATGTCCCAGACCATGAGGAAGTATCCGGCATAGCCCATTTCGATGATGAGCGCCAGCTCGTGCTCGATGCGCGTCCGCACTGCGTCGCTGAGGGGGCCGTATCGGTAGGCGGCGCCCTTGTAGGTGAGGTGACGCAGGTAGGAGGCGTCGTCGCCTCCGTTGGGCACGGGGTAGCGGGGTGTGATATCGCACGCCGAGGGGAGCACGTCGCCGCACTCCAGGGCCACGGAGGCCGTATCGGCCAGAACCTGCGGCGCCCAGCCGAAGAGATCCTCCATCTCGGCCGCGGACTTGAGGTAGCGCTCGGCGTTCAGCGGCCGGTTCCGGTGCGGCTCCGAGACCGGGATGCAGGCCTGGATGCACTTGAGGATGTCGTAGGTGGCGTAGCCGTCGCGGCCGGCATGGTGCACGTTGTTGGTGGCCACGGCGCGCACGCCGAGCTGCCCCGCCAGTGCCTGAAGGTCGGCGCAGACGCGTCGGCTGTCGGGCGTCATGTCATCCTGCATCTCCACCACCAGCCCCGACCGGCCGAAGATGCGGCGCAGCTCCATGGCGCGTTCTGCGGCCTGGGCGTGCTCGCGGCGGCGCACCAGGGAGGGTATCTGCCCCTTGCGGCAGCCGGTGAGGCAGACGAGGCCCGAGGCCCGCTCGGGCAGCGCGTTCCAGGGCAGCAGCGGGTTGAGGCGCCCCCCGTTGGCATGGGTGCGGGTCAGCAGGGAGCAGAGGTTGGAGTAGCCGGTGGAATCCAGCGCCAGGAGCGTGAGATGGCTCTGGTCCTCCATGGTGACCTCGGCGCCCAGGATGGGCCGGACGCCGTAATTGCGGCAGGCGGACGTGAACTTGACCATGCCGCAGAGGTTGTCGTGGTCGGTGAGGGCCATGGCGGGCATGCCCAGCTCGGCGGCGCGGCGGACCAGGCGCTCGACCTCCGTGGCGCCGTCAAGGAAGCTGTAGGGGCTATGGGTGTGCAGATGGACGAACATTGGCTCCGCCTCAGTCGGCAATGGCGGCGATGCGCCAGGAACCGTCCTGCTTGGAAAGCTCGCACAGGCCGGCGGGCCATGTCTCCACACGGTAGATCGTGCGCTCGCGCATGCGCTCCCAATCCCATTCCGCTTCGCACCATCGGTTCTGTATGGAGGTGACATCCCAGGAGCATTCACGCAGGCGATAGCGGACGGGCTCGCCGGCGTCATTGGTGACCACATCCACCGGCACGTTCATGCGATGCCCCAGCGGGTAGGTCCAGAGGTCCGTCCTGCCGCCCGTATCGAAGCCTCCGGCGTGCCGCACACAGGCGGCCCCGAACCGCTTCCCGATGGTCTCCAGCGCCTTATGCAGGCGCCGCTTCCTCTCGTGCGGGAGGCCGCGCTGGGA
Organism: uncultured Chthonomonas sp.; assembly: GCA_903885605.1. Taxonomy (GTDB): domain Bacteria; phylum Armatimonadota; class Chthonomonadetes; order Chthonomonadales; family CAJBBX01; genus CAJBBX01. The sequence goes on along the minus strand of CAISJD010000158.1, from coordinate 56,839 downwards.
CTGGTTGTCATCCAGCAGGGCCAGCTGGATGCCGCCCGCAGGACCCAGGTCCGCGGCCCTGAGGCGCACTTCTGTGATGGGCCGCCCGGGCTCCATCCGCTTGTAGAGACGGAGCGCTGCGCGGTAGAGGGGTTCGGGCCTGTTCAGCGGCAGGGCCAGGCGCTCCGGCAGGGCCTGCCAGGTGTTATCGGCAAAGCGGACACTGAGCGTAAGGGTCCGGCAGAACTCGTGCCCCGCCAGCAGCGTCTCGGAGACCGAGGCGGCGCATCGGCGCATGGCCTCCTCGATGAGGAGCAGGTCCTCCACCTCCCGGTCGTCGAAGTGGGCGCGCCGCTCCACGAACCTGGGCGGCCAGACGGGGCGAACCGGCGTCCGGGGACCGCCGGATGCCAGGGCGCGGAGCTTCTCCCCGTTGGCCTTGAAGCGGCGGTTCAGGTCTTGCCGGTCCAGGGCGGCCACGTCGCCCAGCGTCTTCACGCCCAGCCGCGCCAGGGCATCCTTCAGCTTGCCCTCCAGCTCCTCCACACCTGCCAGAGGGATGGGGGCCAGAAAGGCGGCCTCCATGCCGGACGGGACCGCCACCACCCCGTCGCGCGCCTGCCGGGCGGCCATGCGGGCCACGAACAGCGTACGCCCGAGCCCCACATGCACGGGGCCGCCCAACTGCCTGCGGATGGCCGCCGCGGCCACCTCGGAGCGCTCCAGCACCTGCAACCCGGCGATCTCGGCATAGCAGACCTCCGGCGAGGAAGGCTCCACATAGGAGGTCTCCACGGCCAGGATGTCCCACATCTCCCGGGCCGCCTCATCCGCGCCCTCGCGGTCATACGGGACCACGACCAGGTCGCGGCACAGGGAGCGCGCCGCCGTCTCGGCCTGCCCCAGGTGCACCCCCGCCCGATCGGCCTCGGGCGAGACCGTGACCACGCGCCCTTTCTCATCGACCAACGCCAGGGGCGAGCCGGCCAGATCCGGCCTGCGGCGGCACGCAGCGACGACGCCCATATGCGGAACGATGAAACACGCGACGGACATGCGAGCACCCCATTGGAGTAGACAGAGAGCGGTAGTACACGCATCTTTGTACACCAATATGGAGGCAGATGTCAACAGGTTCTACGCAACTGGCGTAGAACCTGAAGGGGCGCAGGCGGCGGTGGGAGAAGGCCGTGCCGAGGGCGGCTAGAGGAGGCCGACAGCCTGCGCCAGGGAGGCTGGGGTGATATCGACGATGATGATCCGGCGGCCCGTGGCGGAGGCGAGGCCGCCCACCGTCATATCGTCCAGGAAGATGTCGCCATCCTTCACGCAGATGGAGGGCAGGTAGACAGGGCCGGGGCCGGGATGTTCGCAAAGGGTGGCGAGGATGTCCTGACCGGTCATCAGGCCTGCCACGTTGATGGTATCACCGAAGAAGCGGTTGGTAACGACGAGCGTCTGCAGGGAGACGCCCTCCACGGCATTGAGGCGATCCACGAAGCTGGAGACCACCGGAGCGGCCAGCCTTGCGGTGATCACAGACCCCGTCACCGGCGCGGCGGCCTCGGGCGGCAGGCGGCGCTCCACCCGGCGGGCGGCGTCGAGGAAGGAGCGGATCGTGCCCACGCCGTCTTCGTACTGCGGGAAATCCTCATAGTGCCGGGCCGAGGGCACGGGCTTGGCGGCCAGGTTGTACCACTCATCCGATAGCCAGACGAAGCGGGTGCCGATGCGCCGGGCCAGGGCGACGCCCCAGCGGGTGACCTCGCGCAGCATGGCCGCGGCGTAGGCGGCATCGGCGGCCTCGAGCTTCGGCAGACGCTCCCGGAAACGCGTGAGACCCACCGGCACGACGGCCACGGACTGCACGCCGCAACGCAGGCCCGAGGCGCCGGGGTGGAGCTCGGCCAACTCATGCACGGTCCGGCGCAGGGCCGCACCGTCGTTGAGGCCGGGGCATAGCACCACCTGAGCGTTGACATCGATCCGATGCTCGGCCAGCGTCCGTAGCGCGGGCAGGATCGGCGCGGGCTCCTTCTTGCCCAGCAGGCGGCCGCGCAGGTCGGGATCGGTGGCATGCACGGAGACATAGAGCGGCGACAGGCGCTGCTCCAGGATGCGGTCGAACTCCTCCGGCGTCAGGTTCGTGAGCGTGACGTAGTTGCCGTGGGTGAAGGAGAGCCGGAAGTCGTCGTCCATCACATAGAGTGAGCGGCGCATGCCCCGCGGCATCTGGTGGATGAAGCAGAAGACGCACTTGTTGACGCAGGAGTGGATGCCGTCGGCCAACTCTTCACCGAACTCCAGGCCCGCGTCCTCCCCCGCTTCAAAGGCCACCCGTAGCTCCAGGTCGGCGCCGCCGCGCACTACCGTGAGCGTGCGGGCGCCGTCGGCCGTGCGGAACTGGAAGTCCAGCAGGTCGCTGATCGGGACGCCGTCCACTGCGCGGACCAGGTCGCCGGGCGCGATGCCTGCGTCATGCGCCGGGGAACCCGGATCGACCGCCACGACGGGCAGGCCCAGCAACGGCGGGCGGCGCACCTAAGCGCCCTCGCCGGCGGCGCTGTATGGCTGCACACCGGCGCGAAGCAGGCCGTAGATGATGCCGTCCAGCAGTGCGTGCCAGCCGGCCTCCACCATGTTGTGCGAGACGCCCACGGTGCTCCACGTGGTATCGCCGTTGGAGGAGTCCACGATGGCCCGGACCCGTGCGGCGGTACCCGCGCGAACGTTGACGACGCGGACCTTGAAGTCCGTAAGCCAGATGCCCTCCAGCTGTGGATAGAACTCCAGCAGCGCCTTGCGAAGCGCGGTATCCAGCGCATGGACGGGACCGTCGCCCTCGGCCACGGTGAGCCGCTGCAGGCCGTCGACCGAGAGCTTGATGGTCGCCTCCGTGGTGGGTTCCTCGCCCTTGCGCTTCTCGACGATGACGCGGAAGCCGCTGATCTCCACGAGGCTGCGGTAGGTGCCGATGGCGTTCATCAGCAGCAGCTCGAAGGAGGCCTCGGCGCCCTCGAAGGAGTAGCCGTCCTTCTCCATGTCGGCGACCCGGCGCAACAGGTGGCGCGTTTCGGGCGACTTCTTCTGGAGGTCGATATGCCGCTCGGCCGCCTTGTTGACGACCATGCTGCCGCCGGACAGCTCCGACACGAGCATCCGCCGGGAGTTGCCCACCTGCTCGGGATCGATGTGCTCATACGTGGCGCGGTGCTTCAGCACGGCGTCCACATGCACGCCGGCCTTGTGGGCGAAGGCGCTCTTGCCGACGTAGGGCTGCCGGCCGGTCGGCGACAGGTTGGCCACCTCGTCGATATACTGCGAGAGGCCGGTCAGATGCTGCAGCGCGTCGGGCTCCAGGCACTCCATGCCCAGCTTGAGCCGCAGATTGGGCGCCACGACGCAGAGGTTCGCGTTGCCGCACCGCTCTCCGTAACCGTTGATGGTCCCCTGCACGTGCCGGGCGCCGCTCCGAACCGCTGCCAGAGCGTTCGCCACGCCGCACCCGGAGTCGTCGTGCGTGTGGATGCCCACGATGCCTCCGAACCGGGCCACCACGGCCTCGGTGATTTCGGCCACCTCGTGCGGGAGGCATCCGCCATTCGTGTCGCAGAGCACCAGCGCCGACGCGCCTGCCTTGTGGGCGGCTGCAAGGGTACGCATCGCGTAATCGGGGTTGCGCTTGTAGCCGTCGAAGAAGTGCTCGGCATCGTAGACCACCTCGTCGACATGCCCGCGCAGGTAGGCCACCGAGTCGGCGATCATCTCCAGGTTCTCGGCCAGGCTTACCTTCAGGGCGTGGGTGACGTGCATATCCCACGACTTGCCGAAGATGGTGCAGACCGGAGCCGAGGCGCGCACGAGGCTCAGGAGGGTGGGGTCCTCATTGGCGGGGGTCCTGGGGCGGCGGGTGCTGCCGAACGCGGCCAGACGCGCCCTGGTCAACGGAGCCCCCGCCAGGCGCTGAAAGAGCTCGTCGTCCTTCGGGTTGGAGCCGGGCCAGCCGGCCTCCACGTAGTCGACGCCGAACTCGTCCAGCTTGTGGGCGATGCGCAGCTTGTCCTCGATGGAAAAGCTGATCCCCTCGCCCTGCGAGCCGTCGCGGAGGGTCGTATCGTAGATCGTGACGCGGTCGGCCAAACGCTTACCACCTTCCGTCGCGGCCACGGGGCCGCCGGGACTAGAGGGCGCTCTCGCCCCGGTCGCCGGTGCGGATGCGGACGGCATCCTCCACCGCCGAAACAAACACCTTGCCGTCGCCGATCTCGCCGGTGCGGGCGGCCTCCAACGCGGCCTCCATGGCGGCGTCCACGAGGGAATCGGCGACGACGAACTCGATCTTCACCTTCGGGAGCAGATTCACAATATATGTGTTGCCCCGGTACTTCTCGGTGCGCCCACGCTGCCGCCCGTAGCCTCGGACATCCGTGACGGTCATGCCCGTGACGCCCACAGCGATGAGCGCCTCCTTGACCTCGTCGATCTTGGTCGGCCGAATGACGCATTCGACGCGCTTCATGGTCGATCCCCTTCCCCGTCGGCTCCCGGCAGGTCGGCCCGGAGCAGCAGCATATAGTCCGAGAAGCCCAGCGAGCGCCAGAAGCCCACCGCGGCCGCGTTGGCGTGAGACGCCAGCAGCTCAAACGAGCGTGCGCCCCGGCCCCGGAGCGCCTCCATGGCGGCGCGCACAAGCCGTGTGCCGACGCCGGCGCGCCGGAACTCCGGGTGTACGAAGAGCTCCGCCACGAACGCGAAATCCCCGAGCGGCGCCACGGGCGGCCTCTGCTGCCGGTACGCCAGCACATACCCCACGACGCGGCCGGCGGCCTCGGCCACCAGCAGAGCCGTGTCCCGGTCACGCAGGCTGCCGCGCATCTGCCTGGCCGCCGCCTGGGGCGCACCGGCCGCGAACCGCAGGCGCGGGTCCAGCGCCCGATGCTCGGCCATCATCAGGCCCCACAGGTCCGTCATACCGGGAATGTCCCCCGCACGCGCCGGCCGGACTTCCACCGGCCCCGTCAGCTGGCCGGCAGCTTGACCCGTGGCTTCCACGTCGGGCGCTCCCGCTCGTAGCGGTCGATGGCGTCGGCGTGGAGCAGCGTCAGGCCCACGCTGTCCAGGCCGTTGAGCATGCAGTAGCGCCGGTGGGCGTCCACCTCGAAGCGCTCCGACATGCCGTCGGCGCTGGAGACCGTCTGGGTCTCCAGGTCCACGGTAAGGCTCCAGCCCGGCTCCTCGGTGGTGCGGGCCATGATGGCCTGGACCGCCGGCTCCGGCAGGACCACCGGCAGCACACCGTTCTGGAAGCAGTTGTTGTAGAAGATGTCAGCAAATGACGGTGCGATGATGGCCCGGAAGCCGTACTCCAGCAGCGCCCAGGGCGCATGCTCGCGCGAGGATCCGCTGCCGAAGTTGCGGCCCGCCACCAGGACCGACGCACCGCGGTAGGCCGGCGCGTTCAAGGTGAAGTCCGGGTTGGGCGAACCGTCCGCCAGGTAGCGCCAGTCGAAGAAGAGGAACTCGCCGAAGCCCGTCCGCTCCACGCGCTTGAGGAACTGCTTCGGAATGATCTGGTCGGTGTCCACGTTGGCGCGATCCAGCGGCGCCGCGATGCCGGTCATGCGGATGAATGGTTCCATATGCGCTCCTCTATGCCGGCCAGCCGCGCACGTCCACGAAGCGCCCCTCGATGGCGGCTGCGGCGGCCATCTCCGGGCTCACCAGGTGTGTGCGTCCGCCCTTGCCCTGCCGACCCTCGAAGTTGCGGTTCGAGGTCGAGGCGCAACGGTCGCCGGGCGAGAGGATGTCGGCGTTCATGCCAAGGCACATGGAGCATCCGGGTTCGCGCCACTGGAAGCCCGCGGCCTTGAAGATGCGGTCGAGCCCCTCCTCCTCGGCCTGGCGCTTCACCATGCCGGAGCCGGGAACGACCAGGGCCTCCACGGAGGCGCTCACCTTGCGCCCCTCGGCTACCCGGGCGGCGGCGCGAAGGTCCTCGATGCGCCCGTTGGTGCAGGAGCCGATGAAGACGCGGTTAACGGTGATCTCCTTGATCGGCGTGCCCGGCTGAAGGGCCATGTACCTCAAAGCGTGCTCGGCGGCAGACGCCGCGGATGGATCGGCGATGGCGGCGGGGTCGGGCACACAACCGGTGACCGGCACGCTCTGGCCGGGGTTGGTGCCCCAGGTGACGTGCGGCGCCAGATCGGCGGCGTTGAGCGTGACCACCGTGTCGAACCGGGCGCCGGGATCGCCGGCCAGGAGCCGCCAGGCCTCCACTGCGCGATCCCAGTCCGCGCCGGAGGGCGCACAGGCCCGCCCCTTGAGGTAGGCGAACGTGGTCTCGTCCGGCGCGATCATGCCGGCTCGGGCGCCTGCCTCGATGGACATATTGCAGACGGTCATGCGGCCCTCCATGGAGAGGGCGCGAATGGCCGGGCCGGCATACTCGACGACATGGCCCGTGGCGCCGTCGGTGCCGATGCGCCCGATGACGGCCAGGATGATGTCCTTCGCTGTGACGCCCGGCGCGGCGTCGCCCTGAAGCTCGATGAGCATCGTCTTCGGCCGCGACTGGGGCAGGCACTGCGTGGCCAGCACGTGCTCCACCTCGGAGGTGCCGATGCCGAAGGCCAGCGCCCCGAAGGCTCCGTGCGTGGCGGTGTGGCTGTCGCCGCAGACGACGGTCATGCCCGGCTGCGTCAGCCCGAGTTCCGGTCCCACGATATGCACCACGCCCTGGAGCGGGTGGTGGAGGCCGAGCAGCTCAACGCCGAACTCGCGGCAATTGGCCTCCAGCACGTCCATCTGACGGGCGCTGATGGGGTCTGCCACGGGCACGGACCGGTCGGTGGTCGGGATGTTGTGGTCCATGGTGGCCAGCGTCAGGTCCGGCCTGCGGACCTTGCGCCCGGCCAGCCGCAGGCCGTCGAACGCCTGGGCCGACGTGACCTCATGCACCAGGTGCAGGTCGATGTAGAGCGTCGCGGGCTCGCCGGACGCCTGGCGGACCACGTGGGTCCGCCAGATCTTGTCGAAGAGCGTTAGTGGTTCAGCCACGGGCATCACCTCGTTGTCGGGTTCAGTCGCTAGACCTGGTCCAGCGCCTCGGCGGGCGACGTGCTGCCCACTCGCTCGATCAGCCGGTTCAGGGCGTGCAGATAGGCGCGGGCGCTGGCCACGCAGATGTCGGAGTGCGCGGCGCGGCCGGTGTAGATGTCGTGATCCCGCCGGATGCGGATGGTCACCTCGGCCAGTGCGTCGATACCCTCGGTGACTGACTGGATCGAGAACTCGATCAGCTCATTGCGGTACTTCACGATGCGGTTCACGGCGCGGTAGATCGCATCCACGGGACCGGTGCCATGGTCGGAGTCCGTTACGACGACGCCATCCGGCCCCTTGAGCACCACGGTGGCGGTGGGGATGCTGTTATCGCCACAGCAGACCTGCACCTGCTGCATCTCGTAGCTGACCATGATGGCCGAGGTCTCGTCGGCCACAATGGCCTCCAGATCCTCGTCATACACGGTCTTCTTGCGGTCGGCCACCTCCAGGAAGCGCTCGTAGACGCGCTCCAGTTTGTCGTCCGCTAGGTGGTAGCCCAGTTCGCTGATCCGGTGCACCAGCGCGTGCCTGCCCGAGCGCGCCGTGAGGACGATCTTGCTCTCGTGGATGCCCACGTCCTGCGGATCGATCACCTCGTAGGTGCTCCGCTCCTTCAGTACGCCGTCCTGGTGGATGCCCGAGGAGTGCGCGAAGGCGTTGGCCCCGACGATGGCCTTGTTGGGCTGAACCAAGATGCCCGTGAGGTTGGAGACCAGGCGGCTGGTCTTGTAAATCTCCTGCGTCACGATCCCGGTGTCGGCGTCGAGGAGGTCGGCTCGGACCTTGATGGCCATGACGATCTCTTCGAGGCTCGTATTGCCCGCGCGCTCACCGATGCCGTTGATGGTGCACTCGACCTGCCGGGCGCCGGCCAGCACGCACTCGAGCGAGTTCGCGACCGCGAGGCCCAGGTCATCGTGGCAGTGGACGGAGATGATCGCCCTGTCGACGTTGGGTACCCGGTTCATGATCGCGCGGATGCGGCCCGCGAACTCGTGCGGCAGGGCGTAGCCCGTGGTATCGGGCACGTTGATCACCGTGGCGCCGGCCTCGATGACCCGCTCGACAACGAGGCAGAGGTAGTCGATATCGGCGCGGCCGGAGTCCTCCAGGAAGTACTCCACATCCTCGACGTACTTACGCGCGTGCTTCACGGCGGCCACGCCCATGGCCAGCGCTTCCTCGCGGCTCATCTTCAGCTTGAATCGGAGATGGTTGTCCGAGACGCCCAGGCCGGTGTGGATGCGCGGGCGGCGGGCCGACTTGAGGGCATCGGCCGCCACGTCGATGTCCTTCTCGCGCGCCCGCGTCAGGCCGCAGACGACGGCGTTCTGGACGACCCGCGACACCTCCTCCACCGCGTGGAAATCACCCGGCGAAGAGATCGGGAAACCGGCTTCGATGATATCGACCCCGAGACGCTCAAGCTGCCGCGCGATCTCGATCTTCTCCGGCACGTTCAGCGAGGCGCCGGGAGACTGCTCGCCGTCGCGGAGCGTGGTATCGAAGATGTGGATTCTGCTGGACATTGGTGTTACCCCATAAGCAATCCGGCCGGCCGCCTGGTTCGGCGAACCGGCCGGTACGACACCGGGCGCCCTCAGGCGCCGGCACGTGCGATCCCCTACTCGGCTACATCGATCTGCTGCATCCGGGCGGCGGCGGCAGGGGACGCCTGCGGCACCGACGGGCGGACCCAGCTCATCATGCCGCGCAGGCGTGCGCCGACCTCCTCGATGGGGTGGGTCGCATCCTGCTGCTCCAGGGCGCGGAAGACCGGTCGATTGGCCTTGTTCTCGAGAATCCACTCACGGGCAAACTCGCCGGACTGGATCTCGCGCAGGACGGTGCGCATCCGCTCCTTGACGCCGTCGTCGATGAGGCGCGGGCCGCGGGTCATGTCGCCGAACTGGGCGGTATCGGAGATGGAGTAGCGCATGCCCGCGATGCCTGCCTCGTACATGAGGTCGACGATGAGCTTCAGCTCATGCATGCACTCGAAGTAGGCGATCTCGGGCTGGTAGCCGGCGTTCACCAGCGTCTCGAAGCCCGCCTTGACGAGCGACGTGGCGCCGCCGCAGAGCACGGCCTGCTCGCCGAAGAGATCGGTCTCGGTCTCTTCCTTGAAGGTCGTCTCGAGCACCCCGGCGCGGGTGCCGCCGATGCCCTTGGCATAGGCCAGCGCGATATCGCGGGCGGCGCCGGTGGCGTTCTGGTGGACCGCGATCAGGCACGGAACGCCCTTGCCCTCGGAGTAGACGCGGCGGACCAGGTGCCCCGGGCCCTTGGGCGCGCACATGAAGACATCGATGTCCGACGGCGGCACGATCTGGCCGAAGTGGATGTTGAAGCCGTGCCCGAAGGCGATGGCGTTGCCGGGCTTCAGGTTGGGAAGGATGCTCTCCTGGTAGACCGCCGCCTGGAACTCGTCATTGACCAGCACCATGATGATGTCGGCCTCGCGGACGGCGTCCGGCACCGGCAGGACGGTGAGGCCGTCCTTCGTGGCGGCGTCCCAAGACTTGCCCGGGCGCAGGCCGACACGGACATCGATGCCGCTCTCCCGAAGGTTCAGCGCATGGGCGTGGCCCTGGCTGCCGTAGCCGATGACGGCTATCTTCTTGCCTTCCAGCAACTTCAGGTCGGCATCGGCGTCGTAATACACTGTGGCAGGCATCGATTCTCCTCTTCTTATCACATAGGCCACCGGGAATGGCGGCGGCTAGCCCTTGGCGCCCGGTTGCTTCGGCCAGGCGGCCGGGGAGGCAGCGCCGGCGGCTGCATCACCCAGCACGTTCTTCACGACGGCCACGAGGTCGGCAGGCACGAAGGGCTTGACGATGTAGGCGTCGGCCCCCTGCTGCCACCCTCGGGCCACATCGGCGTCCTCGTCCCGCGCGGTGAGCATGACCACACGAATGGCGCAGGTTGTGATGCTGGCTTTGAGCCTCCGCAGCACCTCGAAGCCATCCATGTTAGGCATAGCGACATCCAGCACGATCAGGTCGGGCCGCTCTTCGGCGACCTTCTGGAGCGCCTCCAGTCCGTCGCTGGCGACCGTGACCTCATATCCCTCGCGCTCCAGCGCGGAGCGCAGCAGGACCGGGATGTGCTTCTCATCATCTACGACAAGTACTCGTTTGCCCATGCTCACGCACCTGGCGACCGGCCAGATTGGCCGTTCGTGCCCATGCGGCGCGCTACGAAACCCACGGCGACGCCAATCACGACGCCGATGGCGGCGAAGAGGGCGAGGTTGGTGAGCAGGTTGCGCACTGTATCGAGGCCGAGCCGGTCTGTGATGCCATTATACATCCGCCAGAGGACGAGGTTGCCCGGACCGGCCAGACCGGCCAGAAGCCCGATGGCCAGGCCCCTGCGCAGGTTGCCGCGACGAGCGCCGACCCAGGAGCCCAGGGCGGCTCCCAGGAGCGGCAGCACGATCGCCACAAGCACGAAGAGGCGCGTGGCTTGCTCCACCGTAACCAGTTCGCGCATATCGTCCATGGCTTCAGGCCGTCCTGGAACCGCGGGCCATGGCGATGACGCCCGTGCGCACCATCTCGCGGATGCCGTGCGGAGCCAGCAGGTCGCGGATCTTATCGATCTTGTCCGTCCCGCCGGTCACTTCGATGATGAAGGCCCGCTCGCCCATGTCGATGATACGGGCGCGGAAGACCTCCACGATCTGCATGATCTCGGCCCGATCGCGCGGCTCGGCGTTCACCTTGATGAGCGCCAGTTCGCGCTCCACCGCAGCGAACTCGGTGTAGTCGACGACGCGCATCACCTCGATCAGCTTGTTCAGCTGCTTGGTGATCTGCTCCAGCACCAGCTCGTCGCCGCCGACGACGATCGTCATGCGGCTGACGTCGGGGTTCTCGGTGATGGAGACCGTCAGCGACTCGATGTTGTAGCCGCGCCGCGCGAAGAGGCCGGAGACCCTGGCGAGGACGCCCGGGTGGTTCTCAACGAGCACCGTGATAATGTGCTGCTGGCCCTGAACGGAGCTAGGGCCCGAGAGCGTGAGGGCCATGGTCAGTTCTCCTTCTGCGCGCCGCAGTGCCCGGCATCGACGATCTGGCTGAGCTTCTGGTCTTCCTCATCGTAGGACCAGCCCTCCGGGTCCGCGTTCGGCGCCGACCGGAGCTCCTCGAGGCGCGAGTGCATTCGCATCTCGTTCACGGTCTGCCCGCTCGGGATCATCGGGAAGACGTTCTCGCCGCCGGTCACGGAGCAATCGATCACCACCGGCCGGCTGGTCTGCGCCATCGCCGCCGAAAAGGCCGCACGGAACTCCTCCAGCGTGGTCACACGGTAGCCGATGCAGTTGTAGGCCTCCGCCAGCTTCACGAAGTCCGGTGACTGCTCCAGGTTCACATGGCTATAGCGCTCATGGTAGAACATCTCCTGCCACTGCCGCACCATGCCCAGCGACCGGTTGTTGGAAATGCAGACGATGAGCGGCAGGCCATAAATCGACGCGGTCATCAGCTCCTGCGTGCACATCTGGAAGGAGCCGTCGCCGGAGAGGCAGATGACGCGCTCGTCGGGCCGTGCGAACTGCGCTCCGATGGCCGCGGGCAACCCGTACCCCATCGTTCCGAGCCCGCCGGACGTGATCCACTGCCGCGGGGCGCGGGTTCGGAAGTACTGCGCCGCCCACATCTGGTGCTGGCCCACGTCGGTGGCCATGACGGCCTTCCACTCCGTGGCCTCGCCGATGTGCTCGACGATGGCCTCGGTGTAGAGCCCGCCGTCGCGCGGGTAGACCAGCGGGAACCGCTGCCGCCACTCCTCGATCTGCTCATTCCACTCGCCGGCCGGGCGCGCCTCCACATGCTTCAGCAGCACCTGCAGCACCGTCTTGACGTCACCCACGATGGGGATCTCGGGCTGGCGGACCTTGCCGATCTCAGCGGGGTCGATATCGATATGGATTACTTTGGCGCCGGGGGCGAAGCGGTCCACCTTGCCGGTGACGCGATCATCGAACCGAGCGCCGATGGCGATCAGCAGGTCGCAGTTGTGTACGGCATGGTTGGCGTATGCGGTGCCGTGCATGCCCAGCATGCCCATGCATAGCGGGTGGGCCTCGCTGATGGCGCCTTTGCCGAGAAGCGTGGTCGTCACCAGGATATTGGTCCGCTCGGCAAGCTCCGTCACCTCGGCCTGCGCACCGGAACTGATAGCGCCGCCGCCGACATAGAGCACCGGGCGTGTCGCCGCAGCGATGGCCGCCGCCGCGCGCTTGATCTGCACCTCGTGCCCGCGCGTGGTGGGCCTGTAGGAGGGCATATCGACCTTCTGCGGGTACTGGTCGCCGCTCCACTCGATGCGCTGCTGGCTCACGTCCAGCGGCATGTCCACGAGGACAGGGCCGGGACGGCCCGTGCGCGCCACATGGAAGGCCTCGGCAAACGTGCGCGGCAGGTCGGCGGCATCCTTCACCAGGAAGTTGTGCTTCGTGACCGGAATGGTGATCCCGGTGATGTCGGCCTCCTGGAAGGCGTCCTTGCCGATCACCGTGGTGCGCACCTGCCCGGTGATGGCCACGATGGGGATCGAGTCCATATAGGCATTGGCGATGCCGGTCACGAGATTGGTCGCGCCCGGCCCGCTGGTGGCCAGGCAGACGCCGACCTTGCCGGTGGCCCGGGCGTAACCGTCAGCCATGTGCGCGGCTCCCTGCTCGTGGCGCACCAGCACGTGCATGATATCGTGGCAGTCGTACAGGGCGTCGTAGATCGGCAGGACGGCGCCGCCGGGATAGCCGAAAACGTGCGCCACACCCTCGCGACGCAGGCACTCCAGCATGATCTGGGCACCAGACAGGCTCATCACGTTAATTCCTCTCGTTCGGGGGCGCTCCGGCGCGGTCCGGAAAGCCCCTGAAAAACGAAAAAACCCCTCATCCCAAGGGACGAGAGGTTCACTCACGCGGTACCACCCTTGTAGAGCCTGCGGCGTCGGGGCGCCGTTGGGCACACCCGAGCAGACTCCACTCTTCGCGCTATAACGGGCGCGCCCGGACAGCCCTAGCGTCGGATGACGTTCAGGCGGCCGGCTCCGAGGTGAGATTCCGCGCCTACCCACACCGTCTCGCACCAGGCGACGGCTCTCTGAAGTAGGTTTGAGCGCGTACTAGCCTCTTCACAGCCTCTACAAATCCAGATTGGCTTCAGTATGGCATCGTTTGCGGGCACCGGTCAACACCCAGCCGTGCTTGGCTGCCACAGATGCATAGGGGGCCGCGTGGGCGGCCCCCCGTGGATGGCTGTCACCCCATGATGGGTCAGTCAGCGTTTACCTCGGCCGGAGCCCCTACTACTTCCAGGTAGACCCGGCGCTTGTGCTTCATTGCGCTCGCCTTGGCAAGAACCCGCATCGCGTTGGCGATCCGGCCCTGCTTGCCGATTGCCTTACCCAGGTCGCTGGGGGCGACATGCACCCGATAGGTCGTCGCGATCTCGCCTGGTTCCTCATCGACACGGACTTCTTCCGGCAGGTCCACCACAGCCTGCACCAAGTACTCGATGAACGCCTTCATCCTGCTCTCCTCCTACTGCGGTTGTTCGACGATGGCCAATGGCACGGGTCACTACTCAGCCGCTTCCTTCAGCTACTCATCTGTCCAGATGGGATCATCTCACTAACGGTTTCCCTGCCGGCCATCACCTGGGTGTGCCTGTCACTGCGCCTCAGGCGCATTCCAGCCCGACTGCTGCACCAGTCACTGCGTCGTTCAGCGTCTGTGCCGCAGATTCCTCCATGCACGCGAGGAGTGCACTCCATTCTACCGATTATCGCATGAACCACCGCTCCCGCACAGCGATCATGGTACTGGGAGGCCGGAAACCAGCGAGAAGAGGCACCGGGAGCAGCACTGCCCGGCAATGCGAGCCACCGACTGGCGTCCAGCGCCCGTGGCGAACCGGTTCGGCGTCGCCCGATGCCCGCGCAGTTCGGACGAGCCGGGCGGAGCCTGGGGCACGAAGCCCACCGCCCCTGAGCCATAGCGCTGAAGGTCGAACCAGCCCGAAGTGAAGGGCGCACTGCACTGCGGGCAGTAGGGGAACACGGCGCCGGACTGGGAGCGGCGCGCATCCACCGGCTGGCCGGCCAGGTACAGCGCGCGGCATGCGCGGCACCTGCGCCCGGGCAAGCCGGCCGCCGGAACGTGCCATCCGGATCTGCGCCCGGCGCCCACGGGGCCGCCCTGCGCGGCCTCAAACCAGATGCCCGGCGTCATGCGCATCCAGAGCCGGCGCGCCGGAGGAACCAGCCGCCCGTAGTCGGTCGCGGCGCCGCAGGCGGGGCAAGTGGCGGGTTCCGCATTGGCGGTCGCGATGCGGGCGCCGACGACAACCGCGACATCCGCCGGAACCATCGTCGCAGGGTCGCCCGGGCACTGCACCGTACTGCACCGGCCGGCGTGCTGAAGGCAACGGTCATGCACCACGGCCCAGCAGGCGCCGCATAGGGCCACGGGCTCGGTGCGCCCCATGGCGAGGCCGCAATAGAGGCACGGCTGCAGGTTGCTCTGCACAGGCGGTTCCTCAGCGGAGCCCGACGATGCGGACGACGCAGGGGTATCCGGGGCTCGACCGGCTCGCCTCGCACCCTCGGGAGCGAGGCGAGCCCGATCGAAGGTGGGGCTACTTGCGCAGGCCGGCGGCCAACGCCGTCAGCGTCGTGAACCGCGCCCCTGCGGCGCGGCCGGCCTGGATGGCGGCGCGGAGTGCGTCAGTGTTCTGGGCCACATCGCTGAGCGTTAGGGCTACGACCTCGCGGGCAGCCAGGGCGGACTCGACGACAGGGCCGACCTTCTCCCACCCGAGGTCCAGGTTGCCGCAGACGCCGTTGTGGGTGGCAAGGGGAACCATCAGCAGCGAGGCGTCGCCATGCGTGTTAATGTCGGTGTAGGAGGGATGGTACGGGTCGCGCTCGCCGTCGGGCCAGCGGACGTCATGGCTGTCTGTGGCGCCGGGGCACGCCGAGGCGTCGACGAGGATCCCGATGTCCTCAAGCGCACGAACGTCATCCGCCATAACATCATGGTTGCTCGCGCGGAACGCAGTGGGCTTGATGTGGCACTGCTTCAGCACATCCTTGCCGAGGCGCAGGAGGTCGGCTCGGACCTTGGGATCTGCAATGTAGCCATGGCCGTTCTGGAAGCTAACCGCCAGGCCAACTTCATGCCAGGCAGGAATACCGTGCAGGTACTCGGTATGGTACATGGTGACATTGGCCATGGGGCTCGCCTGGTTGACAGCGATGAGCCACGTCAATGGGATCGTAAACTCCTCGGCCACGCGCACGATTTCGCGGGCATAGCACTTCCCGGCGCCGGCTGCAACGCAATCCACGCTGAGTACAACGGTCGGCATGTCTGTTCCCCTCCCGTCTTTGATGCCGCGGGCGCTCGGTGCGAACACCGGCTCCCTTACGGGTACTTCCCTGCCGCAGGCCTGCGCCTGCGCACGTCATCCGGCCTAATACTCGATCAGAGCCTCAATGGTGCGCTCCGCCAGCGCATCGCGCCCCTTGAGGAAGGCGAGCTCGACCATGAAGCAGAGGCCCACGACCCGGCCTCCCAGCCTCTCCACGAGCCGGGAGGCAGCGGCTGCCGTCCCTCCCGTGGCCAGCAGATCATCGACGATCAGCACGCGGCTGCCCGCGGCCAGGGCATCCTCGTGCATCTCCATAGCAGCCGTGCCGTACTCCAGGGCGTACTCCTCGCGGACGGTCCGCCACGGCAGCTTGCCTGCCTTGCGGACGGGCGCGAACGGCAGGCCCATCTGCATGGCGAGCGGAGCCCCGAGGACGAAGCCGCGCGACTCAATGCCTGCGATCACATCGGGCCGCAGTCCGGCAGCGAACGCCTCGAAGCGGTCCGTGACCTCCCGCATGGCGGCGGGACTTGCCAGGACCGGCGTGATATCCTTGAACACGATGCCCGGCTTGGGGAAGTCCGGGACGTCACGGATCAGATCCCTGGCCAATAGCGGCATCACGATGCTCCTCCCTGCGCGGCGGCCCTGCCGGCCAGCCGGGCGAGGCCCGGGCCGAAGGGTGGCCGCACGACCCCCTGCCCGGTGATGATCGCAGCGATCAACGCCGCAGGCGTCACGTCAAATGACGGGTTCCAGGCCGGCACGCCCTCTGGCGCCAGGCGGACGCCGGCGATGCAGGTAACCTCTGCCGGGTCGCGCTCCTCGATGGGGATGCCGTCGCCTGTGGGCAGCGCCATGTCGACCGTCGATAGGGGTGCGGCCACGTAGAAGGGCACGCCATGGTGGTGAGCCGCCACGGCGGCAGCGTAGGTGCCGATCTTGTTAGCGGCGTCGCCGTTGGCGGCGACGCGATCCGCGCCGACCACGACACAGGCGATGCGCCCCTGCCGCATGAGGACGGCGGCCATGCTGTCCGTGATCGCGGTGACGGGGATTCCGTCGCGCTGCAACTCCCACGTGGTGAGCCGCATGCCTTGCAGGCGCGGCCGCGTCTCGTCGGAGTAGACATGGATCGCCTTGCCCATGGCCACAGCGGCGCGAATGACGCCCAGCGCCGTGCCGTAGCCGACGGTTGCCAGCGCGCCCGCGTTGCAGTGGGTCAGCACCGATCCCTCATCGGGCAGCAGCTCCGCGCCGTAGCGGCCCATGGCGACGTTGGCGGCCACGTCCTCGGCGAGCATGGCAACGGCGGCGGCCTCGGCCCGGGCGGCGCCCTCCGCGGGCGTCGGCGACGCGGCGACGACAGCGGCGATGCGGTCAACGGCCCACATGAGGTTGACGGCGGTGGGTCGGGCGGAGCGGATGTCGGCGGCGGCGGCGGACACGGCCTGTACGAACTGGGCGGGCTGGAGGGCGCTGTAGCCGTGTGCGGCAAGGGCCATGCCCAGCGCGGCGGTGCAGCCGATGGCCGGCGCGCCGCGGACGGTCATGTCGGCGATGGCGTTCCTTGCGGCCTGCCACGTGGTGAGGTCCACCATGGCGAGGCGGTCGGGCAGGGCGTTCTGATCGATCAACCGCAGGCGGCCCTCGACCCAGTCGACCGTGCGAGGGACCGCCGAGATGTCCGTCAGATCGGCTCCCATCAGACGCCTACCTTTGCGAACTGAAGCGACCTGTGGCACGGGCTCTCAAAGCCCGCCGGGATCGCGCGGATGATATCGAGGACGACGGCCTTGATCCGGTGAGCGTTCTTGGAGAACACCGCGTAGATCTCCTCGGTGGTACACGGGGCCACGAGCCCCTCGGCGAAGAGGCCGCTGTCATAGTCGGTGATCAGGGCGATGCCCAGCGGAGCGATCTCAAGCTCCAGCGCGAGCGCGACTTCGGGATACTGCGTCATACCGATGACCTCCCAGCCCTGGGAGGAGAACCACTTGCTTTCGGCCTTTGTGGAGAACCTCGGCCCGTTGATCACCACGATGGTCCCGGTCTCGTGCACTTCGATCCCATGGCCCTTGATGACGCCCGTGGCGATGCGGCGGAGATGGGGGCAGTAGGGATCGGCCGCCGACACATGGTATACGTCTGGACCCTCGAAGAAGGTGTCCATGCGGCCGCGGGTGCGATCGACATACTGGTCGAGGACGACGAAGTGCTCGGGCTTCACGTGGGGCTGCAGGCTACCGGCGGCGCACGGGCTGATGAGGGCTCTGACGCCGAGGCTCTTCAGCGCCCAGATGTTGGCCCGGTAGTTGATCTGATGCGGTGGTACGGTGTGCGACCGGCCGTGCCGCGGGAGGAACGCCACGGTCCGGCCGTCCAGCTCGGCCAGCACGATCGCGTCGCTCGGGTCACCGTAGGGCGTCTCGACCACGACTTCGCGTGCGTCGTCGAGCAGGCTGTAGAACCCGCTGCCTCCTACCACCGCGATATCGGCTCTAGCGGCCGTCGTCATCCCGCTTCTCCCTGTCGGCGAAGCTCGCCAGCGCCGCTTCGGCCGCGGCCTGCTCCGCCGATTTCTTGCTCTTCCCGACGCCGAAGCCGGCCAACTCGCCGTGCAGGTGGACCTCCACACTGAACTCGCGCTGATGGTCGGGCCCCGTGACCTGAACGGTCGTGTACTGAGGCAGATTACCACCGGACGCCTGCATCCGCTCCTGCAGGCGCGTTTTGAAGTCCGGCAATCCCATATCCGTCACGTCAATCACGGGACCCAGTGCACGCCGCACCGCCGCGGCCGCCACCCTTGCGCCCCAATCCAGGTAGAGCGCCCCTACGAGCGCCTCGAACACGTCGCACAGGATGCTCGGCCTGGCGCGGCCGCCGGAGGCTGCCTCCACGGCGCTCAACTGCACACACCGGTCGAGCCCCAGCCGCAACGCCGCCTGGGAGAGCGCGGCCTCGCTGACCAGGTAGCCCTTGCGCCGCGACAGCACGCCCTCCTGGGCCTCGGGTAGCGTACGGAACAGGTGGCTCGCCACAGCCAGACCCACGACCGCATCGCCCAGGTACTCCAGCCGCTCGTTGCTCACCGCCTGCTGCTCAGACGCCGCCGACCGGTGCCGCAGCGCGGTAGCGTAGAGCTCCGGCTGACGTAGCCCGACCCCCAGCCTCCTGGCCAGGTACGCCAGCGCGTCATCGACGCCCAACGGCGGCGCCGTGACCTCCGTCATTGCAGCGATTCCAGGGCGCCCGCTAGGCCGATGGCCACACCGATGGCGAACAGGACCAGAACCAAAATGAAGCTGCCCAGCACCCACATGGCCCATGCCCGCTGGACGGCCCGGAAGTGGTCAATGCTATCGAACCGCCGGTTCTGCCAGGCCCACTCGTTGCCGCGAACGCCGAACCAGACAGCCAGACCGAGGTTCACCAGTCCAAGAAACGGAACGAGGCGGCCCGCCAGGCTGAAGAGAAGCGCCGCAAGCGTGATAGGGGTCTTGTGGTTGAGCCCCCAGATCCAGCTGTACCAGAAGGCGCCCCAGTTCCATCCGCCCTTCAGTTCAAGCGGCACCGCGCCCCGGGTGCCCGAGGTGTTGGTGTCGTACTGGCCGCCGTAGCCTGCCGCCGGGGCATACGAGCCCGGCAGGGCCGCCGCCGGGTCGAGGCGCATACCGCGCGGCGTGCCGCACCGAGGGCAGGCCGTGTCGGCCACGGCCATCAGGTACCCGCAGACGGCGCACTGAGCCGTCTCAAGCCCGGCGGCGGCAGCGGCCGGCGTGAAGGCCGGTGCGCCCTGTCCGGGGAGCGGCGGCTCCTGCTCGGCGGCATCGGGATGCAGCGCCGCAGCGCAGAAGCCGCAGTAGACCGCGTCGACGGGGTTCAGCCCTCCGCATGCGGGGCAGTTCATAGCAGCGCTAGTCTACGGAGCCGATCACCAGGGTGGCGTTGTGGCCGCCGAACCCGAAGGAGTTGGACATCGTTGTTCGAACCTGCCGTTCAATCGGGTCGTTGGGCACGTAGTTCAGGTCGCACTCCGGGTCCGGCGTGGTGTAGTTGATCGTGGCCGGGATGACGCCGTGCTGCATGGTGAGGCTACAAACCACGGCCTCCACAGCGCCCGCCGCGCCCAACAGGTGGCCCGTCATCGACTTGGTGGAACTCACCGGTATCTCATAGGCACGGTCGCCGAAGACGGTCTTGATGCCCAGCGTCTCCAGCTTGTCGTTGTGCTCCGTGGAGGTGCCATGGGCATTGATGTAGTCGATCGCCTCGGGTTCCAGCCCGGCGGTACTGAGCGCCATGCGCATGGAGCGAGCCGCGCCGCCGCCATCCGGCGCGGGAGCCGTGATGTGGTAGGCATCGCCCGTGGCGCCGTAGCCGAGGATCTCGCCGTAGATGCGCGCGCCGCGAGCTACGGCGTGCTCCAGTTCCTCCAGGACCACGATGCCGGCGCCCTCGCCCATGACGAAGCCGTCGCGGTCGGCGTCGAACGGCCTGCAGGCACGCTGCGGATCGTCATTGCGCGACGACAGCGCGCGGGCCGCGCAGAAGCCACCCAGGCCCATACGGCTGATGGGCGCCTCGGCGCCGCCGGCCACCATGACGTCGGCGTCGCCGCGCGCTATGATCTGGGCGGCATCACCCAGTGCGTGGGTACCGGTGGCACAGGCGGTGGTCACGCAGAGGTTGGGCCCCTGCGCCCCCAGCATGATCGAGACCTGGCCCGCGGCCATATCGGCTATCAGCATGGGGATGAAGAACGGGCTCACGCGGCTCGGCCCTTTCGCCAGCAGGATCTCAAGCTGCTTCTCGATGGTGATGATCCCACCGATGCCGGAGCCGATGAGTACGCCCACGCGGGGCGCCTCCTCGGGCGTGATCGTCAGTTTCGCCTCAGCCACGGCTCCCCGCATGGCGGCCACCGCCAGCTGGACGAAACGGTCCATGTGGCGGGCCTCTTTGCGATCCATGAAGTCCTCAGGCCGGAAGTCGGGGATCTCGGCGGCGATGCGCGTGGCATAGTCAGAGGCGTCGAAAGCGGTGATGGGGCCAACGCCCGAGCGGCCGGCGAGAAGGCTCTGCCACAGATCGTCCACTGTGAGGCCCAGGGCAGTGGCGACACCGCGACCGGTGATGACAACTCGTCGTTTCATGGCGTTGACCTCTGGTTGGTGTGGGTTGCGGCTCGTTCAGGGCAAGCAGGGCCCATTCGGCGGCCGACCGAGCATGGCGGCAGCCAGTTCAGGGCCCTGTCGTCGGGTTGCAGGAGGGTCAGCCCTGCGCCTTGCCGTCGATGTACGAGACGGCGTCCTTGACGGTCTGGATCTTCTCGGCGTCCTCGTCCGGAATCTCGATCTCGAACTCGTCCTCAAGGCCCATGACCAGCTCCACGACGTCCAGCGAGTCCGCGCCGAGATCGGCCACGAACGACGCTTCGCTGGTTACCTGCTCGTCCTTGGCTTCCAGATGCTCGAGAATCACTTTCTTAACTCGATCGAATGTAGACATGCTTCCCTCCAGTTAGTATTCAGACTCACACGGCGGCCGTGACGGCCGCTTCTCAGGCCCGGACCAACTACATGAACAGACCGCCATCAATGGACAGCACCTGGCCGGTCACATACGCAGCATCATCCGTACAGAAGAAGAGCACCACCCGGGCGACGTCGTCGGCCGTTCCCAGCCTGCCCAGCGGGACCTGCTTCTTCATTTGTTCGCGCAAATCCTCCGACAGCGCATCGGTCATCGCGGTCTGGATGAACCCCGGCGCCACCGCGTTGGCCGTCACGCCACGAGAGCCGAGTTCCTTCGCCGTGGACTTCGTCAGGCCGATGAGGCCCGCTTTGGACGCGGAGTAGTTGGCCTGGCCGGCATTCCCCACCCGACCCATGACCGACGCAATGTTCACGATGCGGCCCGACCTCTGCTTCAGCATGACCTTGGCCGCTGCCCGGGTGCAGAGGAACGCGCCCTTGAGGTTGCAGTTCAACACCGCGTCCCATGCTTCCTCCGTCATCCGCAGAAGAAGGCCGTCACGGGTGATGCCCGCGTTGTTCACCAGGATGTCAACGTGCCCGAACTCGGCCTGGGCGGTGGCGAACAGGCGCTCGACATCGGCTTCGGACGCAACGTCGCCCTGAACCGCAACGGCGCGGCGCCCGGTGGCCTCGGTGATCTCGGCCGCGGCGGCGGAGGCGTTCTCCGGCACGAAGTCCGAGATGACGATGTCGGCTCCCTCGCCGGCCAGGGCGTGGGCGATGCGGCGGCCGATGCCGCGGGTATCGCGACCGGCGCCGGTGACAATGGCTACCTTGCCCTGCAGCTTCATGGTGATCTCCTTGTTACTCGGCGGACGCCAGGGCGGCGCAGGCCGCCTCAAGCGTGGCAGAGTCCTCCACGACAAGCGACCGCACGCTGCGGTCGATCCTCTTCATCAGGCCGCTGAGCACGTTGCCGCAGCCCAGTTCGACAAACGTATCGCAGCCGTCCGCGATCAGGAGCCGCATCGACTCCTCCCACCGGACGCTGCCGCTTACCTGCATGGTCAGGAAGGGCGCCACGTCGATGCCGTTGGAGCAGTAGGCGGCCTCGACGTTGACGACTACAGGCACATCCGTGGGGCGGAAGGCCGCCTCGCGCAGGTCCGGGTAGAGCGCATCGCCGGCGGCGGCCATCAGCGGCGAATGGAACCCGCCGGAGACCTGCAGCCGCGTGACCATGCGTGCGCCGCGGGCCTTGGCGCCTGCCGATGCCTGCTCGACGGCCGGCTCCTCGCCTGAGATCACAACCTGGCCGGGGCAGTTGTAGTTGGCGACGCCCACGATGCCTGCCTCAGCCGCCTCCACGCACGCCTCGGCGACGGCCTCGGCGGCCAACCCGATGACTGCAGCCATGGCGCCGGGACGCGCCGATGCCGCCTCCTGCATCAGGACGGCCCGACGAGCGACGAGCCTCAGGCCCACCTCGAAATCGATGGCGCCCGCCGCGTATAGGGCGGCGTACTCGCCCACGCTGTGCCCGGCCATGGCGTACGGCCGCACCTGCGGCGCACGGAGCCGTAGCTCCTCATACGCCGCGCACGAGGCCACATAGAGCGCAGGCTGGGTGTGGATGGTCTGCCGCAGCGCCTCCTCGGGGCCGCCGTCGCACATCGATGCCAGATCCCAGCCCAGCGTCTCGGCGGCGCGGTCGTACATCCGGCGGCCGCCCGAGCCGGGCAACCGGAAGTCGGCGGCCATGCCGACCTTCTGTGCGCCCTGGCCGGGGAATAGATAAGCTACCTTTCCCATATTAGTCGCCCCTCGACCAGCGCACGACATTGGCGCCCCAGGTGAGGCCCGCGCCGAAGCCCACGAGCACCAGGACGTCATCGTACCCAACGCGCCCGGCGGCCAAGGCCTCGGTCAGCGCGATGGGGATCGACGCCGCGCTGGTGTTGCCGTAGCGCTCCACGTTGCGCATGACCCGGTCCGGCGTGAGGCGCATGCGTTCGGCTGCGGCGGCGATGATCCTGGCGTTGGCCTGATGCGGCACAAAGAGCGATACATCGTCCGGCCCCAGTCCTGCTCGCGCCAGGACTGAGAGGCTGATCTCACCCATGATGCGCACGGCGAACTTAAAGACCTCGGCTCCGTGCATGGCCAGCTTGCCCTGACCGGCGGCCAGCATCTCGGGCGTCAGCGGCCGCCTGGTGCCGCCTGCGGGAAGCCAGACGGCCTCATACTTGCTTCCGTCGGCTCGGAGTTCGCTGGCCAGAATGCCGCGTCCGGCCTCACATGGTCCGACGACCACTGCCCCCGCGCCGTCGCCGAAGAGGATGCACGTCGTGCGGTCGGTCCAATCGACATGCTTTGTGAGCGTGTCGGCGCCGATGACGAGGGCGCGCGTCGCGGTGCCTGCCAGCACCATATCCCGTGCGATGGCCAGGCCGTAGCAGAAGCCTGAGCAAGCCGCGCTGATGTCGAAAGCGGCGGCGTGCCCTGCGCCGATCCGATGCTGCACGAGGCAGGCGGTAGCGGGCCAGAGGCAGTCGCCGGTGGTGGTGGCGCAGATGACGAGATCGATCTCGCCCGCCTCAATGCCCGCGTCTGCCAGCGCCGCCAGGGCCGCGCGCGTAGCCAGATCGGACGAGGTCTCGTCCGGCGCCGAGACGTGGCGCTGCCGGATGCCTGTACGCTCGACGATCCACTCGTCCGACGTATCAACCATGGCCTCCAGATCCGCATTGGTGACAACGCGATCGGGTACCGCCATACCGACGCCTAGTATTCCGGCGCCCATCTGAAGGGTCAAAACGGCTACTCCCTGCCCGCCCCGGCCGGGGGCATGGCGGTGTGCAGAGCGGCGGCAGACCGCGCGATGTCCGCAACCAGGCCTGCGTCGACCGATGTTCGGGCGACGCGGATCGCATTGCGAACCGCGTCGGCATCGGACCTTCCGTGGCCCACGATACAGAGGCCGTTCACGCCCAGGAGCGGGGCTCCGCCGAAGTGGCGATAGTCCATCCGAGCGGTGAGGCGCCGCAACTCACCTCGCAAGGGCAGGAGGAGCAGCTTCATCCACGCGTGTTTCATCAGGTCTTGCTTGATCAGCTTGAGTACCATGCCGATGCCGCCTTCGGCCGTCTTGAGTACGATGTTGCCGTCGAACCCATCGCAGACGATGACGTCGGTGCGCCCGGTGAAGACATCGCGTCCCTCGATGTTGCCCTGGAACTCGGGCACGTACTGCCGCAGCAGGGCATGCGCCTCGCGGGTGAGGGCATTGCCTTTGCTCGATTCCTCGCCATTGGAGAGCAGCCCCACCGTGGGATTCGGCTTCCCCTGCACGAGCCTGGCGTAGCTTAGCCCCATGATGGCGAAGTCCACCAACTGCCGCGGCAGGCAGTCCACATTGGCGCCGGCATCGAGCAGGACACAGTGCCCCGTCAGCGACGGAAGCGGCGTAGCTATGGCCGGCCTATCGATCCCCTCGATGGGCCGGAGCATATACACCGAGGCCGCCATGGCTGCGCCGGTATTGCCGATCGAGATGAACGCCCGGGCCTCGCCTTCCTTGACGAGGCGGGCGGCCACCGCCACCGAGGCATCGCGCTTTCGCCGATAGACCTCGCTGGGGCGGTCGCACATCTCGATGACCTGCGAGGCGTGCTGGACCCTGATGCACGACGGACGGTCGCGATGCCTGGCCAGTTCCGCCCCGATGGCCTGCTCATCACCAACGATGATGAGGTCGCCCGACCCCTCAAGGTCGCGCGCGGCAGACACGCAGCCGCGGACGATCTCGGCAGGGCCGAGATCGCCACCCATGACATCTACGGCAATGCAGGTCCGAGAAGAGGCCATCCGTACCGTACTGAGGGTCGCCTAGCTAGCCTTGGCGCTCTTGACGGCGATGGCCTTGCGCCCGTTGTAGAAGCCGCACGCCGGACATGCGTGATGGGCGCGGCGAGGCGAATGGCACTGTGGGCACTCACCCACCAGAGGCAGGGTGAGCTTGTAGTGGGTCCGGCGCAGGCGGGTTCGCTTGTTTGAGTGACGTCGCTTTGGCAGCGGCATGGATGCACCTCAATCTTATTGTTCTATAGGGATTGGGCGCCGGGTCTCCCCGACGCTCAGTTCGGCTCTTGCTCGCCCCCGTGCAGGAGCGCGCCAAGACCACTGAGGGCGCGACCATCGCGCCCGGTGTCACAACCGCACGCCGCCTCATTGAGGTCGGCGCCGCAGCGTACGCAGAGACCCGCGCAATCCGGATCATGCAACGGCCCGAGCGGCAGCACCAGGGTCAGCGACTGCCGCAGCAGGTCGGTCAGGTCCATCACCGGGCCTGTGAAGAGGCTGCCCGTGTTGGCATCCTCCTCCTCCTCGACCTCGACGGTGGCCTTCCTGGCGCCGGGCCCCATGGGCCGTGTGCGCAAGGAGAATTGCTCCTCGATCTCAACCTCAAGCGGCTGCCTGAAGTAGCGGAGGCAACGGGCACATGACAGGACGACCTCTGTGGTGAGGATGCCGCCTATGAGTAACGCGTTGCCGGTGTTCGTGAAGACCAACTCGCCGACAACGGGCGCCGCGCACTCCAGGTCCTCATCTACGAGCGGCGGCTCCTCCACCGGACACGCGATCCGCATGCCGACGGTCGACAGAACTTCCGAAAGGTCCAGTCTCATCTAGTGTGTACCCGTTGCGGCTATGCCGCGTCCGTCAGGCCGCGCCACCGCGCCGGCGATCCAGTTCGTACCGAGCATCCTGCACAGCGTCCCGCACCTTATCCGCCTGGCCCTCCAGGAAGCCCAGGACGTCCCGCACATACTGATCGGCGCCGTCGCGGGTTTCGTCGGCCTCTGTCTGCGCTTTCGAGACCATCTCCTGAGCCGAGGCCTCGGCCATCCTGTACACTTCCGTCTCCGAGACCAAGCGGAGGGCCTCGTCTCGGGCATCGACCAGGACGCGGTCGGCCTGCTCGTGTGCCGCCGCCACCAGCCGCTCGGCCTCGCCCTGCGCAGCGGCCACTGCGCGAGCCGCATCGTCCGAGGCCTTGGCCAACTCATC
Organism: uncultured Chthonomonas sp.; assembly: GCA_903885605.1. GTDB lineage: Bacteria > Armatimonadota > Chthonomonadetes > Chthonomonadales > CAJBBX01 > CAJBBX01. Next base: position 30,807 of record CAISJD010000158.1, on the reverse strand, counting down.
GGCGGCAGATGCACGGGCGTCGTCCAGGATGCGGACGTGGTCGCGCCGGACGCGCTCGGCCACCTTCATATCCTCGGGAAGGTTTGCGCGGATCTTCAGCACCAAGTAGTAGAACTGCTCGTGGTCGAAACCCACCAGGGTGTTCAGCGGGAGGTGCTTGGCCTTCTCCGGCAGCCCTTCCAACTGATCCAGCAGGCGGAAGACGTCCACGTGCTCGCTGGACGACCGATATGGCTCCTTGCCCTCCGGCGCGGGCGCCTGAGCGGCGGCGGGAGCGCCCTTGCCGTCATGCACTGGGTTCTGCCCCGAGGCGTCGTTTGACACAGTCTGGCACCAAACCTTCCACGGAGCCGCCCAACCGGGCGATCTCCTTCACTATGCTCGAACTGAGAAACGAGTAGTCCGTAGAGGCCATGACGAACACAGTCTCCACATCTTGCGAGAGGCGGCGGTTCGTATGCGCCATCTGCAACTCGTACTCAAAGTCTGACACGGCGCGCAGTCCGCGCACGATGACGCGTGCCTTGTGCCGCACGGCGTACTCGACCAACAGGCCGCGAAACGCGCTGACGGTCACATTGGCGAACGGCATACACGCCTCGCGGAGCATGACGATCCGCTCCTCGTCGCCGAACATCGGCTTCTTCGAGCTGTTGCACGCCACCGCCACGTTGACGCGGTCAAACATCGTCGCCGCACGGGCGATGATGTCGATGTGGCCATTCGTCACCGGGTCGAAACTGCCCGGCACGATCGCATCATACTCTACGTCCGCCAACTCCGGGTCATACTCATACATCCTACGGGCACCTCGCCGTCTCATTGCTCAGGCCGGGCCGCCGACGCCCTGCCCGTGTAGCGCCTCGGCCAGCAGTCGGTGCTCGGTCTGCCTGAGCTCCGGATCCCTCCGCGTGACGTCTCGCGCCAGGCGGCGTGCGCGCTCCAAGAGGTCAACGTCGCGGCCAAGGTCGGCGAACCTCAGGCCCGATGCGCCGCTCTGCCGCACTCCGTCCAACTCGCCGGCGCCTCGAAGGAGCAGGTCGGCCTCGGCGATCTCAAAGCCATCACTGGTCCGAACCAGCGCCTCCATGCGTGCCACGCCCTGCTCGGTCGCCGGATCGGCGACCAGCACGCAGTAGGAGGCATGGGGACCGCGCCCCACACGCCCCCGCAACTGGTGCAACTGCGCCAGGCCAAAGCGATCAGCGTCCTCCACTACCATGACCGCCGCATTGGGTACGTCCACACCGACCTCCACCAGGGTGGTCGCCACAAGCACATCGGTCTTCCCGTCGCAGAACCTCGCCAACACGGCGTCGCGCTCGGCGGCGGGCACACGGCCGTGGAGCACCGCCACGGTCCAGGCCGCCAGCGCGCCCCGTTGCAGCCTCTGGGCCGTCGCGGTGACGGAGGCAGAACCGTCGGCATCGATCGCCGGACATACGACATAGGCCTGCCTACCCCGACGCAGCACCTCGGCCACTCCGGCGTAGACCTGCTCGCGCTGGGCGGGCCTCCTCCAGTGTGTTCGCACTCGAGACCTGCCGGGCGGCAACTGCCGCAGGGCGACCACATCCAGGTCGCCGTACAGCGCCAGCGCCAGGGAGCGCGGGATGGGCGTCGCAGTCGTTACCAACAGGTGGGGGTTGCCGCACCGCGCTCGGAGCGCCTCCCGTTGCTGGACGCCGAACCGGTGCTGCTCATCCACGATGACCAGGCCCACGCCGGGGAGGTCGCCGTCGCCGAAGATCAGCGCGTGGGTACCGACCAGGAGGCTAGGCCCGCCGTCGATGCGCCCTTCGCTCCGCCCGCCGGTTATCAGCCCCACTCCGATGCCGAGCGGCGCGAACGCCGCCTGCGCCTTTCGGAAGTGCTGGAGGGCAAGCACCTCGGTCGGAGCCATCAGGGCCACCGAGCCGCCGGACCGGAGCACCGCAAGGGCGGCCGCCAGGCAGACGGCTGTCTTGCCGCTTCCCACATCGCCCTGAAGGAGGCAGTGGAGCGAGCGGCCCGGGGCCATGCCTCGCACCAGCGCTCCTGTGGCCTCGGCCTGCCCCTGCGTGAATGTGAAGCCCAACGCCTGCTGCGTCGCCGCGATGACTGCACCGACATCGGCGGTCACCGGGTCGGCGCCGCCGCGCGAATGCCGCAGGCGCGCCAACCGCAACTGGAGGATCAGGAGTTCCTCGAAGGCCAGGCGCACACGGGCGCTCTCGGCGAGCTCCGCCGAAACCGGAAAGTGGAGGTTGCGCCAGGCCGCCTCCACGGGAAGCAGCCGCTGGGCCACTCGCATCCCGCGAGGCAGCGCCTCGGGCATGGTGGCGGCGCAGAGATCGAGTGCGGAGAGCATCCACCGGCGGAGGCGCTTCTGGCTCACACCGGACAGTGCCGGGTAGATGGGCACCAGGCGCCCAACGGAGAGCGGGTCATCCTCGGGGTCCCACGGCTCCCACTCCCGGATGTCAAACCATAGCCCTCCGGCTCGGCTACGTCGGGCGGAACCCCAGGCCACGATGCTGGAGCCCGAGCGCACCAGCTCACGGAAGCTAGCCGCCACGTACGTTTGGCCGAAGAACGGGGCATCGGCCTCGCCGCCCGTGTCGCGCAGTCGGACGGTGGTCACGGCCAGGCCGGACCGCTTTGAGTAGTGGGTCTCGACGCCCTGGACGACGGCACAGACCAGCGCGGGAACGCCCGGCGTCAGCGCGTTGAGCAGGACGAATCGCGAACGGTCCTCGTAGCGCCGAGGACGAAACGTCAACAGCTCCTGAACGCTGCCGATCCCCTGCTGCTGCATCATCTCGGCCACAGCGGGCCCGATGCCACGGATGGCCGTCACCGGCAAGCTCATGGCCCGTCCGTGCGCCTCAGCGCCATTCCGACGATTGGGTTATCAAGGATCGCATGGGCAGGGCCGGTATGCGGCACAGCCGACAAAAAGGGACGGCATTGAATGCCGCCCTCGAACCCCGCAACTATACCCTCAGCCATGGTGACGAGTCAAACCTCGGAAGCCACCGTCGACGCCTGAGCCGGGTGTGCGGGACCGACGTGATTGGCCGGTAGAATGTGGAGGCCGCGCGACGCGACTGCGCGGCACAGGGGACCATACCATGATAGACCCGCTGGTGCTTGACGCGCTTGCCTGCCCGGCATGCGACGACCGCCCGCCGGTGCGGCTGGACGGCGAAGCTGTCGTATGCGACAGGTGCGGCCGGCGATATCCGATCATTGACGGCATCGTCCAGATGCTCGTCGACAGCGCCCTCCCGCCGGCCGGCGGCACCGAGGGCGGAGGCGCCCACACCCAATGACCCGAGTACTCGTGATCCACGGCCCCAACCTCAACCTGCTCGGCGTGCGTGAGCCGGACGTCTACGGCCGCTGCACGCTGGCACAGCTCAACGAGCGCATCCACGAGAAGGCGCAGGAGCTGTCGATCGAAGTGCGGACCAGCCAGTCCAACCCCGAGGCCGACATCATCGGCGCCATCCACGGCGCGCTGGAGTGGGGCGACGGCGTCATCATCAACCCCGGCGCCTTCACGCACTACTCGTACGCCATCCGGGATGCCATCGCGGCCATCCGCATGCCGGTGATCGAAGTGCATATCAGCAATGTGCATGGGCGCGAGGAGTTCCGGCGCCATTCCGTGGTCGCCCCGGTGGTCTACGGCCAGATCGTCGGGTTCAGCGCCAACAGCTACCTGCTGGCCCTGCACGCCATGCGCGACCTGCTGGAAGAGAGCCGCCGCTAGCCGCACAGGGCCGCCCCCGCATCTCGACGCCGGGAGCGGCCCTGCGACAGCCCTACTTCGCGACCGGGTCCAGCAGCTTCTTGATCTCGGGCGTCTCCAGGTTCTCCTTCGTGACCTTGGTGACGCCGGTATCGATGAAGCGCGACGGCAGCTTCTCGCCCTTCACCAGGCGCATGGCGGTCTTCACGCCCTCATATCCCATCCGGTACGGGTTCTGGACGATGAGCGCGCTCACCGACCCGTCCTTCAGTGCGCCGATCTCCAGGTCCGAGGCGTCGTAGCAGACCAGCTTCACCTTGCCCACCTTGCCCATCTGGCGGACGGCCTGCACGGCCCCCTCGGCGCCGCCCTGGTTCGCGGCAAAGATGCCGGCCAGGTCGGGCGTGGAGGTGATCATCGACTTCGACTTGTCCAGCCCCTGCGCGACGTCGCTGTTGGAGTAGAGCACGCGGGAGCCGAGGTCCAGGCCCGGAAACTTCTTGATGCCCTCGGTAAAGCCCTTCTCGCGGTCATCAGAGGATCCGGCGCCCTTGACAAACGGGAGCAGGCCCACCTTGCCCTTGCCGCCCAGGACTTCGGCCAGCGCCTCGGCGGCGACCTGCCCGCCCTTGACGTTGTCGGTGGCGAGAAAGGCCGAACTGACGTCCGGCTGGAGGCCCGAGTCGATGGTAACCACGGGAATGCCCGCCGCGACGGCCTGCTTCACGTAGGGTACGAGGCTCTTGGCGTCGCACGCGGCCAGGACGATGGCGGTGACCTTCCGCGTGATGGCGTTCTGCAAGATACGAATCTGGCCGTCGACGTCGGTCTCCTCGGTGGGGCCCGCCCACTCGATGGTGGCTCCGTCCTCAACGCCGGCAGCATCGGCGCCGGCCTTGACTGCGAGCCAGAATGACTGGCTCGTGCCCTTGGGGATCACGGCTACGGTCTTGGTGGCGGCAGCCTTCCCGCCGTCGCCTGCCGGCGCCTCCGGCTTGGCGGATGGAGTGCAAGCCGCCAGCGCCAGCGAGACGCCGGCAGCGGTCAGCGCCAGACCGGCCAATCGAACCTTAGTCAGCATCACGACCTCCTCCATACGGGGATGGCGAGCCGGCACAGACAACCGGCGCCGGGCGAGTATAGAGGACCGCGCCGTGAAGTGTCAACTGGTGCGTGAATTGGGGGGGTGCACCGTGGACTAGGTACGGCACGCGCCGGGGCCGCGTTTGACTCGGAAACGAAGCGGGAGTAGAATCGAGGGCGCAGGCGGGGCACGGGAGGGCACGATGGCCGGCAGGCTGACGGTGACGAGCATCGCGAGGATGAAGGCCGAGGGCCGCAAGGTCGTCATGGCTACCTGCTATGACTACCCGTCGGCGCTACTTCTGGACGCCGCAGGGATCGACATGCTCCTCGTGGGCGACAGCCTGGGCCAGGCCGTGCTCGGATTCGAGACCACGGTGCCCGTAACGATGGATATGATGGTTCACCACGCCCGTGCGGTCCGCAAGGGGTCCGAGCGCGCCATGGTGGTGGCCGATATGCCGTTCATGAGCTACCAGGCCTCCGCCGAGGACGCGCTCCGCAACGCGGGCCGCCTGATGCAGGAGGCCGAGGTCGAAGCTGTGAAGGTGGAGGGCGGCCTGCAGATGGCGCCCACTGTTGCCCGGCTCGTGACAGCGGGCGTACCCGTGGTGGGGCACATCGGGCTGACGCCGCAGTCGGTCCACAGCCTCGGCGGGTACCGGACGCAGGGCAAGGAGGGGAGCCAGGCGGCGCGGCTGGTCGAGGATGCCCGTGCGCTGGCCGATGCCGGGGCATTCGCGATCGTACTGGAGCTCATTAGCCGGCCTGTTGCGGCGCAGATCACCTCGGAGTCGTCCATACCTACCATCGGCATCGGCTCCGGTCCCGAGTGTGACGGCCAGGTGCAGGTGCTGCACGACCTGCTGGGCCTCTACCCGGACCGCCGGTACCGTCACGCCAAGAGGTATTGTGAGGTCGGCCAGGCCATTACCGACGCCATGAAGCGCTACGCGGACGAGGTCCGGTCCGGCGAGTTCCCGGGCCCGGATCACTCCAGCTAGCGCGAAGTTACCGAAGCAGCCAGGAAGGCAATACCTTTGCGTACGTACCACCAGATCAAGGACCTCCGCGCCCACCTGCGCGTCTCGTGGCAGAGCGGCCGCGTGATCGGATTTGTGCCCACCATGGGCGCCCTCCACGACGGTCACCGCAGCCTGATCCGCAAGGCCAGGACCGAGTGCGACGAGGTGGTCGTCTCAATCTTCGTGAACCCCACGCAGTTCGGGCCGCAGGAGGACTACTCCAAGTACCCGCGCACGCTGGAGGCCGACTCGCGAATGGCGCAGGAGCTGGGCGTAGACGCCATGTTCGCGCCGCCGGCGGAGGTGATGTACCCGTTCGGTCCGGACGCTACCGTGGAGGTGGGCCCGCTGACGACGCACTGGGAAGGGGCCTGCCGGCCCGGCCACTTCCGCGGGGTCACCACCGTCTGCGCCAAGCTGTTCTGCATCATCCAGCCCCGGTACGCCTACTTCGGCATGAAGGACTACCAGCAGTACCGCGTGGTCGAGCGCATGGTGGCCGACCTGCACATGGGCCTCTCCGTGGTGCCCGTTCCCACCGTTCGTGAGGCCGACGGGTTGGCTATGTCCTCGCGCAACGCCTACCTCTCGCCGGAACACCGCGCCACGGCGACCTGCCTCCACCAGGCGCTGAACAAAGCGGCAGCGCTCCATAGTGCAGGCGAGCGCGACGCCGCCATACTGCGGGAGGCCATGCACGCCCGGCTGAGCGGCGAGCGCGACGTGGAGATCGTCTATGCCGACGTGGCGGACGCGCAGACGCTGGAGCCGGTGAGTGCCGTCACGGGCCCCGCGGTCGCCCTGGGCGCGATCCGTCTCGGTTCCACACGCCTCATTGACAACATCGTCCTACCATAGGCGCATTCGCGCACAGGAACCACCGGCCATGCGCCTCCTCAACCTGCTGAAGAGCAAGATCCACGGCGTCACCGTCACCGAGGCCAATGTGGACTACGTGGGCAGCATCGGAATCGACGCCGACCTGGTGGAACGCGCCGGCCTCTGCGCCGGGGAGTTGGTGCACGTCTGGGACGTAGACAACGGGCAGCGGTTCGAGACCTACGTCATCATCGCGCCGCGCGGCTCGGGCCAGATCTCGGTTAACGGCGCGGCCGCCCGACGTGTGGAAGTGGGCCACAAAGCGATCATTGCCGCATTCGTGTTGACCGATGAGCCGGAGGATCCCCGGATCGTCCTCGTGGACGGCGGCAACCGGTTCGACCGGATGCTCAGCGCGCGGTCGGAAGACCCCGCTCCCTGAGAAGCGGGAGCGAGCGGTCGAGGATGGCGTGCGCCAGGGCGATCTTGGGCCCCACGGGCACCTCGAAACGCGAGCCGTCGGCTCCCAGGATGACGGCTGCGTTCGTGTCTACATCGAAGCCGGCATCGGTGCGGGAGACGTCGTTCGCCACGATCAGGTCAAGCCCCTTCTTTGCGAGCTTCGCGCGGGCTCCCGCCAGCACATCATCCGTCTCGGCGGCGAAACCCACCAGCACCTGACCCGTGCGCCGGGCAGCCAGATCGGCCAGGATGTCCGGCGTCTGCGCCAGTTCCAGCCGGAGCGGCGCGCCCGATGGGTCCTTCTTCAGCTTGGAGGCGGCGACCTCCACCGGAGCGTAGTCGGCCGGGGCCCCGGCCGCCACCACCAGCCGGCAGCTCCCGAAGGCCTCCCGAGCCGCCTGGAGCATCTCAGCCGTGGTGCGAACACGGACCAGCTCAACGCCTGCGGGCGGCTGAGCCGACGTGGGACCAGCCACCAGAACCACCTGCGCGCCGCGCTCCAGGGCCGCCTGCGCCACGGCGAAGCCCTGCTTGCCTGAGGAGCGGTTGGTCAGGTAGCGCACCGGGTCCAGCGGCTCCTGGGTCGGCCCCGCGGTGACGAGCACTCGAACCCCGGCCAGGTCTGCCTTCGGACGGAGCAGCTCGGACGCCCGCTGCACGATGGCGTCCACCGGCGCGAGCCTCCCCTGCCCCTCCGTTCCGCAGGCCAAGCGGCCCACCGCCGGCTCGATCACGTGAGCGCCGCGGTCGATCAGCGTGCGGAGGTTCGCCTGCGTGGCCGGGTGCTGGAGCATCACGGTATTCATGGCCGGCGCCAGGCATAGCGGCGCGGTGGTGGCGAGCGCCAGCGTGGTCAGCATGTCGTCGGCGATGCCGTTGGCCAGCTTGGCCAGCACGTTGGCCGTGGCGGGGGCGACGAGGAAGAGGTCGCAGCTCTGGGCGATGTGGATATGGGCAACACGGGAGCCATAGGGCTCGTCGAAGACGCCGGTCAGAACCGGGTTGCCGGTAAGCGCGCGGAAGGTGGCGGGGCCGATGAACGTGGCGCCGCTCTGCGTCAGGACCACATGCACATCGGCGCCCAGGGCCGACAGCTTGCCGGCGACATCGGCGGCGCGATAGGCCGCGATGCTCCCGGTGACGCCCAGCAGCACCCTCTTGCCGGCCAGACCTGGTGTATCCATGGCGCCTCCCGTGGCCCGGCCCATGCAACCTGTGGGCCAAACAGGGCATTATAGTACCAAGCGCTCAAGGGAGCGCCGCCGAGGGAGAGGGCCGCGATGCTGGTCGTGACAGCCGACATGATGCGGGAGATGGACCGCCGGGCCATGGCTGAGGGCGGAATGCCGGGCATCGCGCTCATGGAGAACGCGGGCGCGGCCGCCGCAACCGCCGCGGTGCGGATGCTCGGACCGAAGGCCCGCGCGAGCATCCACGTGGTCTGCGGGCCGGGCAACAACGGCGGGGACGGCTTCTGCGCGGCTCGCCGGCTGGCGGTCGCCGGACACAACGTGACCGTGGAGCTGACCGCCGAACCGGAGCGCCTGCGCGGCGACGCGCTGATCCAGTACCGCAGCCTGGCCGCCTCGAGCGCCCGAATCGCCCGGCCGCCGCGAACGCCTGACCTGGTCCTCGACTGCGTGCTGGGAACCGGCGCCGCGGGTGCCCCGCGCGGGGCCGCCGCGGAGGCCATCGAGGCCATGGCGGCCTGGGGCGCGCCGATCCTGGCGGTGGACCTCCCCTCGGGGCTCGACGCCACCAGCGGGTTCGCGCCCGGGCCTGTCGTGCGCGCATCGCGAACGATAACGTTCGGGGCCATCAAGCTGGGGATGCTGCTGGGATGCGGGCCGGACCTCTGCGGCGACGTGGCTGTGGACCCGATCGGATGCGACTGGACCGCCTACGGCGCCGGTAGCCCTTACTCGCTGGTGGGCAGCGAGGTAGCCGCGGCCTGCTGGCGGCCCCGGCGCAGAACCGCGCACAAGGGCTCCTACGGCCACGTCCTGGTGCTGGGCGGCTCGGCGAGGATGCTGGGTGCGCCGATCCTGGCGGGACACGCCGCCCTGCGCTCGGGTGCGGGCCTGGTGACGGTGGGAACACCGGCAGCCGGCGCGGCGTCGGTGATTGGAGCCTGTCCGGCGCTCATGGCGGCTCCATTGCCTGACGCCGACGGCTCGCTGGACGAGCGCGCCGCCGAGGCCATCGACGGTCGGCATACGGTCGTCGCCCTGGGCCCGGGGCTGGGCCGCAGCGAGGCGGCGCTGAGGCTGGTTCGGGCCGTGTCGGGCGTAGCGGGAGCGCCGTTGGTCCTGGATGCCGACGGGCTGTACGCGCTGAGCCGAATGCCGCAGGCCAAGCCGGCGCGGCCCTGCGTGATGACGCCGCACCACGGCGAGGCGGCCCGGCTTCTGGGCTCGACTGCCGAGGCAGTGGCCGCCGATCCGCTGACGGCTGTACGCGCGGTCGCGGAGCGTTTTGGTGTCGTGGCGCTGCTGAAGGGCAGTCCGACGCTGGTCTGCGACGGCCGCGTTTCCGTTGGCGACGCGCCGGTGGCGATCGTCAACACCGGCACACCGGCGCTGGCCACCGCGGGCACGGGTGACGTGCTGACAGGTATCGTGGCGTCGCTGCTGGCGCGGGGGTGTGACCCGTGGGATGCCGCAAGGGCCGCCGCCTGGGCGCACGGCATGGCGGGCCGGCGCGCCGCGAAGCGTCTGGGGTCCGAGGCCGTTACCGCGGTGGATGTCATCGACCAATTGGCCGGAACGCTGGCCCGCTTGGAGAGGATGGAAGCATGAGGAGAGCTGCCGCACTGACGGCGCTGATGGCCTGCCTGGCCGCCGCCGCCGGAGCCCAGACCGCCGCCAAGCGCGGGCTGACCATCAAGGCGCCCGCCGAGGGCGACTACCTCGTCCGAGTGAAGCCCGCACAGGGCGCGCCCGGTCCAGAGCCGCTTCCGAGCCGCTTCACCGATCCGACCACGAATGTGAGCATCGATACCAAGGCCGTGGGCCAGAAGCCCATGGTCATGGTGGACGACGTGAAGTCCGGCAACACAGCCGTGCGCACCGTGGACCTGAGCTCCGCCGACGGCCTCATCATGCTGCGGTCCAGCGATTTCGACCATGTGCGGCAGGTGGACGTGAAGGTCACCTACGACAGCAAGCCCGTTCGCGTGGCCCGCGTGACGCTGACCTCAGCGGGCGGCAAGCCCACGTCCGTCACGCTGGACCCCACCAAGGCAGGCGTGGCGACCTTCGAGGATGTGGCCGTGGGCCGCGCCCAGGTGACGGTCGTGGCAGGCGAGGGCGTCAGGAGCACGCTGGACGCGGAGATCACCACCGACCACGCCGTCGCCCGCCTCACCATCAACGCGCCGCTGGGATCCAAGGTACCCACGCTGGAGACCGCCAACGCAGGTCCAGCCGCGACGGCTCCCGAGGGCTCGGCGCCGGCAGGTCCAGGCGTCGCAAGCGGGGCGCCGGCCCAACCTGCCTCGGGCGGCTTCACGTCACTCGTGAGCACGCTGCTGGGCCTGGCCGTGATCGGCGGGATCGGTTACGCCCTATACCGTTGGACGCAGTCCGGCGGCATGGCGGCCACGCTGAAGAGGGCCGGCATTGAGGTGAGCGGCGCTCCCCCACCGGACGCTACGGGCACGCCCTGGCAGCAGTCGGCGCCCCCGCCGCCCGTGGTGGCGGACCCGACGCGATGCCAGTTCTGCGGTGAGACCAAAGGCCCGGACGGCGGATGCGCCTGCTCCGTGGGCGCGGTTCCCGCCGGAGCGCCGACGCCGGCGCCGACACGCCCGCGGCTTATGGGAGTGGCCGGCGTCTACTCCGGCCGAATCTTTGAGCTGGGCGGCTCCGAGCTGACGTTCGGCCGGTCCCCCGACTGCGCGGCGGCGCTGGTGGACGACACCACCGTGAGCCGCTGCCACGCGACGCTCCGGGCCGACGGCGGCGGGTTGAGCATCACGGACGAAGGCTCCTCGAACGGCGTATTTGTCAATGGTGTGCGGATCAGTGGTAGTCAGGCGCTGCGCCCGGGCGACGAGGTGCAGATCGGCGCCACGCAGTTCAGGCTGGAGCTGTAGGTGCGGCATGGCGAGGCGGGGATGGTGAGGCACTGATGCGATCACGCGTCCTGCTGGGCTTGATCTTCGGAGCCGGCGCAGGCTTCCTGGGCTACCTGCTGCAGGAGGTGTCGGTGCCGCATGATGCGGTGCTGATGCCCACGGCGGCGGACATGGCTCGGCTGGGCCTGCTGGTAGGGGCGATGCTCGGGCTGGGGCTCGGATGCATAGAGGGAGCGGCCCTGGGTTCGCCGCGAGTGCTGCTGCGCGGGGCGGCGCTGGGCGCGCTGATCGGCGCGTTCGCCGGCATCTTCGGCGTGATCATCGGCGGAGCCGTCTACAACCTGGCGCTCTTCGGCAAGAGCCCTGTCCTCATGCAACAGCAGGGGTCGCTGCTCGATTTCACGCATATGGTGCTGGCCCGGGCATTGGGCTGGACCTTCCTCGGCGCGCTGCCGGGCCTGGCGGTGGGCGCTTCGACCAGGTCGACACGGCGGGCCTTGCACGGCCTCTGCGGCGGGCTCATCGGCGGCTTCCTGGGCGGTTTCGTCTTCGACCTGGTCGCCACACTGATCGCCCAGCCGGTGCAGGGCGCGGCGGGAATGCTGGCCGGGCGGGGATCGGTGGAGATCGGCGGCCCCAGCCGAGCCATCGGGTTCACGCTGATCGGCGGCATGACGGGCCTCTTCATCGGCCTGGTGGACGAGTGGCTGAAGCAGGCATGGATTCGGGTGCTCAGCGGCTCAGGCGAGGGGCGCGACCACATCCTCTCCAAGCCCATCACCGTGCTGGGCCGCAACGAGCGCGCAGATATCCCGCTCTTCGGCGACCCCGCCCTTGCGCCCGAGCAGTGCGCCATCCGCGCCGAGGGCGGCCGGTTCGTGCTGCATACCGGCGCAGGCGGAGCGGCGTGCCTGGTGAACGGCCGCCCGGTGCAGCAGCAGATTCTTAAGGACGGCGACATGCTGCAACTGGGTCAAATACGGCTGGCCTACCGCGAGAAGGCCACCGCGTCCAGGTTCCGGCAACCCGTCGATGTGGGCGGCTCCGCACCGCTCTCGGGCTCTGTGGCCGTCCCCTCGCACCTCTGTCCCTTCTGCGGGACGCCGAAGGACGCTTCCGGCGCCTGCCAGTGCAGCGTGGCCCCTGCCGCACCGGGACCCGGCGCCTTCGCGGAGCCGGCGGCCATGGCTCCGCCGGGCTGGTCCAGCGCCGGCGGCCCGCCGACCTCAGGACGGCTGCAGTGCATGGAGGGGCCGCTGGCGGGGAGCACGTTCCCGCTGGACCGTAGCCCCGTGACGATCGGCCGGGCGTCCGACCGGACCGTGGTCCTGGCCGCGGACAGCACCGTCTCGCGGAACCATGCCACCATCGCCGCGACCGCCATCGGCCATCTGGTGCATGATGACGGATCGTCCAACGGCACCTTTGTCAATGGCGTCCGTATCACAGATCAGGCGCTGGCCCCCGGCGATGTGATCCACATCGGCCGCAGCATGTTCAGGTACGAGTAGACCGATGCCCGGCGCCGCGCCGGGCCATGGAGCCACCGAATGGAAGATCGAACACTGGCGATGACCGGCATGCCCGCAGCAGGCTCCCCCGACCGGACCATGCTGACCGGGCAGGCGCCGCCGATGGACCTGCAGCGGACGGCCATGGGCGCTCCCCTGCGCGCACTGGAGCTGGAGGCCGTTGCGGGCGCCCAGAAGGCCCTGACGCTTGCCGGCTCTCGCGAGCATATGCTCCTCGCGCTGCGGGCGTCCGGCGCCGCCGCGGGACGGCGCATGCCGCTGAACATCTGCCTCGCCATCGACCGCTCGGGCTCCATGGAGGGCGAGCCGCTGGAGTTCGTGAAGCGGGCGTGCTCCTACGTGGTGGACCTGCTGGAGCCGTCGGACGTGCTCTCCGTGGTCACGTTCGAAGAGGGCGTCGACATCGTGATGCCGGCGCGCCGGGTGCTCAACAAGGCGCTGATCAAGGAGCATATCGCGAGGATCCAGGCGGGCAACACCACCAACGTCTACGACGGCATTGTCGCCGCAGGGGCGCAGGTGGCCTCCGTGGGCGCCGCGGGCTACCTGAGCCGCGTCCTGGTGCTCACCGACGGCGAGCCCACAGCCGGGATCAAGGACTTCCAATCGATCGTGAACCAGGTCGGCGAGCTGAAGCAGCGGGGCGTAGTGGTCACCGCGCTGGGCTTCGGCGGCGAGTACAACGAGGAGCTGATGGCCGGCATGGCCCGGCGGAGCGGCGGGAACTACTACTACATCGCGCAGCCGTCGCTGATCCCGGAGGTCTTCCGGCGCGAGATGGAGACGCTGATGACCATCTCGGCCAAGAACGTCCGCGTGCGCTTCACGCTGCCGCGCGGCGTCCAGTGCCGCTATGTCTACGGCGTGCCGTCGCCGCGGCTCGACCGACGAACCGTTGAGTTCACGCTGCCGGACGTAGAGCGCGGCGCGGCGGTGACGAACCTGACCGAGATGGAGTTCGCCGCCCACACCGCGGGCGTCTACCGCGTGGCTCGGGTGGACGTGACCTACGATGACGCGGTATCGGGCCGCACCGAGACCCTGGGCGCCGATGTCGCGCTGGAGTTCGTTGCCGACCGGGCGGCCGTGGAGGCGTCGAAGAACCCGGTCGTGCAGCGCGAACTGGAGGTCCACCTGGCGTCGCGGAACCTCGAGAAGACGATGATGGGCATGCGGACCCAGCAGCTGACCGCCATGGGAGCCATCGGCGAGTTGCAGAAGACGCGCATGACGCTGATGCAGGCCGGACGCGTGGACCAGGCCAACGAGGTCACCATGGCCATCGGGGCCATCCAGCAGGGCGGCGAGGCGGAGAAGACGCTGATCGGCACCATCCACAACCTCGATCAGGGCAAGTCGAAGGCATAGGACGCGGAGGCAGCGGAATGAGCGACATCCAGGATAGGACGATCCAGACGACGGCCGCCGAGGCCACGCTGGTGGCGGGCGCGGTGGGCCTGCCGGGCGGCGGAGCGACGCAGATGGGGGCCTCCGTGGCCTGCCCGATCTGCCGGACCATGAACTCGCATTTGGAGACCTACTGCTCCGAGTGTGGCTTCCTGCTCGGATCGACGCCCGGCGCAGAGGCGGAGCCGCAGGCCGAGGAGAGCGGCTGCAGCCTGACCGATGACCGGACGGGGCGCGCCTTCGCGCTGCACGCCGGCGACAACACCGTGGGCCGCGAGGGATGCGACGTGCTACTGCTCGACGCCACGGTCTCGCGCAGGCACGCCGCGGTCACGCTGGCCGAGCGCGGCCTCACGGTGACCGACTTCGGGAGCACCAACGGCACCCAGGTCGACGGCTCCCCCGTGCCGGCCAACCAGCCCACGCCCGCCGGGCACGGCTCCGTCATCCGGTTCGGCTCATCGTCGCTCACCGTCAGCGCCCCGGGGCGGATCGCGGCAGAAGCGGCGCCGACGCCCGCGCCGGACGAACCCGCGGCAGCCGAGTACCAGGGAGACGCGCGGGCCACGCTGACTGACACGGCCGATGCGTCGTTCGTGATCGCGCTTCCCTGTGGCGACACGACCCTGGGCAGGCGCCAGACCTGCACCGTGCCGCTGGCCAATGACCCCTACGTCTCGGGCCTGCACGCGCTCGTGACCTGCGATGAGTTGGGCTGCACCCTGACGGACACCGGCAGCACGAACGGCACGCTGATGAACGGCAAGCGCCTGGCGCCCATGCAGCCCGAGTCGCTGCTGGACGGCGACGAGGTGCAGATCGGCCGGCGCTCCTTCGTCTTCCGCTGGACCGGGGCCGCCGCACCGGAGACGGCCGAGCCGACCGATGCCGCCCTGCCCAGCCCGGCCGACGGGGACCAGGAACCATGACCTACGCGCCCGGCGAGACCCGGTGCGACGACGAGATCACCGCAAAGTTCGACCGCTCGGAGCTGGTCCGCGGCTACCCCGCCATCGAGGCCGGTCCGCCGACCTGCAGCGTCACCGTGCGCGTGGGCGTGAAGACAGACCTGGGATGCATCCGCGAGAACAACGAAGACAAGGCAGAGTACTATGAACCTGAGCGGCCCGACCTGCTGGCCGCCCGGGGCTGCGTCTACATCGTAGCGGACGGCATGGGAGGGCACGCAGCCGGGCAGATCGCCAGCGAGATGGCTATCAAGACCTTCCTGGCCTCCTACTACGGCTCGGCCGAGACGGAACTCGAAGCCGCGCTGAAGGCGGCGGCAGCGGAGGCCAACGCCCAGGTCTTTGGGGCCTCCACGGCGGTTCAGGCTCGAGCGGGCATGGGCACGACCCTCACCGCGCTGACGCTGGTGAACGGCCAGGCCTTCGTGACGCAGATCGGCGACAGCCGCGCGTACCTGTTGCGGGAGGGATCCGTGCAGCAGGTGACCGAGGACCACTCCTGGGTGGGCGAGCAGATTCGCCTGGGACAGATGACCGAGGCGCAGGCGGAGTGCTCGCCCTACCGGAACATCATCACCCGGTGCATCGGCAACCAGCCCGCCGTGGAGGCGGACGTCTACGCAGCCGAGGTTCGACGGGATGACCGCTGGGTGCTCTGCTCCGACGGGCTTACCGGCCATGTGCAGGCCGATGAGATACGGGCAATCGCAACGGGCGAGTGCCCCTCCGAGGCGTGCCGCCAACTCGTGCAGCTGGCGTGCAGCCGGGGCGGGCGCGACAACGTGACCGTGCTGATTGCCCATATTCTGGGTGTGGAACGGACGGCTGCGCCCCTGGAGGCGCCTGCCGAGGCCGCAGACGCCGCGCCGGCTGAAGCCGCCTCCCGAGCCGCAAAGACGGCTCCGGCGCGGAAAGGACTGTTTGGAATTCGCTAATGGGAAACAATATCTGGGACATTGAGGACGAGGACTACGCGGCCCGACGCCGCAAGCTGGCGTTCTGGCTGCGGCACAAGCCCGAAAGCGGGGGCCTGACGCTGGATGAAAACGGGTGGGTCGACTGCGAGGCGATCATTGCCGCGCTGGAGAGGACGGAACTCCCGACGCCCCACGAGCAGCTGCTGGCCATCGTCCGGGGCGATCCCAAGCATCGGTTCGAGCTGGAGGATGGGCGGCTTCGGGCGCGCTTCGGCCATTCGCTGGAACTGACGGCGCCGCTGGTGCCGGGCATGCCCCCGGCTTCACTCTTCTACGGCGTGAGCCCCAAGTACGCGGCAAAGGTGTCGATCGCCGGCATCGAGCCCGTGCGGCGTCAGCATGTGCACCTGGCCACCAGCCGATCCGGCGCCGCCGAGGTCGCCACGCGGCGCGGCGTCGTCGGCTGGGTCTTCCGCGTGGATGCCCATGCGGCCTACAACGGCGGCGTGGCTTTCTACCCGCGCGGCCGGGGCATCTGGCTCAGCGAGCCGATCCCGCCGCAGTTCCTCGAACCCGTAGGCCAGCACAGCGAGACCGATGACGACTCGCAATCCGACACGGGCGCCCACCATAGCCGACGGCCGCAGCTCGGCCCGAGGAAGTTCGCCACACCCAAGCATCGCCGAAGACGGAAATGAGCACGGACTCGATCGCCGGCAAGTACAGGATCGTGCGGGAGATCGCGCGGTCCAACGATGTCGTGTACGAGGCGATCGACGTGGCCATGGGCCGGCGGCTGGCCATCAAAGAGCTGCTCATCCCGCCGAACCTGCAGGGCGCGGCGCGGCGGGAGCGCATCGAGCGCTTCAACCGCGAGGCGCGCGCCGCCGGGAAGCTCTCCCACCCCTGCATCGTCACCGTCTACGACTTCGGCGAGGATGCGGGGCGCTACTTCATCGCCATGGAGTACCTGGACGGCGGCACACTGCGCGACGCCCTCCAGATGCGCGGCGCCCTGCCCCTGCGCGAGGCCATCGACATCGCCTGCCAGGTGCTCTCCGCGCTCTCCCATGCCCACAGCCACAACGTGGTGCATCGGGACGTGAAGCCGGACAACATCCACCTGCAGCCCGACGGCTACCCCAAGCTCACCGACTTCGGCATCGCGCGGCTCACCGAGGAGGCGTCGCTCACGTCGGACGGCCAGGTCTTCGGCACTCCCAGCTACATGGCGCCGGAACAGATCGAGGGCAAGCCGGTGGACCAGCGGTCCGACGTCTTCGCCCTGGGCGTGGTGCTCTACGAGATGCTCGCCGGCCGGAAGCCGTTCACCGGCGACAGCGTCATCGGCATCGCCCACGCCATCATGCACGCCACGCCGCCGCCGCTGACGGGCGCCTCGGGAGCCGTGGAGCAGGTCGTGATGCGCGCGCTCTCCAAGACGCCGGACCAGCGGTGGCCCACGGCCGACGCCATGCGGACGGCGCTTCGAGCCGCCGAGACCGCGCCGCAGGCTGCCATGCCGCCGGTCTACCAGACGCAGTCCTTCCCGCAGCAGCCCTACGGCGCCGCGCCGCAGCCCGCGCCCTGGAGCCCGCAACCGGCCCCGGCGTGGGGCCCGCCGCCGCAGCCCGCCTCGACCGGGTACACGCACACAGGCTACGCCCCGCATCCGGGACCGCCTCCCGCCGGGCCGGGCATCACCACGATGGCTCCAACCATGACGGCGCCCCCTCCCCTGCCCACGCGAGCCCGGCGCCCTATGCCCGTCGGCGTGCGGACGTTCTGGAACGGCTTCCTGATCACGGTGCTCGTGGCCGGGGCCGTGGTCGGGATGGTGCTGCTCTTCCTGAAGGCGTGGGAACAGCAGCAGAGCGCCGGCGCCCAGATGGCAGCCAACCAGGCGCTGACCGCGGGAAACCGGGCCTTCGAGGCGGGTGATCTGGAGAGCGCCGAGACCGCGTACCGATCGGCGCTTCGCGCATCACCGACTGGCCCGACCTCGGTGGCTGCGAGGGTAGGTCTGGCAGACCTGCAGAACCGGGCAGGACTGAGGGCCCTTCAACTGCGCGACGCCACCACTGCGGCGCAGTACTTCCGTGAGGCGGAGACGCAGATCAGCGCCGTGCCGGCCGGCGATGCCACGGCCGACAAGCTACGCGAGGACATCCGGTACAACCTGCAGATGGCCCGGCAGGCGCTGGGCGATCTTGGCGCCGAAGGGCTCGGCGGCGACGGCGGCGCATCGGGCGCGGCTGACCCGATGGCGCCCGGCGACATGTCGGTGTTCGAGGCGCGCGCCGCCACGGCGCAACAGGAGCTATCGGCCGGCGACCAGTGCCTTCAGGGCGGAGCGCTGACCGAAGCCCGCAACCACTGGCAACGCGCCGTGGCCGCCGCACCGGGCACGCCCCCGGCACTGACGGCGCAGGAGAGGCTTAACTCCCACCAGCCGGAGCCGTCGTTCAGCCCGTAGTCGCCCCGGTTCGCTCCCCTGCCGGCCGCGGCGCCGCAGGTCCGGGCCGCGACAGCATCCACATCCCCCCGATCACGGCGGCCAACAGCAGCAGTGCGTAGATCATGGCGAAGAGCTCGGCGCGCGTGTAGGTGAAGAGGCGCCGGTGCAGGACGATGACCGTTACCGCGATGGGCACCAGTGCCGGCAGAGCCAGGCCGCTGAACATGACGACCAGCACGTAGAGGGACAGGACCCCCACAACCCACTTCACGGTTGAGCGGAAGAGGGCGTCCGCCGGGGCGAACCGCGTGATGCAGGCCACGAAGAAGGCCACAAAGAGGAAGTCCGCGAACCCGGCTCCGGCCATGGGTGCGGCGCCGGTCTGGAGCTCCTTGGGCGGCAGGCCGACCATCATGGCGGCCGTAACGCGCTGCGCGGCCTCGGTCTGGCTCTGCATGATCCGCTGTACGGGGCCGTTGAGCATCACGGTCCAGATGTCGGTCAGGGCCAGGACGACCGCCACAGGGAGGATCAGGTTCGGCGCACGCAGCAGCCTCGAGAGCTGCACGCCCAGCCCGGCGGCCAGGGCCACCACACAGAGGTCCGGCAGCCCCGGCACGCCCGCCATGAGCCGCCACGGCTGCGGCATGGCGCCGAAGGCCGCTCCCAACCGCAGGGGCACGGCGCAGAGGGTCGCCACACCGGTGAGCCAGAGGGCTACGCGGGCCGACGACGCCGAGCGGGCCAGATAGGCGCCGAAGAGCAGCGCAAGCGTCACGGAACCCAGCGTGGAGATCACCGTGGGAACGTGGCTCTCCCAGCGAATCCTCGGCGCCACCTGCCACAAGACGAGATAGAGCAGGCCCGTGGCGGCGGCCGCGGCCCATGTTGGGCTGGGCGCCGGGGCGGCGGGCGCCCCATGCGTTGGTGTCTCGCTCAACTTACGGCGCCCCGAAGGGGCATTGGGTTTGACATTGCGCCTCTCATGAACACATAATACACCCACGGCCTGTGAGCGCATCCGACGCTCCGGGCGCCCATTGTGCGCTGGGTCAACGCCGATCCCGCTGCCATACCGCCACGGTGCGGCCCCGTCTGTCTGCCTGCCCGCAGTCGCCGTTCTTGCGAATCCGCTCAAGTTGCTTTCCACCACTTCCGCACCACGGCCCTCCAATCGGGTGAACTCACCCAGGAAAGGACCACCGCCAGTGATTGAAGGCACCAGCACGACACCGCGAACCCGCGTACTGATAGCCGATGACGAGCCGATCATCCTCATGGACCTGAAGAGGATGCTTGAGGATGCAGGCTACGACATCGTGGGCGAGGCCGGCGACGGCGTCCGCGCCCTGGAATTGGCCCGCACCCTGGACCCCGACGTCGTCATCATGGATATCAAGATGCCGGCCATGGACGGACTGGAAGCTGCCAAGGCCATCGGCGAGGAGAAGATCGCTCCGGTGCTCCTCCTGACGGCCTATAGCCAGATCGACCTGGTGAACCGAGCCAAGGACGCCGGCGTCTACTGCTACCTAGTGAAGCCCTACAAGGAAGCCGACCTCGTGCCCGCCATCGAGTTGACCCTGTCGCGGTGGAACGAGCACCAGGCGCTGAGCAAGGAAGCGCGGGACCTGGAGGATCGGCTGGAGACCCGCAAGGTCGTGGACCGGGCCAAGGGCATCCTCATGGACCAGTACGGGCTGAAGGAGCAGGAGGCGTTCCGGCGCATCCAACTCCAGAGCATGAACACCCGCAAGACGATGCGCGAGATAGCCGAGGCTATCATCATCGCGCATAACGTCTAGCAGGGCACGCCTGTGGCCCATACACCGCGACCGCACCGCCTGCGCCTCTCGCCGCGCACCTCATGGCGCTCGGAGACCGATCCCGGCAAGCTCCGAGCCGCCCTGGAGGAGCGCGACCGGCAGATGTCCGAGGCCATGGCGCTCATTGAGGTGATGCAGGCCGAGATCGAGGAGCGCGAGGCCGAGGCCGACGCCCTCCGGCGCGTGGGTGAAGCCACCGGCTCGGCGTTCGACCTCGAGGAGATCCTCAAGGTCACGGCCGATATCGCCATCCAGGTCACCGAGACTGACAGCTGCCAGGTCTACCTCTACGACCGCGCCAACGACGACCTCGTACTCCGCGCGGCCGACGAGACGGGGCAGTCCATGGTGCGGCGCATCCGGCTGAAGCTGGGCGAGGGCATCACAGGCTGGGTGGCGCGTGAGCGGCGCTATGTGGCCATCTCGCGGAACGCCACGCGCGACCACCGTTTCCGCTACTTCCCGGAGATCCGCGAGGAGGAGTATGAGAGCATCCTCTCGGTCCCGCTCGTCTCGCGCAACGAGCTGATCGGCGTCGTGAACGTGCGGACCCGAAAGCCGCACGAGTACAGCCGGATCCAGGTCCGAATGCTCTCCGGTATCGCAAACCAGGTGGCGGGCGCCATCGACAAGGCCCGGCGCACGCGGCGGCTGGAGACCACGGCCGCCCACCTTCGCAACCTCTCCGAGGTGAGCAAGACCGTCACCGAGAATGTCTACGTCGATGAGATGCTCCAGTCGCTCGTGGACATGACGGCTCGGACCATGAACTACAAGGTCTGCACCGTGATGCTGGCGGACAAGTCCACCGGCGAACTGGAGATCAAAGCGACGCAGAGCAGCAGCCTGGAGTACACCAACAAGCCGCGGGTGCGCATCGGTGAGAGCATCTCGGGCCAGGCCGTGGAGACGGGCACGGTGGTGATGGTCCGCGACGTGCGGACCCACCCGGAGTACCGGTTCCCGGACATCGCGGAGCGGGCGGGGCTCTGCTCCATGGCAGCGGTGCCGCTGACCTACAAGGGCGATATCATCGGTGTCCTGAACTGCTACACCGAGGCGGTCCACGAGTTCACCCCGGAAGAGATCTCGATACTCCGATCGCTGGGGGCGCAGGCGGCGCTGGCCATCGTGGCAGCCAAGTTCATGATGAAGTCCGCCGTCGTCCGCGAGATGCACCACCGGGTGAAAAACAACCTCCAGCAGATCGTGGGGCTGGTGCGACTGCAGGCGAAGTTCAGCAAGTACATCACGGTGGAAGACGCCATGACGGACACGCTGAACCGCATCCTGGCCATCGCGGCCGTCCACGAACTACTGCTGCGAGATGACCTGGAGAGCGTCTGCGTCAACCGCCTTGCGGAGCAGATCCTGACGGCGACCAAGCAGAGCGTGGTTCAGCCGAACACGAGCATCCAGATGCAGGTCTCCGGGCCGGAGGTCTGGTTGCCGCTGGCGCAGGCTACCTCGGTGGCCCTGGTGCTGAACGAGCTCGTGCAGAATGCCGTCGAACACGGCTTCAAGGAGCGGACCCAGGGCAAGGTGCACGTCGACCTTGACGACGCCGACGGCCGCATCGAGATTCGCGTGACGAACGACGGGAGGCCGCTGCCGGAGGGCTTCAACCCCGCGGCGAACGACCGCCTGGGGCTGCGGATCGTGAACGACCTCGTCCGTGGAGGGCTTGGGGGCTCCTTCGAGATGAGTAGCCGGAACGGCATCGAGGCCACGGTCCGCTTCCCGCGCCAGTAGCCCGGCAGGAATTGGCGCAGGAGGCGACGTATACTCCGTGCATCGCCACTTGTCACGGGTCAGGAGAAGCTGCCATGAGCGCCAAGATCGGTATTGCCATGCTGTCGTTCGCGCACGTTCATGCGCCGGGGTACGCCGACCAGGCGTCCGCCAACCCCCACGCCGAACTGCGCGCCGTATGGGACGACGATCCCATCCGGGGAGCGGCCGAGGCAGCCAAGCGCAACCTGCCCTTCGAGTCGAGTCTGGAGACCGTGCTGGCCAGGGCCGATATCGACGCCGTGGTGGTGGATGCGCCTACGAACCTCCACACCGAGGTCCTGACCGCCGCAGCCAAGGCCGGCAAGCACATCTTCACGGAGAAGGCGCTCACGATCACCCAGGCCGAGGCCGATATCGTGGCTGACGCAGTCCGGCAGGCCGGGGTCAAGTTCATGATCTCGCTTCCGGCGCGCACACGGTCCGAGACGCTCTTCGCGAAGAAGGTGCTGGACGAGGGGCTGCTCGGTCGCGTCACCGAGATGCGCGCCCGCATCGCCCACAACGCAGCGCTGGACCACTGGTTCAACCCCGGCCCCGATCACTCAGGCACCACCTGGTTCGGCGACGAGGCCGCGGCGGGCGGCGGCGCGTTCTTCGACCTGGGCTGCCACCGCGTGGATGTGATGCGCTGGTTCCTGGGTGAGCCGGCATCGGTCGTGGCCCGCATGAACAACTTCAGCGGCGCCTACCCCATCGACGACAACATGGTGGCGGTGGTGGAGTTCCAGAACAAGGCGCTGGGCATCCTCGATGTCTCGTGGGTGCATCGCAGCGGTCCCAACCCGCTGGAGATATACGGCACCGAAGGCTACCTGACCATCGACATGGGCCCGGGCCCGCGGATCGTGCTGGAGAGCTCGCGTGCCGCCGCCGCGGGCGTCTCGGGCGCCATCCTGCCCTCTTCCCTACCACCGGCTCTGCCCAGCCCCATGGAGCAGTGGATTTCGGCCATTCGCGAGGGCTCGGAGATGACGATCACCCTGCAGGACGGCTGGAACCTGACCCAGATGATGCAGGGCTGCTACCAGGCCGCCCGGACCGGGCAGGCCTACACCTTCTGAGGAGGGTTGGCATGTGCGCACAGCCCGCCGCAGGGGCGCAATCCGTCCAGGAGGAGCTCTGGGCCGCCGTTCGCACGATCCCTGCGGGCAAGGTGGCGACCTACGGCGACGTCGCCGAGTTCACGACGACCGTCAGGCTCACGGCGCGGCAGGTAGGACGGCTCATGTCGCTCTGCCCCGAAGGGGTGCCCTGGCACCGGGTCGTGGGTTCGGGCGGACTTCTGCCTATCGGCAAGCTCAGTCCCGCCGCCGAGGCCGAGCAGCGTGCGAGGCTTTCCGCCGACGGAGTGGGCTTCCTGAGCTCCGGCCGCATCGATATGGCCGCCCACCGGTGCGTACCCGGCGACCTGCCGGGCCTGACGCAGGAGTGACCGTGGCGCAGACCTATGGCTTCCACCCGTTCGACTGGGCGCAGTTCCGGGGCCTTGCGGCGCCACTCGCCAAGGGCTACCGGACCGGCGACTTCAGCGACCCGCGGCTGGCTGCGGCACAGCCGGTGCTTGCCGAACTGGAAGCCGGGCTCCCGCTGGAGCAGGTCTGCAACGCCGTGGCGCTTGAGCTCTGCTGCCTGAGGTCGGGCATCGTCTTCCACGGTACGCTGTTCGACGAGCTCCGTGCACTACGCCGGTCGGGGGCCGTCGATGCCGCCGACCAGCTCACCGACCTGGTGCTGAGCGGCATGAACACGCAGGGGTGGTTCCGCTCCGAATCCGGCCTCATGGGCATAATGACCGAAGACGGCACCCGCCACCTGGCGCGGCTCATGGCGGGAGCCACGTCGCGAGGGCCGAAGGCGCAGGCCCCGCGCGGCTTCATGCGGATCGTCGCACAGCTGGTGGCACAGGAGCCGGACAGGGACCTCCTGGCCGAGCTGGCCCAGCTGGCGGCATGGTCGGCTGAAGGAGGGTACGGCCTGGCCGCCGTGGGCGCCTGAGCCACGGAGAGGCGGCGCGGTGGGCCGAACGGGTATAATCAACGTTTGCAGAGCGTCGACCATCGAAAGGTACCCACGCCCGCGCGTTCCCATGCCGACCGCCTCTTACCGCCATCGCGTCCAGATGATCAATCTGGGCTGCGCCAAGAATGTCGTGGATGCCGAAGAGATGCTCGGCGTTCTGGTTGGGCACGGCTGGACGATTGCTCCGCCCGGTGAGGATGCGGACGTGCTGGTGGTGAACACCTGTGGGTTCATCGGCCCCGCGCGGGCGGAGAGCACCGCAGCCGTGCAGGACGCGGTACGGCGCAAGCGCCAGGGCCGCGCAGTCCGCGTAGTCGTCACGGGTTGCATGGTTCAGCATCATGCCACGGAGCTTTCCGAGCGCTTCCCCGCCGTCGATGCGTTCATGGGGCCCGGCCGCATGGCGGAGATCGCCACACTCGTCGGGCCGGACGCCCAGGGCACCGTCGCGGACGCCGAGCCGCACCACCGCTGGCTGGACGGCTGCGACCGCGTCCTCTCCACGCCGCCCTGGACCGCATACCTGAAGATCTCTGAAGGGTGCGACCACGACTGCTCATTCTGCACCATCCCCTCGATCCGTGGTCGGCACCGGAGCAAGCCGCTTGACCGCGTCCTGACCGAGGCTGCAGGATTGGTCGCCAGGGGTGTGCGCGAACTGAACCTGATCGCCCAGGATTCCACGCAGTACGGGTACGACGTGAGTACCGAAACCCGCTTGCCCGAGCTACTTCGTGAGCTGTCGCCGATCATCGCAGACGGTTGGCTTCGGTTGCTCTACTGCCACCCCTCCCGCATGTCGAGACAGGTGATCGAGGCCATCGCCGGGACACCAGGCGTATGCCGGTACGTGGATATCCCCCTGCAGCATTCGGAGGATGCACTGCTGAGGAGCATGCGGCGCCCCGCCAACGGCGGCCGGTACCTGGAGCAGATTCGCGCGCTTCGCGACGCATCGCCCGACATCGCGATCCGCACGACCTTCATCGTGGGCTTCCCCGGGGAGACCGAGGAGCGCTTCGCCGACCTCCTGCGCTTCGTCGAGCAGGCCGAGTTCGACCGCGTCGGCGTGTTCGAATACTCCGACGAGCGAGGCGCGGCCAGTTCGTCGCTACCGGGCAAAGTGCCTCCCGCAGTGATCGCCCGACGCAAAGACCGGTTGATGCGCCTGCAGCAGCCCATTTCGCTGGGCCGCAACCGGGCATGGATCGGCAGGGAGATCGACGTGCTGGTCGAGGGCCTTGCGGCGCCGGCCGGCCGCACACGTCGCTCCGAAGGCCGCAAGCCGACTGCTCCAACGGCGCTGGGCAGGTCGCACCGCGACGCGCCTGAGATTGACGGGTCCGTGCTCCTGACCGGGCCGGGCGCCCGACCGGGTGAGTTTGTGACCGCACGGGTCACCGATGCGGACGTATATGACTTAGTAGCGAGTGTCACCGCGGAACGCGGGAACCCGCCGCCTGGAGCGGAAGCTCTGGCCGGCGCTGCGTCGCGGTAGGGGAGGTTTGGCAGTGACTGTTGCCGTAGAACTAACACCATACGAGAACCTGGCGCTCCGGTACGCGGGCGACACCATTCACGGCGCCCTCCTCAGCGCGCCGGGCCCGCTCAAGGCCTCCGAGGCGGCCCGCCTGGCCGGCCATCCGTCGGTGGACCTCAAACTCGCCCGGGTCGTTCTGGCCGCCAGCCAGGACCGGTTCTCCGCCCTGGAGCGCAAGTGGACCACGCGTAGCCGGCAGGGCAGCCCCAAGAGCACCATGGACTTCAACCTCGGGCGTGTGCTGGGCAGCTACGGTAAGCCCATCGCCGTCGATGCCCTGGCCTACGAGATGTGCGCCGTCTACGGCCGGTCGGTGGACCACTACCTTGAGGCCCTGCCCAAGGTGCTGAGCCAGACCCAGTGGTACTTCCAGACTGCCGACGGCCGGTATGGCATGGCCGAGTGGTTGCTCGATACCAACGGGGCCACGCAGGAGGATGTGGTCTACGACAACTTCCTCGACGAGTGCGACCTTGACGCCTACGACGCAGCGGCGGCCGCCCTTGACCCGTGCGATCCGGCCGGCGTCGGCCGGTTCCTGGACGCGGTAGGCGCCCCGGTACCCAACAAGGCCCTGCAATACATGGCCTGGCGAGCCAAGCCTGCCCGGTTCAAGCCCACCAGCTTCGTTTCCGCGCTACTGGCGGACGGCCGCTCCCAGTGGCTGTCGGATGGCACGTGGATCGGCCCGACCCTGGCGCAGACGCTGGTGTCGATGTTCCCGGACCTCTCCAAGCGCGAAGTCGAAGAGCCTAACGAGGTCGAGGCCGCCGAGCCCGCCATGCCGCTGGTGGTGACCGAGGCCGAGATCGAGCAGCTGGTTGCCCACGTGCTCGAGGCCGACGGCACCACCCGCGCCGGGCAGATGCTGGACGAAATCTTCGAGGTCTCTCCCGGCGATCCGACCTACGAGGCGGACCGCGACAGCATCGTGTCCGCCCTGCAGGCCGATGACCGCGTCATGTGGGTTGGCGCCGAGCGCTTCGTGCCTGCGGGCGCCGCCCCTGCCTACGTGATCTCGGTACCCGAGATGCTGGCCATCCCCGAGTCCAACTACCTCGACATGGAAGGCAACGCCGTCGACCTCCTCCTTGAGATGGAGGGCCTTAGCGGCGGCCTTGACAAGGAGGAGATGAACCCGGCCGCGCAGGACGCGCTCGACGAAGAGCCGGTCCTGGAGCCAGATCCGACGCCGCCGGTCACCGCTCGGTGCGTCCTCAAGCTGCACCACAAGGAGATCGGCACGCTGCCGCTTTGCTCGGTGCCCGCGGGCTTCTTCCCCGCGACGCCGGACATCGCCCAGGTCACAGTGGTGCTGCCGAACGGCCAGCGCGCCGAGTGCTGGGTCAACAACAGCACACGGTTGCTCTACGGCCTTCTGGATTGGTACAACTCACTGCCCATCGACTCCGGCGCGGTCTTCTACCTTGAGCGCCAGGAGCCCGATCAGTTCATCTTGCGGTGCGGCGATGAGACCGAGCCCACCATGTTCGTGAGCCGGAACCGCGTCCTGGAGTTGCAGGAACTGGGACAGCGGGCCGAGGCCGAGGAACTGCCGACGTTCGAGATCCTCCGCGAGATCATGGAGCACTATCGGAAGGGCATCGAGTTCATCACGGCCCATACCGAGGTCAACATCGCCCGACGGGCCTCGCGCCGCACCGTGGCCTCCCTGCTTGCCGGGTACCACTGCTTCTTCCAGCGCAACAAGGCCTGGGTGTACGATGCCCGCAAGCTGTCCCAGGGCTTCGACCGCGCCAAGCGGAAGTACCTCCGCAAGGAGGCGTAGAGTTCGTCGATCGGGGCCGGAACCTGGGTTCCGGCCCCCTGCACTTAACCAGACCTGACACCGGAGGAGCGCCTTGTCGGCTCGAGTTCGCTACGCACCCAGCCCGACCGGATCGCCGCACGTGGGCAACCTGCGCACCGCAGTCTACGACTGGCTGCTGGCGCGCAAGACCGGCGGAGCCTTCGTGGCGCGGCTGGAGGACACGGACCGCGATCCCACGCGCTACAAGCCCGAGTTCATCGGCGACATCGAGCAGAGCCTCGCGTGGCTCGGCGTCACTCCCGACGAGTGGTGGGTCTCCGGCGGCGACTACGGCCCCTACGTGCAGTCCGAGCGCCTACCCCTCTATCAGGAGGCCGGTCGGCGCCTGATGGACATGGGCATGGCGTACCGCTGCTTCTGCACCGAGGAGCGCCTGGCCGCCATGCGGGAGGCCCAGCAGGCGGCCGGATCCCCCACCGGCTACGACCGCCACTGCCGCGGGCTCAGCCGCGAAGAAGCCGATGCGAAGGCCGCGGCAGGCGCGCCGTTCACCGTCCGACTGGCGGTCCCGCGCGAAGGCTCCACCACCTACGGCGACGCGGTCTATGGCGACATCACGTTCGAGAACCGAAACGTCGACGACCAGGTGCTGCTCAAGTCCAACGGCTGGCCGACCTACCATCTGGGCGTCGTCGTCGACGACCACCATATGGGCATCACGCACGTGATTCGCGGCGAGGACTGGATGCCCAGCACGCCCAAGCAGGTGCTCATCTACGACGCCCTGCAGTGGCCGCAGCCCGCCTGGGTACACATCCCTCTGACGCTGGGCAAGGACCGCAAGAAGCTGGGAAAGCGCCATGGCTCCACGCAGTTCGTCGACTTCATCCGCCAGGGCTACCTTCCGGACGCCATGTTCAACTTCCTGGTGCTGCTCGGCTGGTCGCCCGGCGACGATCGCCAGATCATGTCGCGCGAAGAGATCATCGAAGCCTTCAGCCTGGAGGGGATCAGTCGGAACCCGGCGGTCTTCGACTACGATAAGCTCCGCTGGATGAACGGCGAGTACATCCGCGCCGCTGACCCGCAGCGCATCGCGGCCCTCTGCCTCCCCTACCTCCGCGAGGCCGGACTCATGAGTGGGTCCCCCACCGAGGCCGAGGCCGCCTACGTGGCCGCCGTGATCCCGCTGGTCGCCGACAGGCTCAAGGTGCTCTCCGAGATCGCCGACGCAAGCCGGTACTTCTTCGAGGAGCCCTCCGAGGCCGAACCCAAGGGCCGCCGCAAGTGGCTTACGGGGAGCGAAGGGGCCGCCCGACTGGAGCGCATCATTAACGCGTTCGCCGCGGCGCCTGACCCGCTGACGCCGGAGGCTGCCGAACAGATCATCGACGCACTGCCCGGAGAGGGCGAGTCGCGGGCGCCATTCATCCACACGACCCGGATCGCGGCCACTGGCGCAACCGCAGGGCCGGGCCTGTTCGAACTGCTGAGCGTACTGGGCAAGGCGCGCGTCATGGCACGCCTGCAGCGAGCCCGGGAATGGGTGGCGGAAGCATGAGCACCATCATCGATATCAACACGCGCTTCGGCCCCTTGCCGACCGGCGCGGCCGACCTCTCTGTGGATGACCTGGTGGCCCTGATGCACCAGAACGAGGTGCAGGCCTGTTGCACTCTCTCCACAGTGGGCATCCTGCTGGATGCATCTATGGGCAACGCGGCGACCAATGCCGCGGCATCCGAGACGCAGAGCCTGATCCCCACGGCGACGCTCAACCCGCAAGCCTGGTTCGGCGACAATCGAGCGGTCGACGCCCTGCGGGAGGCCGGCTTCCGCATGCTGCGGTTCTTCCCCGAGGATCAGGGCTGGCAGGTCGACTACGAACCGTTCAGGCAACTCGCCTCGCTGGCCGCCAGGTCTGGCATGCCGATCATGGTCGATGTGCGGGACTGTGGTGCAGCGAGCCGGATCGCCCGGGCGACGAGTGACTACGGATGCACCATCATCCTTGCGGGCGTCCACGAGCGAAGCCTCTCCGAAGCCGCGGCGCTCATCGCGGGCGACGCGCGCCTCCACGTTGAGACATCACGGCTGGTGGCGGTTGGATCGGTCCGCATGATGATCGACGCCGCCGGCGCCGACCGTGTGCTGTACGGCTCGGGCGCCCCGGCGCAGCCCATGTCCGGCGCCCTGGGGATCCTCCGCCACGCGCAACTCACAGAGATCGAGGCGGAGATGGTTCTGGGCGGCAACGCGGCTCGCCTGCTGGGCCTGTAGGGCCACAGCGGCCAGGAGGCAGGTATGGACAGCGGCATCAAGGTCTTCGATATCCACAGCTACATCGGCGGCAGCGTCGTGCCCGGCGTCTGCAACAACGCCAACGCCGTCCGATCGCTAATGCTTGAGCGGCACGTGACGGCGGGCATGGCGATCTCGGCCCACGCCCGGACGGTCGACCTCGTCTCCGGCAACCGCATCCTGCGCGCCATGGTGAACCAGGGCCCCGGCCTCTACGGCTGCATCACCACCAATCCCAACCGCACCGAGGCCTCTATCACCATCATGCGCGAACTGATGGCCTCCAGGCGCATGGTGGCCATGGTGATAGTGCCTCCGCGCCCGGGCGACCCCATCACGCGCATGGTGGCTGACGAGATACTGAACGCATATAGACGCTACTCGAAGCCGCTGATGCTCTACACGCCCAACGAGGCCTCGGTGCTGGCTGCCCTGGACATTGCCAAGTCGTTCCCCATGCTCCGGGTGGTCTTCCTCGGCATGGGCGGGGATGACTGGCGAGCGGCCATCGCGGCTGCGCACTCGGCCACCAACGTCTACCTCGAGACATCGGGTCCGCCCGACCGCGCCAAGCTACCTGCGGCGTTCTCGGTCCTCGGCGTTCACCGAGTGCTCTTCGGCTCAGGATGCCCGCACGTCGATCCAGCGGCGGCGCTTGGGCTGGTGCATGATGCGCCCCTGTCCGACGAAGCCAAGCGGCGCGTGCTCTATGACAACGCGACGCGCCTGCTGGGCCTCGACGAGGTGGACACTCCGGCCTAGCCGGAACATGCCATCGCGCACGGTCACCCTGGTCATGGGAAGATTGCCTGCCGAATTGGCCGCCAGGGCCTTGCATAGCCCGGCGCTTGTGGTATTCTGTTGATCCCGAGGCCGATGTTGGACCCTTGTTGCCGCGTCGGGGACGGACGGTCCCTGAGGACCCACCGAGCTGACCGAGAGCAGAATTCTCGAAAAGCCGGCCCGGGTGTTGACACAGGGTGCAGGTAGTTGGTACTATGTTCTTCGCGCCTGACGTAGTGGGGTGTTGCCGGAGCGTCTCCTGAGAAGGGGCGCGGTTCCTGGGTGAGT
>CAISJD010000157.1 GCA_903885605.1 uncultured Chthonomonas sp. | reverse complement strand
GGCGCTGCCATACCCGCCTTCGCACCCGCGACCGCGGCGGCGAAGCGCTCGCGGGCCAGCGGGTACTCCTTCCGCCGAGCGGCCGAATAGGCCATGAGTATGCGGGCGCGTGTGACCGGTACCAGAGCGTCTGGCCGCGTGGAACCGGTACGCACCGCCTCGGCAGCCTTGGCCTCGGCGTCAGTGAGGCGCCCGGCGTTGAACGCGTCAACGGCAGCGTGCAGCGGGTCAGGCGGCGGCGCGACGGCCGCGCGGTTCGCGGCGGAGGCGGGCACCATCGCGCCGAATCCGTGTGGGCTGTACACGAGGCGATCTGGACGGTGTCGCGCAACAATCACACCGATGGCGCCGGCAACGACTGTGAGTCCCATCACCACGGCAAACTGCCTGCGACGTCTCTGCTGCATGTGCCCGAAACCCCCTATAAAACGAGGCAAGTGCAATCGCCGACCTGGCGGTCAGGCGGCGTACCGTCGCTGCCGCGGTGCAGAAAGTGGCCGCGTCCAGGCGGGCGCGGCCGCACCCTGAGCAGGACGCTAGCTGCGGCCACAGTAACGCCGTCGTGTCGCAGCGCCCCCCTTCGCGCCGGTCACACCTTCACGCACTGTGATGGCATCCTCGGCGTCCTGCCATCCTGTGCTGGCCCTCGACTGCGGCGCCACGGTCCGGCGCCGGCCCTCAACCCACCGCCGCCATCGGAGGCGGACATCTCGGCGCTGCACGCCACCATGCCGCCGGCCACCAAGGGGGCGATGTGCGACAGGTCGCAGGGACGTGCGCGGCGCGCTCTGCACTCATCGACTCATGCGTCATGTCTGGTGGTTGCCCGGGCCACAGCCACCATAGATAGCAGCGACATGCACAACGGTATCAAGCTGATCAGAAACGCAACAAGGAAAACATTAAAGTCCTCACTGTACTGGCGCCACCTTGATTGGCCGTGGTAATGCGTAGCGTAGCGTGTGGCTAGACTCACACCGGGCGCCGAAACAGCCACAACTGTATGGACGAGGCCTATTAGCGCGCCCAGGCAGTACGTTCCGCTTAGCCAGAGCAGAACAGTGTGGTTTGCCACTCCTGCGCGCTGGTTGTCGGCAGCGAGCCACTGCGCCACGCGAAAAACTACGCCCCGGACAGGAGCCCCCGCTGACATTGGCGCCTTCAGAACGCACCAGCAAGGATGCTAGCGTCGCCCTGCACCATACCCATGTCAAACGATAGCAGGAAGTACGCGCACAGCTCAAGCGTGCTGAGCTGGTTAAGGGTATGGGCGAACGGAGAGCCGGGGACTCCGCAGAAACCCTCCATGCATCCGCCAAGTGCCCCCATCGCGCCTCCGAATAGGGCGCCGAGCAGTATATCCTCGCGGCTACCGCCGCCTATCCATGCGCTTCCAGCACCGGCAAGCGCACCCCCGGCCAAGCCTATCAGAGGCCCGTAGAATCCCGCGAAGGCAGCACCTGCGGCGAGCAGACCGACCAACACGCACTTCCACAACGGCTGACCGGAAAGGTATGCCGTGACAGAGCCGACAATGAAGGCGAGTAGGGCCGCCGCCACGAAGATAGCGATCCGGCCGTCGCCATCGATCTGGTTCACAGGGTTCGCTCCGCAATAGGAGTACCAGTTTGCCGTCTGCTTGGCAGGATCCTCGCTCACAAACGTCCCGGTCACCGGATCCATCCACCTGGCCCGCATGTAGATGAGCCCGGTATCGTCCTCGGTGGGGTGCCCGAGCCCTCCGACATACGCGTGCTTGCTTGTCGGCGAGCCTTGCGTCGCTCTTGGCGCACCGTAGACGTCCATCTGGCGCGCGCCGGTTATGTAGCCGGTGCTACTCGCCTCGGCCAGGACTGAGCCCAAGCCGTCGTAGCAGTACCAGGTCACCTGCGCGTTCTGGCCTAAGCCCGTGCGCCGATACTCCGGCCCACGCGGGCCGATCAGGTACGGCACTTGCGGCGCGTTCTGCCCGTTGGTCTCCCGGAACACCATGCTGCTGTCCAGGATGTAGCGGGTGACCGCGCCGTTAACGGTCGACTGCTTGCGCAGCCCGTCGGGGCCGTAGGCGAACTGGCTGCTGGTCTGGCCGGCAACGCAGGTGCGGAGCCGGTTCACGCTGTCCCAGGTGTTCACACGTCCGCCGCGTAGGAGACGGTTCGCGCGTTGGGCGGCACAATCACATACCTCTCGGGCCGGGGCTCGCTGAGGTAGCCCGGAATGCCGCCGTCATGCGGTCGCTTGTCGGTGTAGATGTTCCGCCGGCGGGCGCGTCTTCGGTAAGCGCAACGGTGATCGTGACGCTGCTTCCGCCGGCCACGGGCGACGCGCTGGGAAACACTCGGTTCAGCTCGGCAGTGGCAGCCGCCACAGAGGGCCAGAGGAGAGCCGCGGCCACAAGCACCGCTGCAGCT
>CAISJD010000156.1 GCA_903885605.1 uncultured Chthonomonas sp. | reverse complement strand
GGCGAGAGGATACCTGCGGTCCGTGCCGTTGGCCCTAACGGTTGTCGGCCGGAACGATGGAGACGGCCTCCTCGGGCGCCAGGGTCAGCCGGACCTGCCCGTCGCGCACCGGGACGGCCCGCCGGATGGCGGCTCGCCCCTCGAGCGTGATCGCCTGCACATCCACCGCCGCCACGCCCGCCCACTCGTCGGGCAGGCGCCACGCGCGCTCCGCGGTGCCCTTGCGGCTGTAGGCGATGATCTCGCGCCGCTTCCAGACGGCCGGCACGAAGAGGTCGTCCTCATCGCGCAGGATGAAGTCGCCCTTGCGGATGATCCTGCGCCCCTCCTCCATGCCCGCGGTCACGCCGCCGCTGTAGCGGAGCGTCTCACCGTCCAGCCGCTCCCGCTCCAGGCGGCTCAGGTAGGCCCAGGGGAGCGTGGTGCGGCAGAACATGCCCAGGAAGCCGGGCAGGCGCTGCAGATCCTCCTTGAAGATCTCCTCGCCGTGCATGCTGGAGCCGAAGCGGAAGTCGCCGTCGCCGCCCCGGTCGGTGCGGCCTCGCGCCATCAGCCGCTCGGGAACCTGCATCTGGTACCCCTGATCGCCGGGGTACCACCAGCTCATCGACTGGAGCCCCGTGAACCCCTCGCCGGGCGGGTGCGCCCAGAAGATGCCCTCGCCGGTCACGTCGAAGCCCCGCTCGCGCCAGTAGTGGAAGATTTTCCGCTGCGTCTCCACGTAACGGTCGGGCATGAGGCCGCCGTTTTCGGGCCTGGCGTGCCAGGGGCTGATGGGGTCTCCGTTCCGGAACCGGTCGTACTCGGCCCGCTGGGCGATGAAGACGTCCACATGGATCGTATGCCCGGCGGCGAGTTCCGGGACCATCTGGATGATCCTATCGATCCGCCGCTGCGCCAGGCCTGCATCCCACTCGCGGGGGTAGACGACGTTGTACATCTCCTCGCCCTGCATGGCGATGCCCGCAACCAGCAGGCGGCCGTCGGCTTCGCGGGCGAAGAGGTCACGGGCCACGTACTCCTCAAAGAGGGGGCTTTGGCGGTAGGCGTCCAGCATGTTCAGGTGGAGGCTCACGGTGGTGTGGTAGCGCCGGGCGGCGCGGATGAGCCAGCGGAGGCTCTCCAGCGCGGTAGCATCCTCGGGGCGCTTGAGGCGGGGGTTCACCTCATCCCATGAGGGGTAGCCGTGGTCGTGGCCGCCCTTCTGCCAACCGACGAGGTAGACGATCTTGGGCATGCCCCGCGTCAGCCGGTCGGCCTTGCGGATCACCTCCAGCGCCTGTTCGAAGGTGCATAGCACGTCGTGCGGCTTCTGGAACATGGGGTCGGACATCAGCCGCTCCACCGGCTTGCCCTCCATGCCCATGAAGAGCTTCAGGACCAGCGTCTGGTGGTAGTCGCGGTAGAAGGGCCGCACGACCAGGCGGGCCGAGGCGCGGAAAGTCCTGCCGCCGCGGGCGACCTCGGCCTCGACCTCGGCGACGCCGCCCTCAAGCGGCGCCACGCGTCCCCGGACCAGCCGCGCCACGGCCACTCCGCCGCTGGCGCCTACGGTGCGCACCTGGAGCTTCGCGTCGGAGAGCCGCAGGCGCCGGGACGTGCCGTCGGCATAGTGCCCGGTAAGGGTCAGGGCTGCCGTGCGGCCGGGCTCGCGCACCGGGTTCAGCGTGGCCCGATCCAGCGTCAGGGTGATGCCGGTCATGGTGGTGGCCTCCCTCCCGCCCCCCATGGTGCAGAGCGCCGGCGCGACCAGAAGCGCCAGGGTCCAGGTCATCATATCGTGTCTCCTCCTCGCGGCTCGGCTCGGGCTCAGAAGAGCCAGAGGTGGTCGAGGTCGTCACCGTGACGGCCCTCGGTGCGGCGCTCGCGGACCACCTTGGCGGGCACGCCCACGGCCACCATGCCGGCGGGCACATCGTGCGAGACAATGGAGCCGGAGCCGACGATGGCCTCTTCGCCTATGGTCACGCCCGGCAGGATCGTGGCTCCCGCGTAGACCTTGGCGCGGCTGCCGATGGTGACGGGCTGGTAGGTCCGCTCCATATGCGAGGCCTCGGAGTGGCCGTGGGTGAAGATGCGCACATCCTCGGCCAGCGCCACGTCGTCGCCGAGGGTGATGCCGCCCTTGCTGTCGAGGTACACGCCCCGGTTGAAGAAGACGTTCTGCCCTGCCGTGATGAACTGGCCGAAGTTGAAGCGCACCTGCTCCTCGCAGACGAAGGCCGCGCCGCACCGCGCGAAGAGGCGTGCCGCGAGGAGCCTGCGGAACGGGATGGAGAAGTTAACCGAGATGGATGCCGGGCCCCGGTCGAAGAGGTCCCACACGGCGTGCAGGTATCGCTGCTCAGGGGTGAAGCCCGGTTCGCGTCCCTTGGGCAGCGTCTCGCTGTAGAGCCGCAGGTGGTCCAGCACCTCGTCGCTGGGCATGGGAGCCTCGCAGAGCCGGAGCAGGCGGCGTACGGAGACGCCGTCAAGGCCCCGGCCAATCAGCTCGGCGGCCTCGTCGAGCCGCGCACGGAACGGCGGCGGCGCTTGCGGGTTCATGGTTTCGCCTTCGGCGCAGCATCGACGCTGTAGACGGCCAACCTGCGCAGGTTCGGCTCGCCCACGGAGCGGAGGCAACGCCAGCGCACCCGGCTCACCTCCACCGGCTCGAAGCGGTCGATCTTCTTGTGGCCGATCGACTCGCCGCGACAGAGCTCGCGCCACTGGCCGCCCACGAGCCCCTCGATGACGTACTCGCGGACGCGCTCGCCCTGGGCGATGGCCTCCATGGTGATCACATGATCAATGCGTGAGGATTTGCGCAGGGCCAACTCCACCGTGGCGCCGCTGCCCGAGGTCTGGGCCAGGCATCGGCCGAAGCGGCGGCGGATTTCGTCGCCGAACTCCTTATAGCGCCGCATGTCGGCCTCGGGGATCAGCCCGTCGGGCCCCGGGTTGGCGTTCAGCAGCAGGTTGCAGTTGTGGCCCACGGAGCGGTAGTAGCGGTCCATGAGCTGGTCCACCGTGAAGAGGCGCCCCTCGGTGTTGGGCTCCCACATCCACGTGCCCGCGCGGACCGGCACGTCGCACTCGCCCGGTAGCCAGCGCGGGCCGTCCGGGTCGCCGGGCCCGTTGTAGTCGCGGCCTTCGGGCACGGCGGCCCAGCAGGGGTAGGGCGCCACGCCGTCCTCGTTGCCGATCCAGCGGATCGTGGCCGCCGGGCCCTGGAAGACGGAGGCGTTGGGTTGGCGCTTTCGCAGGATGGAGAGCATGTCCGGGCCGCCCTTGTCGGGGTCCAGCACGCCGCCGTCGAACCAGATCTCGGCGAGCTTGCCGTAGCGGCCCCAGAGCTCGTTCAGCATCCCCTCGCAGATGCGGGCGTAGCGGGCCTGCTCCTCGGGCGTCCCGCCTCGGCCTCGGTTCACCAGGCCGGGATTGTCGACCTCCAGGTAGCCGTTGCAGCCCATGTGGGCGTAGATGCCCGGCTTGATGCCGAACTTGCGGCACGAGGCCACGAAGTCGCGGACGATGTCTCCCTGGCCTCCCTGGAAGGGCGATTGCTTCATGCCGAAGGGGTAGAGGTCGCTCTGCCAGAGCATGAAGCCGCTCCCGTGCTTGGCGGTAAGCACGGCGTACCTGGCGCCCATGGCGCGGGCGGCCTCCAGCCACTGGTCCGTGTTCAGCCTGGTGGGGTTGAAGAGCTCCGGACCGGGGCGCGTCTCATACTGCCGATGGTCCCAGCCGGGCTTGAAGACGTTCATGTCGTAGTGGATGAACATGCCCAGTTCCATATCCTGCCAGGCGGCCTGCACGGGCGTGGGCCTGGGGTTGGCCGGATCGGCGGCCTGGGCGTTCATGGCGGCGAGCAGGGCGACGGCGCCGAACAGGTGAGCGATGGACAGCATGTGGACGGCCTCCTGGGCAGCATAGAAGATGACCTTTCGGGCGGCGGGCCGGTACTCTATGGGCGTGCGCGGCGTCTCGGACCACCGGGTGCGGCACAGGAGATAGATATGACAATTGGCGGCGGATTCCTTCATGGAGTGGCGTTGGTTGCGTGCGCGGTCGCCGCGGCGGCCCAGACCGGCGCGTCGGGGCGCATCTGGCCCGCGGGACCGCCGCCCGCAGCCGTGGTGGACGTAGTGGACGTTTCGGCGCAGACCCCCGCCATGCGCCTGACGCTGACCATGCTGCAGGGCCTGGCCAACCGCGGCCCGCGAGCGCAGGTCTACCTCACGCATCCCGGTCCTTCGGACGCCTACTGGCTCGAGCACCTGAAGCGCAAGGGCTACCTGCGCGCGTCGAAGGCGTTGGCCCCGGCCGATATGCCCGCCCGCTACGGCCGATGCTACCGCAAGGTCTTCCTTTACGACCCCGCCCTCACCGGGAGCATGAACGCCGCCGTCATGCTCGGCTCGCTGGAGGCCGGCCTCGCCTGCTCCCCGGACGACGCCCTGCGCGTGGCCGCCGGCCGACCGGTGGTGGACCTGCGCGGCCGCTGGCGCACCAACGCCGAGGCGCTGGAGTGGGCCAGGCAGCGCCTGCTCCCGCGGATGAGCAAGCGGCTCCTCGCCTCCATGAACCCGCAGGCGGCCGAGATCTCGCACTACGACTACCTGGTCGCCAACCGCGTCTTCACGTTCTGGATCACGGGTGAGGAGAAGAGCGACGGCGTCGCCCGCAACCACAAGGCCGAGCGCGCCGTGGTGGAGAAGGTGCTGCGGGCCTCGCGCCCCAACATCCCCGTGGCAGGCTTCTGGTACACCGGCGCAGATCCGGGCATCAACGAGTACACCGGCGTGGGCATGGCGGGCGAGACGGGGCAGTACACGCTGGTGACGAGCCTCTGCGGCAGCATCTCGCTGCTCAGCGGCATCAAGGTCGATTGGCCCGCCGCGGTGCGCCGGTACCAGGCCCGCATGGCGGAGCGCCAAGCCCCGGCGCTGGACCGGAGCAAGGTCTACATCGCCTTCCAGTTCACCGAGTCAGGCGACTCGCCCTTCTACCTCCAGCATGTGCAGTGGAAGCAGTGGCAGGACCCCCAGCGCGGCAAGCTCCCCTTCAACTGGAACGTGGGCCCGGCCGTTCTCGACCTGGCCCCGGCCATCATGGAGCGCTTCTATGACGACGCCACGCCGAACGACTTCTTCTTCATCGCCCTCTCCGGCGCGGGCTACAACCACCCCTACCGCAACCTCTTCGGCAAGCTGAAGGAGCCCGAGCGCGCCTGGAGCGAGTACCTGCGGCAGACCCGCGACTACATGCGGCGGATGGGGCTGCGCGACCTGCAGCTCTACACCGACTCGTGGAAGCCTTTCGACCGGAAGAGGCTGGACCCCGTCACGCTCAGGTTCATCGAGGGCATCCCGGAGGTGCGCTCTGTCGAGTTGGGCATGGGCCGCGACGGCGAGCTGACCGGCGACAACGGCAACTACCGGCTGGGTAGCCGCTCCGTGCTGGTCTCGCACTGCTCGACGCGGTGGGACACGGGCTTCGGCTCGCGCACCAAGGAGCAGAACATCGACTGGCTCGTGAACGACGTCCGGGCCCATGCGCCCACCGCCCGCCCCGGCTTCATGCATGCCATGGCGCTGAGCTGGGCGTACAACCCCACCGAATACGCGGAGGTCATGCGGCGCCTGGGCCCGGAGTACGTGCCGGTCACCCTGTCGGAATACGTCCGCCTGTTCAACGACGCCAACCCGTAGGGGCGGCCCCCCGTGGCCGCCCCATGCTCCCCCATGGCCCCCCGCCCGCCTACAGGGCCTGCGGGGCATGGGGGCCGAAGCGGTGGGCGTCGGTGGCGGCGCAGAGCACGCGCCACTCGTAGCGCACCCGCCGCGCCGACCGGGCGACGGCCTCGGCCGAGCGCCGCAGTCCCGCTGCGCTGAGCGCCAGGAGCATCACGAACGGCGGGGCGAAGAGCAGCACCACGCAGACGGCCGCGCAGACCGCGGAGGCCACCAGGGCGGTTGCCCATCCCGCGGCCGCCACCACGGGCCGGGCCACGGGAGCGAAAGCCGAGATCGGCGTCACGGCCCAGGCTGCCAGATGGAATCGCTGATGCATCGTACACCTCCTCGGGCGCCGGGCCTGTCCCACGGTTGGGAACGACCGGCCCTGCACCCTTCACAGCCCTACAGACGACCCGGTTATGAAGGAGACATGAGGGCTGAGGCGAAGGGCGAACGGTGGGGCCGGCGCATTGCTCCTTCCCTTTGCCGCGCGGCGGAGGCCGGTCGGACAGGTCCGGATCACCACACTCCCCGCTCCCCGCCCAAGTGTTTTGCGGTCCGACGTGCATCTACGTCTATGACACGCGGCGCGGGCCGCAGATGGGGGGATCTGGGACATGAGAAGGACGAGCATCGTGGCGGCCGCCCTGCCGGCCGCGGCCTGTCTGGGATTGCTGATCGGGTGTCGCGCCACCTCGGCCGCGGAGGTGCGGCTGGACGCCAATCGGACGCTGGGTGCGGCCGTAACCTTCCGCAACCTCTCGGTGGTGCCGGTCTACGACAGCCGCGCGGCCGCTGCGGACACCTACACCACGCTGGACGAGGGGCTCAAGGCGAAGACCGTCACCGTGAAGGAGAGCCCCCAGGGCGGCGACGTCAACAAGCTCTACGTCAGCAACATGGGGAAGAAGCCGGTCTACATACTGGGCGGCGAGGTGATCCTGGGCGGCCAGCAGGACCGCTGCATCGGCAAGGACCTGCTGCTGCCGCCGCGGGCGAAGGCCGTGCCGATCACCGTCTTCTGCGTCGAGCATGGCCGCTGGTCCGGCGCCGCCTCGTTCACGGGCAGCGCGAAGACGCTTGCGTCGCAGACGATCCGCCTGAGCGCACAGGACGGCGCCGTGGCAGCCGCCATCCCGGAGCTGAACCGTACGCGGCCAGGCGGTCTGATCAACCGGAACCAGGCCGCAGGCGAGGTGGCGGGCTCGTATGAGCGCATCAGC
Organism: uncultured Chthonomonas sp.; assembly: GCA_903885605.1. Taxonomy (GTDB): domain Bacteria; phylum Armatimonadota; class Chthonomonadetes; order Chthonomonadales; family CAJBBX01; genus CAJBBX01. Next base: position 14,067 of record CAISJD010000156.1, on the reverse strand, counting down.
CGGAGGCAGACCCAGGTCTGGGCGGCGGTGGCGCAGAAGAACGCCCGGTTCAACGCGGCGCCGGCGTCCGGCACGTACCGCGAAGTGCTGGAGGGGACGGGCGGCAACTCCGGCGCCAGCGTCGAGCCGTACATCAAGGCGCTGGCCGGCGCCCTTTCGTCGGACAAGCGGCTGGTCGGCGTGGTGACGGCGGTGGACGGCAAGGTGGTCGCGGCCGATGTCTTCGGCGAGCCGGCCCTCTTCCGCAAGCTCTGGCCCAAGCTGCTCCGGAGCTACGCCTCCGACGCGGCCGAGGCGGCGACCGGCAAGGTTGCTCCAGCCCGCCCGGTCACCGCGGCTTCGGCCCGCGCGTTCCTGGCAGAGGCGGCTGCGGGAGCGAACAAGGCGGTAGACCGCGCAGCCGACACCACCATCACCCGGCTCGAGGGCCGCAAGGCCGTCCTCTACCGCTCAGGCGCGTCGGCCGGCGGAGCCATGGCCGGCAAGGCGGTCCACGAGAACTACCTGGCCAAGTAGCGCGGGGTTGCCGCAGCCTGCCGAGCCGGACGCAGTAGCCGGACGCGGCGACCCTTGGTACAATAGGACATCGTTGCTATGCACTTCCACGGATCGCGCGTTCCGGAGCGGACTCGATGGCCTACATCAAGCGGATGCTCTGCCTGGCCAGCTCGCGCAGGCCGCCGGCAGGACGGTGCATCGCCGGCGTTGAGGTTGATGACGACGGTCTGGGGGCCTGGGTGCGGCCCGTGAGCCCCCGGGGCTCCCGCGAGGTCTCTGAGGAGGAGCGGGCCTACCGCGACGGGTCGGAGCCACGCGTATTCGACCTGATCGATGTCCCGCTCCTCTCCCGTGCGCCTGCGGGCCACCAGACCGAGAACCATGTCCTGGACCCGTCTCGCTACTGGGTGCGCGTGGGGCGTGCGCCATGGGAGCGGGCGCTGGCGGCCGTGGCGCCGGCCGATGCGCCGCTCTGGGCATCAGGCGCATCGACGGCGGCCGGGCTCAACGACCGTGTGCCCGACGAGGCCGCCGCCTGCGAGGGGCGTTCGCTGATGCTGGTGCGGCCGGCGCAACTCACGCTGGAAGCGGCCGACGAGCCGGCCTCGCCCGGCACGGTGCGGCGCCGGGTCCGCGCCGGCTTCGAATGGGCCGAGACCGCCTACCGGATCATCGTCACCGACCCGGTGGCGGAGGAGCGGTGCCTGGCCGAGCCCGGCGGCATCCTGCGGCTACGCAACGCCCTCGTCTGCGTTTCGCTGAGCCAAGGCTACAAGGGCTTCGCCTACAAACTGGCGGCCTCGGTACTCACACCGGGGCGGGCGGGAGCGTCATGAGCGGCATACTCTACACCATCGGCCACTCCAACCATTCGATCGAAGGGCTGCTGGAACTGCTCCACCGACACGGCGTGAGCGCCGTGGCCGACGTGCGCTCCCATCCCTACAGCCGTCTCTATCCCCAGTTCGGCAGGGAGCTGCTGGCGGCGCGGCTGGCCGAGGCCGGCATCGCGTACGCCTTTCTCGGCAAGGAGCTGGGCGCCCGCCCCGACGACCCCGGCTGCTACGTGGGCGGCAAGGTCGACTTCGTCCTGCTGGCCGCCACTCCGGCCTTCCAGCGCGGGCTCGACGGCGTGGAGGCGGGCATGCGGACACGAACGGTGGCCCTGCTCTGCGCCGAGAAGGACCCGCTGACGTGCCACCGCACCCTCCTGGTGGCCCGGCATCTGCATGAGCGGGGCGTCGCCGTGAGGCACATTCTGGCGGACGGCGCGCTGGAGACGCACGAGGCGGCGCTTGCCAGGCTCCTGCGCGAGTATAAGCTGGCCGAGCGCGACCTATTCCACGAGCCGGAAGAGGTCATCGCCGAGGCCTACGCCCTGCGCGGAGTCAAGATCGCCTACGAGGAGCGGCAGGCGGCAGGCGCCGACCCGGGGGACTTCTGATGACGCTTTACACCATCGGCTTCACGGCGACCACAGCCGAATCGTTCTTCGGGCGCCTCGCGGCTGCAGGGGTCACGAAGGTCATCGACGTCCGCCTGAACAACGTGTCGCAACTGGCGGGCTTCGCCAAGAGGCAGGACCTGCCCTACTTCCTCAGGGCGCTGGCAGGCATCGGCTACGAGCATCACCCGGAGTTCGCGCCCACGCAGGAGATACTGGACGCCTTCAAGAAGCAGCACGGCGACTGGCCGGAATACGAGAGCGCCTTTGCTCGGCTCCTCCGGAAGCGCCACGACGGATCCGTCCTCGACGCGGCCGATCTGGACGGGGCCTGCCTGCTCTGCAGCGAACGGGAGCCCATCCACTGCCACCGACGGCTCGTAGCCGAGTACCTGGCCGGCCGGACGCCGGGCCTGTCGGTGGTCCACCTGTAGCTTCGGCAACGCAGATGAAACATGGCGCCGGGAAGGGGCGGCGGCGCCTGAGTACCGTCAGAAGTCGAACAGGTCGCCCAAGAAGCCCTTCTTCTTGCGTGGCCGTCCGTAGTGCTCGTCGTCATGGTGATCGGCATGGTCATCGCTACGCCTGTAGCCGGGTTGGAGGCGCGGGTCAATGCGGGGATCGGCCAAGCGCGGATCCGCGACGGGCTGCGTTCGGGCATCGCCCGCCGCGGAGCGCTCGATCAGCTTATCCAGTTCGCCCCGGTCCAGCCAGATGCCGCGGCACTGGGGGCAGTAGTCGATCTCGACGCCCTGGCGATCGGTCATGACCAGGGCGGTACCCGTGCAGACTGGGCAGTTCATATCATCTTCTCCTCAGGGACCGCGCCGTCATGCGCGGAAGCCGTCACAATCGGTTGATGGGACGCGCCGGGCGCCCGGCGTCGGCAACGGCGTGGCCGCCTACTCCCCGCCGCCCTCGCCGCCCAGCATCTGCGTGACCGCAATGATCACGACGATCACGACGATCACGCCCACGATCTTGGCCCAGAGCGGGACCCCGCTGATCGAGTTCCAGAGCTTGGTCCCGGTCTCCAGCGCCGTGTTGAACTCGGCCACACTATCATCCTTGCCTGCCTGGGCTACCGGCCGACGCGCTTGACGGCTCCATATGTACAACCACATCGGCCAGGGGTACCGAAGCCTCGATGCGCCGCTTAACCTCGTCCGCCACGTCATGCCCCTGCCGCACCGTGACATCGGCATCGACATGGACTACCACATCCACGAACGTCCGATTTCCGCCCTCGCGCACACGTAGCCGCTCACAGCCCATGACACCCGGGGTGGCGCAGGCCGTGGCCTCGATCGCCGTGGCTACTCCTTCCGGCGCCCGGTCCAGCAGCACGTCGATCGTCCGCTTGCCGAGGCGCCAGCAGACCCCGATGACGATGACCGCCACACCCAACGCCGCCAGCGCGTCGGCCTTGGCGAGGGCGTCGGAGCGGCCGGTCAGCTCGCCCACCTTCACGGCCACGAGGCCGACCAGCACCACGCAGGAGCTCCAGACGTCCGTGCTGAAGTGGAGCGCATCGGCCTCCAGAGCCTGGCTGTTGTGCTTCTTCGCGACGCGCATCAGCGCCCGGGACCGCGAGATGTCGATGATGATGGAGCCCACGATAACCACAAACGACCAGACCGTGGCCTCCACCTCGACGGCCTTGAAGAAGAGGCGCTGCACCGCTTCGCCAACGATCCAGAAGCAGGTGATGAAGAGCAGCATCGTCTCGAAGAGGGCTGAGATGTTCTCAACCTTGCCGTGACCGTACCGGTGATCGGCGTCGGCCGGCCGGTCGGCGATGCGGACGGCCAGGTAGGTCACTGCCGCCGCCACGAGGTCGAGCCCGGAGTGGAGCGCCTCGGAGAGCAGGCCGAGGCTACCCGTGAGGATGCCGACCGCCAGCTTCGACCCCGTCAGCACGACGGCGGCCAGAACAGAGCTGAGCGCTACGCCCTGCTTCTCGGCCGATGCCGAGGCGGCGGCGTCCAGGCTCACGCCCTTCTGCGCGGTAGAGACGACGGTCATCAGGTTCATTGCCGGATCCTTGCAGCAGCACGCGCACTCACACGCGGCCCCAGGCGTTGGACGCCGAACGGTCTTGCGATGCGCCCTTGGGAGTGAACCGATTATGGTGGCGGACGACGTGTTTACGTATCGGCGATATGGGGGATTTGAGCGGGCTCGGACGCGATCGCGCTAGTCCGCCAGGCCGCTGCGCACGGCCCAGACGGCGGCCTGGATCCGGTCGGACACGCCGAGCTTGGCGACGATGTGCTCGACGTGGGTCTTCACGGTGGATTCGGCCACGAAGAGCATGGCGGCGATCTCCCGGTTGCTCAGCCCGTCGGCGAGCAGGCGCACCACCTCCGCCTCGCGCTCGGAGAGCGGCGTGGCCAGGTCCGCCATAGCGGGCGCATCCCGGCCGGAGGCGCGGATCGAACGAAGCAGGTCACGCGAGCTGATGAGCATCTCGCCGCGCATCACCTGCCGCAGCGACGCCAGGAGCTCGGACCGGTCGACGCCCTTCAGCAGGTACCCCGACGCCCCGCCGGCAATGGCGCGGGCCATGAAGGTGGGGTTGTCGTACGTGGTGAGCATCACCACGGCCATGTCGGGAAACTCCTTCCGCAGCGCATGCAGCGCGTCCAACCCGTCGCCGCCGGCCATGCGGATATCGACGAGCGCCAGCCTGGGGAGCGAGGCCCGGGCCGCCTCCAGGGCCTCGGTTCCGGAGGAGGCCTCGGCCACCACAGTGAACTCCGTGCGCCGCAACATGCTCTTGACGCCGCCGCGCCAGATCTCGTGGTCGTCCACCAGCATCACGGCTACCACCGGTTCCGGTTCGCGGTCACTCATGGCGAGACCTCCTGGCCCGGCGCCGGAAGCGCGGGCACTGTGGCCCGAACCGTCGTTCCCTCGCCGGAGCCGCTGCAGATATCGAGCGTACCCCCGGCCAGCTCCACCCGCTCGGCCATGCTGTGGAGGCCCAGGTGCGCATAGTCGGCGCCGGCTGCGGGGTACTCAAAGCCGCGCCCGTCGTCGGTTACAGTGACGCAGAGCCTGGCATCGCCCGGCCTGCCGCCGTCGAAGTGCTCCAGGCTCACCTGGACATCGGAGGCCCCGGCGTGCTTCCGATCGTTGGTCAGCGCCTCCTGCACCACGCGGTAGACCGTGGTCTCGATGGCCGTGTCGAACCTGCGGCCGCCGGAGCCGTCGGTGAACCGGGCGCTCTCCCAGCCGGCGCGGTTCCTCTCTTCGGCGAGGAGTTGCTCCAGGGCGCCGGCCAGGCCAAGGTCATCCAGCGCCAGCGAGCGGAGCCCGCTGACCACCCTGCGCGTCTCCAGCACCGCATCCCTCAGGAAGCGCGCGGCCAGGTCGAGCTCCTCGCGGGCCTCCTCCTCGGCGCCCTCGGCATGGGCGGTCCGGAACGCCTCGAGGTGGGCGTGCGAGGCCATGACGTACTGCGTCAGGCCGTCGTGCAGGTCGTAGGCCACGGCGCGCCGCTCATCCTCCTGCGCCGCGATGAGGGCTCGGATGAGAGACCGCTGCCGCGTGATCTGGTGCAGTTCGTGGATGGCCACCGCGGCGTTTTCGGCCAGGGCGCGCAGTGTGCCCTCGGCATCGGCCGGGAAGGCCTCCTCGGCGGTGGCCTTCACCACGCAGAGGGCGCCCAGCACCGTGCGGCGGCGGCGGATCGGCACGAGCAACCTGTCGGAGGGCGGCGGTGGATCGGCGGCGGTGGATCGGCCGCTCCTGCCCAGGGTGATGATGCGCTGCGCCTCGGCGAGCATCTCCTCGCCGGAGATCGTGGCGGACGGGCCGTCGGGCGGCGCGCCCACGGTGACGGTCTGCTGCAGGCCCGCGCCGTCGGGGTGGGCCACGGCGATGGCGGCGAAGCGTGTCCGCGTGAGCCGGCAGGCCCCGTGGGCGATGTGCTGGAGCGCCTCGATGCCGGTCCGGCTTGAGAGGACGTGCAGGGCCACCCGCCGCACCAGCGTCAGCATCAAGGCGCGGCGTTCGGCGGTCAGCTGCACTCGCTGGAGTTCATCCGCCGATGCGCCGGCATCCGGCTCGGGCGCTGCAACCGTCCACGCATCGGCCGGCGTGATCGATGGGCCTTCGTCGGGTGCGTTCATGCCTGTAGTTTACTCCTGCGCCCCGCCGCAGGAATCCGGGCCTGCCGTCTGGAACGTATCGGCGCCACCAACCACAAGGAGACGCCGCATGACCGACCGCGAGAACTGGCTTCGGACCGTGGAGTTCCGAGGCCCAGACTGGATCCCCTGCAGCGTCTCGCTGGCGCCGCTGGCCTGGCACACCCACCGCGAGCGGCTGGAGGATCTGGTCCTCTCGCACCCGCGCCTCTTCCCCGGCTTCCAGGCCGGATCGGTGGACTTCGACGCCTTCGGCCACGTCTACCGCCAGGGCGAGCGCTTCACCGACAACTGGCAGTGCGTCTGGCATAACGAGGTGGGCGGGCTGGAGGGTCAGGTCGTCGAGCACCCCCTGGCCGACTGGGACGCGCTGGAGGCCTACCGCCTGCCGGACCCGCTGACCCAGAGCGAGCGCGGCGCCCGCGACTGGCCCGCCGCCCGGAAGCATATGCAGGCCGCCAGGGATGCCGGCCACCTGGTGATGGGCGACGGCGAGCGGCTCTTCGACCGCCTCTACTTCCTGCGCGGATTCGACAACCTGATGGTCGATATCGCCACGGACGACCCGCGCCTCACCCGCCTCGTCGACCTGCTGCTGGACTACGAGACGCGGCTCATCACGCCCGCGCTGGAGTTCGGCGTCGACGCGGTGGCGTTCCATACCGACATCGGCGCCCAGCGCTCGCTGATGATCAGCCCCGACAAGTTCCGCAAGCACATCAAGCCGCTCTTCGCGCAGCTCTTCGGGCTCTGCCGCGCGGCCGGCGCGCACGTCTACCTCTCCTCCGACGGCTGCGTGCTGCCCATCGTGGACGACCTGATCGAGTGCGGCGTCTCGGTGCACGACCCGCAGTACCGCGCCAACGGGCTGGAGGGCATCGAGCGGGCCTACAAGGGCAGGATTTGCGCCAACGTGGATCTGGACCGCCAGATGTTCGCCTTCTGCACCCCGCGGGAGGTCTGGGAGCACGTGCGGACCGTGGTGAGCCGGATGTACCTGCCCGACGGCGGCCTCATGGTCTCCGGCTCGGTCTGGGACGCCAACACGCCGCTGGAGAACATCGAGGCCCTCTGCGCGGCCATCGAGGAGTGCTGCCTTGGAGGCCGCGAATGGTAGCGACGGCGATGCTCGTGGCCGCGACGGCGCTCCTCTGCTGCGCCGCCGCTCCACCGGAGCGGCCCCGGGCGCTCATCGTGGCCGACGAGATTCCCGCCATGCGCGTGGTCGCCGACCTGCTGCGCGCCGACGCCGGGCTGGAGCCGCGGATCGTGACGCAGGCCGAGATGCCCACCGACCTGGCGCCCTACGCCTGCGTGGCGGCCTACATCCACGGCAGGCTGGAGACGCGCGCCGAGGAGGCCCTCATCCGGTACGCCGAGGCGGGCGGCAAGCTCATCGTCCTGCACCACAGCATCAGCTCCGCCAAGCGCGCCGACGCCAATCCGCACTGGCTCCGGTTCCTGGGCGTCGAGGTCCCGCCGCAGCCCTTCGAGCAGGGCGGCTACCGCTGGATCGAGGGTGTGACCATGGACATCCGCGCGCTGGACCCGAAGCACCCGATCCTGCGCCGCGTGAAGTGGGAGCAGGCCGACGGCGGCAAGGGCTTCCGGCTGGAGGAGACCGAGGTGTACCTGAACCATGTGCTGGGCCAGGGACGCCTGCCCGGCGGCGAGCCCTGCGGCAATCGGACGCTGCTGCTGGGCCTCACCTACGCCCTGCCCGACGGCCGCATCGTCCGGCAGGATACGGCGGGATGGACCATGCCGACCGGCAAGGGCCGCGTGGTCTACCTGATGCCCGGCCACACCGACCGCGAGTTCCGCCACCCCGCCTACGCCCGCATCCTGGCCAACGCCGCCCGCTGGAAGCCCTGAACCGCGGAGCGGGCAACGGCCGCCGGGCCTCGGTGCTGAGACGGGTCGGCCGCGTGGAGCTCCAAGCTAAGCTCAGGCGCGGCCGACCGGCGGGGCAACCGGGAAACATAAGAGCAAGACCCGCCCAAGACAGAGGCAGGAGCACGGAACCAGTTACACACACCATTTGACACGACCCCCGGATGGCGGGGAGGGGCTCTAGATGCGCGTCTCGCCCATCCCGCGGCGCGTGGCTTCCCCGAACTCCCGGGCCGTGGCCAAGGCTTGGACGGCATCCGCCTCGAAGTAGGGTTCCGACGGCGCGAAGTCAGGGAGGCCGTACGGAAAGCGCGTCGGTATGCACAACCGGTCGAGCGCACCGGGGCCCGGCCGCTCCGTGGCTGGAGTGGCGCGGGCCCCGTGCGGTGCGCGGGTGGTTCGTCAGGCTTCGGGGGTGACCCAGCCCCTGGCGGCGGAGGACTTCTCGACCGCCTCGAGGACCGCCTGGTTCCTCACGCCGTCGACCCAGTTGGGCGTGGCGGGCTTGCCCTCGGCGATGGCCTTGAGCAGGTCGGCGAGCAGGTTGATGAAGGTGTGCTCGTAGCCGATGATGTGCGCCGCGGGCCAGTAGTTGCCGGCGTAGGGGTGGCAGCCGTCGGTGGCGGTAATGGTGCGGAAGCCCTGGGCGTGGGCCGGGTCCGTGCGGTCGAAGAACTCCAGCTCATTCATCCGCTCGAGGTCGAAGGCCAGCGAGCCGTTGCTGCCGTTGATCTCGAAGCGCTGGTAGTTCTTGCGGCCGGCGCAGAAGCGCGAGGCCTCGAAGGTGCCCACGCCGCCCTGCGCGAAGCGGGCCATGAAGATGGAGCTGTCGTCCACCGTCACCTCGCCCATCTGGTCCGACGCCTTGCCGCCGAGGCGGTCGTCGAAGTCGGCCAGGAGCGGGCGCTGCTTGATGAAGGTGTCCATCATGCCGCAGACGCCGGTGATCTCGCCCACGAGGTAGCGCGCCGCGTCGATGAGGTGCGCGGCCAGGTCGCCGTGGGAGCCGGAGCCCGCCACGCTCTTGTCGAGACGCCAGACGATGGGGAAGCTCGGGTCCAGGATCCAGTCCTGCAGGTAGACGCCGCGGAAGTGGTAGACGTGGCCGATGCGACCCTCGTCGATGAGCTGCTTGGCCAGCGCGATGGCCGGGGCCTTGCGGTAGTTGTGGCAGATGGCGTGGATGATGCCGGCCTTCTCGGCGGCGGCCAGCATGCCCTTGGCCTCGGCCACGTTCATCGCCAGCGGCTTCTCGCAGAGGACGTGCTTGCCCGCCTCGGCCGCCGCGGTGGCAATGGCGGCGTGCTGGTTGTTCGCCACGGTGACGTCGACCAGGTCGATGTCCGGCCGGTTGATGACGTCGCGGTAGTCGGTGGCGTACTCCTCCCAGCCGTACTTGTCGCGCATGGCCTGGACCTTGGACTCGGTCCGGCCGCAGATGACCTTCATGACCGGCTCGAAGTCGAGGTCGAAGTACCGGGCGACCTGCCGGTATGCGTTGCTGTGGGCCTTACCCATAAAGCTGTAGCCGATGAGGGCCACGTTGAGCTTGCGCTTCGCCATTGTGCTCTCCTGGTCTATGTCCGATGCTGCCCGAAGGCCCTTGGGCCCCGGAGGTTCGTTGCGTTACGCGCAGATTCGCCGGAGCGCGCTCCCATTCCTGCCCCGGCGCGCGAGAGGCCGGTAGCCGTTACTTCACGGGCCACGATGCGGGGAGCCAGGCCGGCAGATCGGCCACCTGCTTGCGGGCCGCCTCGCCGTTCTTCACGCCCCACTGGGCGAAGTAGCCCGACAGGTCCCGGCCAAGGATGCGCGAGAGGCGCGTGAGGAACTGGTCCTGCCTCTGGGCCTCGGTGCGCGGACGGGCGTTCTGCGGCAGGCCTCCAAACTCGGCGAAGAGCCTGCGGTAGGGCTCCCAGCCGAACTCGTGGCGGATCAGGTCGAGCATGGTCAGCGGGTACCAGGGGTCCTTCGCATAGTAGGCAGACGCGCCGGGCGCCGACGCCACGACCTTGGCGCGTTCAGTGATCGCCTCGGGTGACATGGCCGGATGGGCTCCGATGGGTGTGGCGTTGATCTTGTCGGCGCCGTACATCGAGAAGAGGTTGTTCGTGGTCTCGCCCCAGGCCTCCCAGGTCCACTCGGGCCGCTGGAAGTTGTGGCCCATCTCGTGGTAGTAGCCCCAGATGGGCGCGTTCCGGCCGCGGAGCAGCTTCACGTCGCAGAAGGCCTTCGCCACGTCATCGCCGGTCATGATGGGGTAGCCGGAGTGCATGTAGCCCGCGCTGATCTGCCGATCGACACAGAAGCGCTCGGGGCGGGTGCGGCGCGGGGCGGCGTAAAGCTCGTAGCAGCGCTCCATCACCTCGTCCCAGTAGGTCATGAGCGCCTCAGGGTCGTCCAGGTCGCGGACCGACGTACTGGGCACGGTGAGGATGACGAGGCGACCCTCCATCTCGGCCCAGGGGCCCGGCGCGTTGCGGATGCGACTGCGCCACTCGGCGGGGTCGGTCTCGCCGCGGACATACCGCGGAGCGGCAACGGCGCCCGCCACGGTCACGCTTACGCTCCCCAGTTTGCAGCGCTCCGGGACGACGATGAACAGCGTGCCGCCGAAGGCGCTCGCCACCTTGGTGACCGGCGCGTCCAGCGGGCGGCTGGTGGTGACCTCCGGGAAGCGCTGCCACTTGGCCAGGTGCCAGAGCGTGTCGGTATGGGCGCCGACGCGGATGGCAAGCCCCTTGCCGGCGGCGGCGGACGGGAGCGTGACGGTGATCAGGTCGCCCGGAGCGGCGTAGAGGCCCAGCCCGTGCCACTCGGGACGCTGGGTGTCAACCGCCACTGTGCGCGTCTCGCGGCGGGCCTCGGCCGGCACCGGGCCGGGGAACGAGGCAGCCGCAGGGTGGGCGCGAACCTGCTCAGCGGGCAGGCGTCGGAGCTTCTGCAGGTCAAGCACGGCCTTCAGGCGGGCGAAGACCTGGTCGGCGGCGATGGGCGCGGCGCGGGTCGGCACGGCGTCGCCGCCCTTGTCGGCGCAGAGGGCTTCGACCTTGCGGGTGAAGTCCGGGCGCGTTCCGCCCAGCGCTCCCACGGCCTGGCCCAGCGTGGTGGTGACCTGCTCCAGCGCCTGCCCGGTGAGAGCGGCGCGTCCGTCGGCATGGGATCGCAGGGCCTCCAGGGCGCGCGCGGCGTGGGCGGCATCGGGTGTGTCGCCGGCGACGGCGTAGCCGGTGGGGCTGGTGGCGTCCAGCGTGGCGTTGGAGAAGGCGATGCCCATGGCCCCAACGATGCGGTTGCCGGTGTGGTCGCGGGTCAGGTCCAGCGAGGGGTTCAGCATCTGCCAGCCCCAGGCGGGTCCGGAGACGACCAGGCCGCCACCCTTCTGCACCCACTGCCGCACGGCGTCGGTGCGGGGCCGGTTGGTCGCACCGTCCAGGCCGGCCTGATTGAGCCAGAGCAGGTCGATGCCGGCCAGGGCCGCAGGAAGGTCCGCGGGCCGCACCGTGCCGACCGTGCAGCCGGCGGCCTCCAGCACAGGCCGCACGGGTGCGCTATCGCCGTTCAGCAGGCCCACGCGCAGGACGCCCGAGGCCTTGCCCGAGGCCCAGCGCGCCGCGTTGGCGGCGAGGCGGGCGTTGCCGGGGTTCTGCAGGCTCTGCCCGCCGAAGAAGCCCTCGTGACCCACGGCCACGGCGCGCCCCTTGCCGTACCGGGCGGCGGCTACCATGGGCAACCGGGCGCGGCCCATGCAGGCGGTCAGTACGACGAAGGCGTCGGCGCCGGTCACGGCCAGGTCGCCGGGAATGGCGCCGGGCGCGACGATCTCGGTCACGCCCGAGAGGAGCGCGGCGCGGGCGTCCGAGGCCGGATCGGCTCCGGCATGGACAGGCAAGGCTGCCAGCGGCAGCAGGCAGAGCAGTCTCAGCGTCACAGAGGGTCTCCTTGGCGGCGCGGACGCACTGCCGGCAAGCCCGGCAGGCCATGGCGCGGCCGCCAATGGTGTACCGCATTCCGGCAACAGCGGCGAAGGCGCAGCCGAGGCGGCCACCTGTCCACCCCGGCGAAGTGACCCTCCTGGCGCATGGAGCGTGTTGGGGCGTCCTGGGACGTGCACGGCGGGCACCAGAACCCCATGGCGCAGCATGGACGCGAAGGGCCACGGCTCTGTGGCCCGGCGGATCGCCGCCGTCGCGTGTGCCACAATGCAGGCGTGAGTATCGCAACACCCATGGGTATCCTGCATGTGCCGCTGGACCCGACGGGGCCTTGCCCAACGCGGCGAGGCGTTGCTTCGGGCGCTGGAGGCGCGCAATGATCAGCCTGACCCCCGACGAACTGGCCAAAGTGCAGGCCATCCTGGCCCGGCTCCTGCCGGATCGGGAGGTCTTCGCCTTCGGCTCCCGAGCCACCGGCCGTGCCCGTGAGTTCTCCGACCTCGACCTGGCCGTCATGGGCGACGAGCCCCTGATGCCGCCGGTCCGGACGGCCTTGCGTGAGGCGTTTGCGGGTTCTACGCTGCCGTTCCGCGTGGATATCGTCGACTGGTGCGAAGCCGGCGAGCCTTTCCGCGCGGCCGTGGGCGACCGGCTGGAACGCATCTCCCCGGCCGCGCCGCCCTCATGGCGCGGCCCGGAGACGACCGCCTGACGCGCTACAGCGGCTTGCTGGTGATGAGCCCGATCCCCCGCCCCTTGTCGCCCACCGCGCAGTAGTAGAGGTACCAGACCCCGTTGGCCGGGTTGCGGACCAGCGAGATTTTGTGCGCGTAGGTCCTGTCCAGCCCGCTGGGGTTGCCGCCCGCCTTGTAGAGGGGCTCCGGATCGGCGGTCCAGTGGAGCAGGTCCCGCGAGTAGGCGGCCATGATGTGCGCCCCGCCGCGGCCCACGCCGAAGTAGAGCATGGTCCAGTGGTCGCCGTCGCGGAAGACCTTGGGATCTGAGCAGAAGCCCTCGTCGTAGCCTCCCGGCACGTTGTGCAGCACCGGGTTGCCGGGCACGCGGCTCCAGTTCAGCAGGTCGCGCGAGGTGGCGATGCCCGTCTGCTCCTGCCCCCCGTCGGCGGCGTTATAGAAGCTGTAGAACCGGCCCCCGCTCTCCACCACCCAGGGCTGGTAGATGCAGTCCTTCTCCCAGACGCCGCAGTCGGCCTCGTGCACGCTCAGCGTGTAGCCCTCCTTGGCCCGGCGCCAGGTGATGCCGTCGTCGGAGCAGGCCACGCCGTTGTAGCCCGGCCGCAGCTCATAGCCCCCCTGCAGCGGGTAGGCGCCGTAGAGCGACCAGTACCTGCCGCCGCGCTTCTTCAGCGTCCGCGGATCTGCCACGCCGTAGGAGCCGTAGAGGTAGGCGCCCAGCACGCAGCCTCCGTTGTCGAATTGCCCCTGCGGCCCGAAGCCCATGGCCAGGCGGTAGTCCGACCAGTGCACCAGGTCGTCGCTCGCGGCGGTGAACGAGTTGTAGCCCTTGCCGTCGAACGCGATGAAGCTCATGTGCCAGCGCGGGTCGCCGGGGATTTGGTGGATCGTCGGGCAGTCGGTGGACTTGAACTCCTCGTGCCCCGGCACGTTGGGCTCGGCGGGGATGACGTGGTCGGGCTGATGCACCCAGCCGCGGTAGGGCGCCGACCAGCGCCGCACGGTCTCCGCATCGATGGGCGCCAGCGACCGGAAGCCCTTGATGCGGTGGAAGGTGAGGTAGTTGGCGTCGTGCTGGTTGTGCGCGCCGCCCAGGCCGTCGTCATACGCCGTGCGCGAGGCGAGGATGATGTCGGAGCCCTCGAAGAGCCAGTCCACATACTGGAAGCCATGCTTCACAGGGTCATCATGCTGCAGCACGATGGAGCGCACCTGCCATGCGCGCAGGTCCGGTGAGCAGATGAGCGCCAGCGTGTTGCGCGTGCTGGCCGGCGGCCGGTTGCGGTTGCGCGGCGGGACGTAGTTGGCCAGCGACCAGTAGAGCCTGGTCCGGCCGTCGTAGCGGATGGTGAACTTCTTGGCGCCGCCGGGGAAGCCGGTGAAGCCGGCCTCGGGGTCGAATCCGGCGGTCTTGCCGTCCGGGCTGATCTCCACCAGCGCGGCCTGCT
>CAISJD010000155.1 GCA_903885605.1 uncultured Chthonomonas sp. | reverse complement strand
GATCTATCCTTGCCGGCGATCACCATCACCTCGTCGCCCTTCTTAATCCGCAGCTTGGCCTGGTACTCGCCAGGCTTGGGGGCTTTGGCCATTACAGCACCTCCGGCGCGAGCGAGATGATGCGCATGAAGTTGCGATCGCGCAACTCACGGGCGACAGGGCCGAAGACACGGGTGCCTCGCGGCTCCTGCAGATTGTTGATCACCACGCAGGCGTTGTCGTCGAACCGCAGGACAGAGCCATCCGGCCGCCTGATCGCCTGCTTGGTGCGGACGACCACGGCCTTGATGACATCGCTCTTCTTGACCTGCTGGCCCGGCGTCGCAGACTTGACAACGCCGACGATCATATCGCCCACGCGGGCATCCATGCAGTTCGAACCCTTGACCACACGGATGCACAGGATCTCGCGGGCGCCGCTGTTGTCGGCGGCCTTCAGTCGCGTATATGGTCGTATCATCGCAGTTCTCCGATAACCACAGGCGCGCTTACGCGCCCCCGGTTCCTACTTGGCCTTCTCCAGGATGCGGACGACGCGCCACCGCTTCTCCTTGGAAATGGGCCTTGTTTCCATGATCTCCACACGATCCCCGACACCACAAGTGTTGTCCGAGTCGTGCGCCTTGAACCGGGTGGTGCGCCGGATGATCTTCCCGTACAGCGGATGGCGCACCATGCTCTCGACGGCGACGACCACCGTCTCCACCATCTTGTCGCTGACGACGCGCCCGATGCGGGTCTTGCGACGGCCGCGCGCCTCGCCTGCGCTGTTCACTTCCTCAGACATAGTGCCTATTCTCCGCTGCCGGCAATCGCGCGCTCCGTCTGAAGCGTCAGGATGCGGGCGATATCGCGCTTGGTCTCAGGGATCGATGATACGTTGTCGAGTTGCCGGGTGACGTTTCGGCGGCGAAGCTGAAACAGGCGCTCCCGCTGCTTGCGCAACTCGTCAACGAGCTCCTGATCGCTAAGATTCCTGAGCCGCTCCAACTTCGCTCGGATCTTCTCCTCCGCCATTGGTCTCCTCCTCCACTTCGGCCTTCTTCACGAACTTCACGTCGATGGGCAGCTTGTGGCTGGCGAGCCGCATAGCTTCCTTCGCAAGCTCCTCAGGGATGCCCGCCATCTCGAACAGGATGCGGCCAGGCTTCACCACGGCCACCCAGCCCTCCGGAGCGCCCTTACCGGAACCCATGCGGGTTTCGGCCGGCTTCTTGGTGAAGGGCTTGTCCGGGAAGACCCGGATCCAAATCTTGCCGCCTCTGCGAACGTGGCGGGTCATGGCAATACGAGCAGCCTCGATCTGGTTGGCGGTCATCCAGCAGGACTCCAGCGCCTGAAGTCCGAACTCGCCAAAGTGCACCGTGTTGCCGCTATGGGCGGCGCCCCTGCGGTGCCCGCGATGCTGCTTGCGGTACTTGACGCGCTTGGGCATCAACATTACTGGGTTCCTCCTCCACCATCGCCACGCCGGCCGCCGCCAGCGCCGCCACGGCCGCCGCGGCCGCCGCCGCCTGGCCTGCCGCCGCCCGCACCG
>CAISJD010000154.1 GCA_903885605.1 uncultured Chthonomonas sp. | reverse complement strand
GTCGGCTTCAGCTGCTGCACCGTGGTCGTGCCGCACAGCAAGAGCGCCAAGGCCATAGCCTCTGTGAACGAACAGGCTGCGGCGGCCAGGGCCTTCTGCTCCGCCAATGGCGGCGCGCCTCCTCCGGGCTTCTTCGTCATCGGCGACGGGCCCACCATCGGCCCCAAGCAGTAGCCTCGATCCCCCACCGGAGCAGCCCGGGGACGCCGCCGTCGGCGACATCTCCCGGGCTGCCTGGTCCCTCCGGCGCCTCGCACGTCAGGCCGGCACCGCCCCATACACCAGCAGCTCGCTGGTCAGCGCGCCGCCGAGGCGCGCCGTGAGGCCGGCGGCAGCGCGCTACGGTGCGAGTAGCCGTTCGGCCTGGCCCTTGGTGAGTTCCCATCGTTCGCCGTCTTTCAGCCGGTACCGATTGCCATGCTCCACGCCCATGGCCGTCAGGCACCAGTCCACGAGCGTACGAAGGCTCTTGCAGGTACTGGGGTTGTCGAGGATTCGGTCGAGACGAAGCTTGCGCGCGATCCGCTCGCCATGGCTGACCTCATCAAACCCGGCGTGCAGGTCCTTCATGCGGCCTTTCGGGTGGCGGATAGTCTCCACATCCTCGACGGGGGCGTCCAGGTGCGTACCGAGCACGCTGTTCACCGCGTCGGGGTCGGCGAAGTAGTAGGCCTCCAGCATCATCACCAGGAAGTGGACTGACGCATGGGCGCCCAGATTGGCGCCGCCGCTGTCGAGCACTGCGTCCAGTGCAGCCCGGTACCGCTGGAAAACGGCGGCAGCCTGGACGTGGCGGGCGGCCTCAAGGTCGTCGATGACGATGACGAAGTCGCCATCGCCCTGCAGGTAGCTCAGCGCGGCCAGCCCGATATCAGTTTCGTCCTTGGTGGGAACTCGGCGGCTAGTACCGACGACCCGAAGGTCCGTGGGCTTGGCGGTGCGTGGACTGCGCTGGCCGATCTGCCCGATGACCTTGAACACGCAGAGGCCGTCCTCGTGCACGGCGCCGAACAGGAGCGGAAGGAAGCCACGCTCGCCTTCGCCGGTGACGATGAGCCCGAAGCGCCACGGCGTAGCCATCAGGCCATGGGATCGCCGGAAGGCGGCAGGGCCGGCGCCGGCCGGTCCCGGACTGAGCTCTGTGCCCCCAGAGCCTCGGCCATGTAGAGAGAGCCGGCCGCGTAGTCATCCAGCAGGGCCGCAACATCAAGCATGTCGCTCACGCGCGTCAAGGTCGTGCGACCGTCGTGGAGTTGAGCCACAACGCACTCCTCAGGCGCGAACTGGCTGATGAGCACCGGTGAGTGGGTGGCAAGAAGCACCTGCCGACCATACGAGCTCGTCGCGTGCCGAATGGCCTCGGCGAAAACGGCCAGCGCCCAAGGGTGTAGCGAGGTCTCGGGCTCGTCGAAGAGCAGCAGCGGCTCGCGCTCTTTGGGCTCCGCGAAGAGGGCGGTGAGCAGTAAGAGTAGCTGCAGGTGCCCATCCGACACACCTGAGGCACGTATGGGGTTCCTCCGCATCGTGTCCAGGAAGCTGCAGTAGACGGTGGTTGGGCTTGTTTGCTCCATTTCAAGCCCGTCAAAGCTCGGAAAGGCACGCCGCATGAACCGGTCGATGGCCCCGTAGCGGCCATCCCTGCCCGACCGGTCCCTGAGGTTCCGAAGCACGGAGAAGAGATTCTCGCCGCGATCGAACAGCCATGCCTCGTAACCCGACTCCGAGCCGACTTGCCCAAGCCGGTAGAGCAGGAAGCTGCGGCAGCCGTAGCGATGGGCAGCACGCAGCGCGTGATCCATGCCCAGAGCGGCGGTCGGGGCACCCGCAATGTCAAGATACCGGTCCAGGCTCAGCTTGCCGGGGTCACGTAGCTTGATATCAAGCGGACTGGCCTGGCCGGGCGCCCATACAGACACGCTCTCTGAGCCAACAGGGCGATAGAGCAGCCGGTGCGATGCCTTGGATTCCACCAGGCTTTCGCCGGGATAGCCCGAAATGCGACCGGCTGAGAACGCGATCTCCAGGCTGTACTCGGCGTCGCTGGCGGCAAGGGTGATCCGCAAGGCCTCAGCGGGACCGGCGCCTTCGTAGAGCAGCCCGTGGCCATGGCTGCGCTGGCTCGAAGCCATCCCTACACCGCGCACCGCACAGTCACGCACGAACCAGATGGAGTCAAGGATTGATGACTTGCCTGACCCATTCGGGCCGAACAGCGCCGTGATCGGCCCAAGCGGCAGCGACACATCGGCCAGCGCCCGGTAGTTCCTGACCTCGACATTGGTGAACCCGGCAGACATACTGACCTCCGACCCGCTTCAGTTGGCGGTAGCAACACGCGTTGCGCCTAGTTTGCCTTTGCCTTCCCACCTCCTACCCCGCCGCCTCATACACCAGCAGCTCGCTGGTCAGCGCGCCGTCGAGGCGCACCGTGAGGCCCTGGGTTGCCAGCTGCATGCCGTCCACCTCGCACACCTGGCCGCTGTTGTCGAAGGTGACCCGGTAGCGGCGCGAGCGGTCGATGCCGCGGAGGCGTAGCAGGTACTCGGGCGGGGCCTGGCCGGCGAGGCGGAACAGGCCGCAGATGCCCCTCAGGCCGTCGGCGGCGTCCAGCTCCAGCACGCCCCAGCCGCGCGGCTCGGGGTCGGGCACCTCTGGGGTGTGGTGGTAGATGCGCCCTGTGGCCATGAAGGGGCGCACGAAGCCCTTGTAGAGGCCGATCCAGCGCTTCATGCGGGCCAGCATCTGCGGGTTCCACTGGGCGCCGCGGGGCTTCGGGAAGCCGATGGTGGGCCGCACGAAGAGGAGCTGGCGCGCCTGGAAGTCGAAGTCCGCCGCCAGGTAGCCGCTCTGGCCGCCGATGAGCCGGTCGACGAACTCGGGCGGCAGCGCCATAGTCATGCCGTTGGTGATGGCGAAGGAGCGCGGCGCGATCTGCCAGTCGGTCACCCAGCTGTGGCTGAAGCGGCTCACCATGCCCACGTCGGTGCGGCCGCCGCCGCCGGCGCAGCTTTCGAAGATCACGTCGGGGAAGCGCTCGCGCAGGCGGTCATACATACTATACAGCGCCTGGTAGTAGCGCCAGAAGCCGTTCTCCACGAAGCCGTCGCGGAGGGTGCGGGCGCCCATGCCCATGCCGCCCACGTTGTAGTCCAGGCGGAAGAACTCCAGCTGGTTCTCTTCGATCACCCGGGCGATCTGGGCCTCGACCCAGTCGGCGACCTCGGGGTTCGTCAGGTCGAGCTGGCCACCGAAGCTGCGCCGGCCGTCGTAGGCGGCGGCCTCCCAGTCGGGGTGCTGCTTGGCCGCGCCGCTCTCGGAGCCGATCCGCTCGGCGTCCATCCAGAGGCCGAAGAGCATGCCCTGGTCGTGGGCGCGGCGGCGGAAGGGCTCCAGTCCCTCGGGGAAGCGCGTCAGGTCCACGCTCCACTCGCCCACGGTGCTCCACCAGTTGCTGCGCGGCGGGGCGTACCAGCTCGCGTCGATGAAGAAGACCTCGCAGCCCATCTCGGCGGCGCAGTCGATGGCGTGGAGCACCTCGTCGTGGGTGATCTCGATCTCCGGCCCGATGCCGGACTCGACCCACCCGCCGCGCCCCCGGGCCTGGGGCTTCATCACGCTGCGGCGCAGGTGGTCGTGCATGGCCTGCACGCCATTGTCCAGGTCGCCGAAGGTGAGGCCGAGGTGCATCTCGGGCGAGGTGACGGTCTCGCCGGGGGCCAGCACGCGCTGCGGGGCCGGGGCGTCGGGGCCGGCGCGGAAGAAGAGGCGGGCGTCGGCATCGGAGGTGTCGGCGCTCAGGTCGAACTCGAACGAGTAGCCGCCGGACCAGGCCAGCTGGCCCACGAACATCTCGCCCGTGGCGTTGTTGCGCAGGGCGAACCAGGGGTGGCGGTGCCGATCGCGGCGGTAGCGGCCATCCACGCGGTAGCCGGCGGCGGGCAGGTCGTGCCACTGGAAGCTCCCCTCGTGGCCCCAGTGCGGGTTTTCGGCGTAGCCCAGCGAGAAGAGCGGCCCGGCCTCGGGCGGCAGCACATCGCGCCGGCGCCGCACGGTCTGTAGCACGCCGCTCCAGGAGCCGCAAGCCGCCAGCGCGGCGGGGCGGTCGCCGGTGTTGGTGATCTCGAGCCGGCGCGTGAGGACCGGCGTGCCGTCAAGGAGCGTGCAGACCTTCAGGCTCACGGGACGCACGGTATGGCGCAGGCTCACGGTGACCTGCTTGCCCCGAGGCGTCTCGGCAACCTGGGCGCCCTGCCACTCCCAGTCCGAGGCGAGGAGCTGGCCGTCGACCTCCAGCCAGAAGGCCTGCGGCATGGGGTGTACGGCGGGGTCCATGCGGCCGTCGTAGTAGCTCACATAGCCCGAGCCGTTCCAGGCCCGGCCCACGTAGCGGCCCAGCGTCAGCGACTCCTCGTAGACGACCATGCCGGTGCGGTAGACGACGACGGGCTCGTCGCCTTCGGTGATCAGGACATCAGACCAGTTGCGATCCATGGCTTCGTGCTGCGCTTCCATATCCCTCTCCTGCGGCTTGCCTATCTGGTGCGCCGGTAGCTGATGACGACGGCGCCCGGCTGGCCGGCGATGGTGACCAGCAGGCCCTTCTCCATGAGCTGCTTGCCCGTGAACCGCCGGGGCTTGCCCTGGTCCAGGTCGGTCACCTCATAGCGCCCGGCGGGCTCCAGGCCGCGCAGCTTCAGGCGGCCGGTCTCGAAGATGCACTTCTCGCGGCGGAAGGCCTGCACCATCCCCTCGCCGGTGTCCGGCCGGTGGAACTGCCACGCCATCCAGGTGTCCGTGGCGGTGCTGTAGCTGGTGAGCGGGTAGTAGTCGCCGGTGTAGCATGGGGTGATCTTGCGCCACTGGCCCACGAGCTTGCGGAGCAGGTTGTAGTCCAGCTTGGTGTTCCGGATGTCGAACAGGGCGTTGGTGAAGGGCACCATGTTGCTGCGGAACGTGTAGGGGTCCACGTCGACGGCCCCGGTTCCCGAGAGCGGGATCCAGAGCGAGATGCCGTAGCCGGCCGATTGCGTGCCGATGGCGTCGCCGCGCCAGTCGGTGCGCCAGAGCGGGATGGCCCGGCGCATGGTCTCCAGGTCGTTGCGGCGTCCGCCGGAAGCGCAGGAGTCGATGAACATATCCGGGTGCCGCTTCAGCAGCTCGTCCCAGTAGGCCAGGTAGCCCTCAACGTGCCGGATCTCGGTGATGCCCTGGCGGTCCGGCGCGTCGGCCTTGCGCCAGTAGTCCAGCGGGTCCATGTTGAAGTCCTGGCGGTAGAGGTCGATGCCCTGGGCCGTCATCAGCCGGTCGACGTGGTCGGTAAGCCACTCGCGCGCTTCGGGGTTGCCGAGGTCCAGCAGTCCGCCGGCCGCGCCGCCGTGGATCCACTCCGGGTGGTTCTTGGTGAGCCAGGTATCGGGGTGGACGCGCTCGGGCTCGAACCAGAGGATGGTCTTGACGCCCTTCTCGTGGGCATGGTCGCTGATGGCGCGGAGGCCGTTGGGGAAGCGCTTGGCGTCGACCTCCCAGGTGCCGGTCTTGGGCCAGCCCACCGGCGCACAGGGGTACCAGCCGGCATCCATCCACCACCGGTCGATGCGGATCCCCTCGGCGAGATATCGGTCGATGCAGGCCTTCTGGTTCTCCTCATTGGCCTGCTCCATCTCGCTGAAGAGGTGCGAGCTGCAGCCGAACATCTCGGGCTCGGGCAGCTTGCCGCCGGGCCGCGGGACGTTGTGGGCCAGCATCCAGCTGCGCCAGACGTTCTGCGCGCCGATCCAGTCGCCGTTCCAGAACTGCAGGACCACCAGCGGCGACCGCACCTCCTCGCCGGGCAGCAGCCGAAAGTGGGTCAGCTCCTGGCCGGCCTGCACGCGGAGCCCCGTGTCGGCGTCGCGGGTCCAGGTGGAGGACCACTGCCCCGGCCAGCCGACCACCATGATGACGCCGTGCCCCGTGGCCGTCTCCAGGTTGAAGTAGGACATGTCGGAGTTGGTGGGCCGACCGCCTGCCGCGCCGATCCGCTTGACGGTGGAGGGCGCCAGCGCGGTCTCCAGCGGGCCGTAGTCGTTCTGGGCGCAGGGGCTGCCGACGGCGTGGTGGAGCAGGAACTCGCCGTAGTGGCCCCGCTGCAGCCGCAGGTCCAGCGCCTGGATACCCTCGATGATGGGCGTGGGAGCCGAGCCGGTGTTGCGGAAGTGGAGCGTCCACTCAACGGTCGGATAGTCCTGGTACGCGACGCCCGCCATTCGGACCGCCAGGCCCGTCGCCGGGTCGGTCCAGGTGAGGGTCTGCTCGGTCCGCCGGTCATCGAGCCGCCGCGCCGAGCGCTCGAGCTTCCAGGAGCGGAGCAACTCGGCCGACGGCCTGCCGTCGTAGGTGAACGAGATCGGCGGGCTCGCGGGCTCCGCCATGGCCGGTCCGCCGGCGCAGGGCAGGTCGGAGAGCCAGACGCGCGTGCCGTCGGCCAGGGTGATGCGCGCGTCGGCCCAGTCCGCCTGGTCGCAGCTGATGCCGTCGCCGCCGTCGCCCACGATCAGCTCGAACTCGGTGGCCTCCGCCAAGTCCACCTTCACGGGCATCGGGTCCATGCCCTCGGAGAGCGTGCCCGACCGGAACAGGTCGCGCAGGCCGACCTTCACCGTGAAGGTCACGCTGCCTCGGCCACCCACGGTCTGGTCGTTGCTATCGACGCCGATCAGCGCCTCGAACCGCTTGCCCGGGCCGGGTAGCCGCACGATGAGCCGGCTCGGCGCGTGGCAGAAGAGGCCCCTGGCGTAGGTGGCGCCGGCCATCCTCAGGGGCTTACCGAACCGGCCGTCCTTCTGCACCATGTCGTAGTTCGTGGCCACCTCGATGCCGGGGTTGGGCGGCGGCGCAGCGATGCCCTCGAACAGGGCGGCGGCAAACCGGCGCGCCTCGGCCATCGAATCGGGGGAGGGGGTCATGGCTCGCACTCCTTGG
>CAISJD010000153.1 GCA_903885605.1 uncultured Chthonomonas sp. | reverse complement strand
GCGCCCGGCCACCACGTCGGCCAGCGGCTTGTCCATGCGCATCGGATGGCCGATCCAGGCGATGCGGCCCTCCTTGTTGATGATGAAGGCGCACGGGATCCCGTCCTGCCCGGCCGCCTTCATCCACGTGGAGGCCATGGCGCCGGCCTGCGTGTCGACCGCCACGCTGTAGCCCATCCGCTCACCCATCTTGCTGACGAACGCCATCACCTTGGGCAGCGCTTCGCCGCTCTCCCAGACGGCCACGCCTGCGAAGGTGACCTTGCCGGCATACTGCTTCGCCAGCTTGGTCACGTGGGGGATTGAGGAGACGCAGGGGCCGCACCAGGTGGCCCAGAACTCCACCACGTAGGTCTTACCGGGCTCCAGCGAACTGATCGGCCGGCCCTTCACCCAGGTCCGCACGGAGATCGGCGGCGCAGGCGAGCCGACCGCCAGCCCCTGCCCGGCGGCGCCCAACGGCAACGCACAGGCAAGGAGAAGCAAGGGCGCCCGAAGGGGCCACGAGGGTTCCAGGCGACAGCGATTCATGGAGCGCCTCCTACCAGGCAGTCGGCTTACGAAGCGTCAACACCTTACAGAACGAAGCATACCCCGCGATTCGGCGTCGGCGGACCGGTCTGGCCGACTTATCCTCCCCATGCCGCCACGCCCGCCGCGCGGCCGGAGTGGTAGACTCAGCCATCCGGGCGGCACCGCCTGGTCACCCGTCCGCTGGGAGGCTGATCGTGGCACGACCCTACCTCTTCTCTATGGCCGTGGCTCTGGCTGCGCTGATCGCCGCCGCCGCCGCGGGCGCCGCCCCACGGAGCGTGAGGGTCGCCGACGCCTTCGCGGGCCCGGCCGGTCCCGGACGCTGGACCGTGGGCGCCCGGCAGGTGCAGCTGACCCTTGAGTGCCGCCAGGGCCGCTTCCGTATCGTGCGGCTGGCCAACCGGACCAGCGTCCCTCCCCGCGAGCAGGTCAGCGAGAAGGGCGCCGTCGATGCGCTGGCCTTCACGGCGCCCGGCCCGCCCGAGCGATTCACCGTGCAGACGGCCTGGGAGAAGACCTACCCGTCCGGCGGTCCCATGGCGCTGGACGGGGAGAAGCTCTCCTTCAAGGTAGCCAGGGGCGATCGCCTCGGCTTCGCCGTGGGCGCCCACGGGGACTACACCAGCGACCAGATCGACTGGCCCATCGTGCTCACCTATGCCGACGGCCAGGCCTTCCGATCTGCCGACGAGGCTCAGCCCGACCCCAACGCCCGATGGGAGTACTGCGTCCAGGCGCCGGGCACCGGCTTCACGGCGGCCATGGACAGCGTAGAACAGAGCGCAAACACCGGCCAGAGGATCCGCATCCCCAGCGAGCAGAGCGGCTACCGGTCGCCTGGGATCACCCCCCACATCGGCCCCAGCGTCATGCACCCGTCCAACGAGTACGACGCCCTACGGATCTGGATCGCCCCGAAGGACGGCGTGGTGACGCTGACCGGCACGGTGAGCCACGTGGGCCAGGGGCAGGTCGACCTCCGCGTGCTGCGCCTCGCCGACCGCGTCCCCGGCGCCGGGCCCGCGCGGCCGGCCGGCGACGCGTGGACCGTGGAGGGGCACTCCGCCCGGCAGGTCAACGCCGGCGGCCGTCCCGCGGCCCAGCTGGACCTGACCCTGCGCCGCGCCGGCCTGCGCGTTCGCTACCATGTGCTGGC
>CAISJD010000152.1 GCA_903885605.1 uncultured Chthonomonas sp. | reverse complement strand
CTCACCCCCTCACCCCTTCACCCCTTCACCCCTTCACCCCCTCACGCCCCTACACCCAGCCACTTGGTGAGCAGGAACCAGATGCGCTCGATGAAGACGCTCATGCGCGTCATGATCGTGTTGCCGAAGAAGACGCCGAACGTGAGCATCAGGATGAGCCGCCCGGCCCCGGAGGCGCCCCGGGCCACGCGGCTCTCCATGCGGAACGAGAAGAAGAAGTAGGAGAGGACGCACAGCACGATCACCAGGAAGACCGTGTTGTTCACCGAGGTGTTGAACATCGTCGCGTCGGCCGGGGCCACGTAGGGCGACTTGAACGAGGCGATGATCTGCGGCAGCTTGTCGTTGATCTCCGCCTTGAAGGCCAGCCCCGCACCGGCCCCGATGGTGAGCCCCATGACGATGCGGCTGAGCCAGACCGTGCGCTTGTGGTAGAGCCCGTACCAGAGGAGGCCCAGGAGGCCCTCCAGCACGCACACCGCCACCACGCCGGTCTGGTGCTGCCGTATGCCGTCCGCCAGCGGCGTCCACCACTTGGGGATGAGGATGTCGGTGATGGTCGTCGCAACGCCGAAGCCGATGCCCAGGCCCAGCAGGATATGCTCGGCGAACCGGTACGCCCGGTTCTCCTTGAAGAGGAACGAGAAGACCGCCAGCGTGCCCAGCGCGCCCAGCCAGACGATGAGCCCGGCCCACGTCAGCGGATTGGCGGGGTGCATCAGGCCGCGGCCCGTGCGGCGCGCCGCCGGCCCAACTGGTAGCCGATGTTGCCCAGGATCACCACGAGGATGATGAGCACATGCCCGAAGCTCTGCGCCACGATGATATCGACCCCGATGCCCGGTTGCCGCAGCAGCGTCTCATACTCGGCTCCGCCCCGTGCGCCCACCAGCATGCCCACCAGCTGCTTCGAGTCGAGGTAGCTGTAGGTCGTCGTGGAGTTGATCGCCGCGATCCCGAAGACGATGCGCGTGCCGTAGACCGCCTGCACGAACTGGATCAGCTCGCCCATGGGGTTGTAGCCGATGCTGACCGCCAGCCCGAACCCGGAGGCGTCGCGCAACCCGCCGAGGAGCGGCAACCGCGCCACCGGCGTGCCGTGCGCGTCGGACTTCATGTAGCCTGGGAAGTCCCGCGCCATGGCCTGCACCGCGAAGCCCAGCGAGCTGCCCGGCGCCTTGTACCCGAAGTCCAGCCAGTCGCGGCCATAGCGCCGCCCGTGCCGCCGCGCGGCCTCGGCGATGACGCGGTTGTAGAAGGGCGGCGCGGCGGGGTTCGAGGTCCAGATGACGAAGGGCTGCCCCTTGAGCATCAGGTGCTCGATCACGGCGTGGCACTGCCCCTCGCACTCGCCGATGGTCCCCGCATCCCAGGCGCTGTGGACCATCACCAGCCGCCGCGGCTCCAGCGCCTCGATGGCGCGGTAAGCAGCCAGCGTCTCAACGGTCGGCGGGATAGGCGGCCGCACCCGCACGAAGACAGGTATGGCCACCGCCACGGCCAGCGCCACATAGAGCGCCCGCCGGTCAAACCGCTGCAGTGCTTCCACCAGGTCCATGCGCCTAGGTTAGCCGAACGGCCGGCGAAGTCCTGCCCCGGTCGTGTCAACTGGTGTGTGTAACTGGTTCCGTGCTCCTGCCCCTGTCTTGGGCGGGTCTTGCTCTTACGTTTCTCGGTTGCCCCGCCGGTCGGCCGCGCCTGAGCT
>CAISJD010000151.1 GCA_903885605.1 uncultured Chthonomonas sp. | reverse complement strand
GCATCGGCGCCCGATCCCGAGCCACCAAGCGCCGGTCCGTGTTCGTCTGTGTGCCGCGCCCGGCGGCTCGGCTAGCCGCCGGCGCCGACGCGGACGTCGTCGGGGGTGGTCAGCCCTTCGCGGATGGCGTACTTGGTCAGGGTGGCCACGCTGTTCACCTCGAGCCGCGCCATGATGCTCGCCCGGTGCGTCTCCAGCGTCCGTACGCTGATGCACTCGCGGGCGGCGATCTCCCTGGAGGTGTAGCCCTCCGCGATCATCTGGACGATCCGCCGGTCGCGGGGCGTCAGCGACGTATAGGCGCTCTGCTGCCCGTTCGCCGAGCCGTCGAGCAGGCTGTCCAGCACGATGGATGCGATGCTGGGGCTCAGGTACCGCCGCCCGTCGAGCACTTCGCCGACTGCCGTGAGCAGCTCGCTGAAGGCGGACGCCTTGGGCAGATAGGCCCGGGCGCCGGCCCGCAGCATCTCGATGATGATCGACCTCTCGGCATGGAGCGACAGAGCGATGACGCGCACCTCCGGCGCCCTCCGCGCCAGCGCGCGGGTCAGCTCGATGCCGTTCAGGCCGGGGAGGCCCACATCGATGACGGCCACGTCGGGCAGCATATCCGGGATGGCCTCCAGGGCCGCCTCGCCGTTGGCGGCCTCGCCGACCACGCAGTAACCCTCGGCCTCAAGCAGGACGCGCAGGCCGTCGCGCAGCATGTCATGGTCATCAACGAGAAAGAACGAGTAGGTCATGGCTTACTCCGTGCGTATGTGATCGAGGGGCAAGAGGAGGCCGGCGGAGGTCCCGCCGGTGGGAGACGGCGCGATCACCAGCTCGCCCCCGAGCGCCGCCAACTCCTCTCGAACCGTGGCCAACCCCATGCCCTGGGGCTCGGCGGACCCGGCGGGGATGCCGACCCCGTCGTCGGTCACGCTGATCCGAACCCGGCCCCCGCCCGCCGAGACGGCGACCCGTATCTCTTGCGCGCGGGCGTGCTTGACGGCATTGAAGAGCAGCTCACGCGTCATGCGGAAGAGCCTTCGGCAGCCGTCGACGCCCACGTCGGGCTCCGAGCCATCCGTCTCCACATGGATGGCGATGCCGAACGCGCGCTGCATGTTGGCCGCCAGCCAGTTCAGCATGGCCGTCAGCCCCTCCCCGCAGTGCAGCGCGGGGGTGACCTCCATCGTCACCGCCCGCGAGCGGCTCAGCGTGTGCTCCAGGATGGCCGCCGCCGCCTGCAGCCGCTCGCGCAGCGCCGGCGACGCCTCCTGGCGCTGCATCGCCGCCAGATGCAGCAGGCAGGCCGAGACCGATTGGCCGATGTCGTCGTGCAGGTACCGGGCGATGGCCCGCCGAGCCTTCTCCTCGGCCAGGGCCCGTTCGGCGGTCACATCGCGCAGGGTGATGATGGTCTCGTCCGTATGGGGCGCAGGGCACGACGTCCTGGAGACCTGAAGCGTCACGCCTTCGTGGGTCACGTCCCACCGTTCGAGGCCTGCCGGCGGCGTGGCGGCCCGGTGCCACTCCGGCGCACAGTCGGGCCATCTGAGGCCGACCATGCCGGCGTCGATCGTACCCAGGATCAGCCGGGCGGCGGCGTTGCACTCGACTATCTCGCCGGACGCATCGATGATGATGATGCCGTCCTTCAGGGCGGCGACGACGGTCTCGTGCAACATGGGCGTCACGCGGAAAAGGCGGTGCCGCACCATCCCGATCGCCACCATGGCGCCCGTGAGGTTCAGGGTGATGGGGGTGAGGTCGTACGCCGCCAGCGGGCCGAGGTCGAGCAGATAGCTGGTCGACGCGACTGCCGGCAGTAGGGCGCACGCGAACAGAGTCAGGATTTGCCCGCGATGAGAGGCTGTCGCAAGGCCCGCATGGAGCAGCAGGAACGCCAGGCCGCTGAAGGCGAGCATCAGCGAGTAGCCGAGGGTGACCCAGCCGAGCGGGGTGTACAGGTTGGTGGCCGCGAAGGCGCCGGGCAGGGGCGGGTGGCGGTAGAACCAGCCGAGCCAGGGGTCTGTCCATCGTAGCAGGACTGCCATGGCCGGCACGATGGAGAGGGCCAGGAGGTTCCTCCGGGTGAGCACCGTGTGGTAGCGCAGGTATTCCAGCACCATGACGAACCAGGTGAGGGAGCCGAACGCCTTGCCGATAGCGGCCACGGCAAACCAGACGCGGGCCTGCTCAGCGGTCGTGCAGCCATACTCACCCGCGGCGCCGAGGGACCACAAGGCGGCCGCCGCCATGAACGCCGCTGCCGGGCGGCTGCCCGGGGCGCGGCGGTGCAGGATGCGCCACATGAGCCCGACGCTGAGCGCCGCGCTGCTTACGCACAGAAGCTGATACCAGAAGTAGGTGCCGGTGAACATGGGAGGCGACGATCGCTACCATCGTGCCGAGGCCTGAAGCCTCCGCGCCCGCAGTTGGGCGAGGGGCCCGGGTCCGCGTAATCCGCACAGTCCATCGTATGATAGCGCACCAGAGCCGCTGAGCCGAAGCCTCGATGCGGCGGCCTCTTGCACCCGCCGGGAGTCGGTCATACAATCCGCCTCAGTGTCCCCGCGACGGCTGAAGGAATGGATGAGCCGCCGCTCGTTACGCATCAAGGAGGTCAGCTATGCGACGATGCGGGGTCATATCGGGCACATTAGCGCTGCTCCTGGCGCAAGGCGCTGGAGCCATGGATGCGCCATCGATCCAACGCACGCGGCAGGAGACGCTGAGCGCCGTCTCGCGGCTGCCGCTCCACTTCGAGCCCAACGTGGGCCAGACCGACCCGCGCGCGGGCTTCATCACGCAGGGGCCGGGCTGCACGCTCTTCCTGAGCCCCGCCGAGGCGATGCTCCGGCTCACCCGGACCGCCATGCCGGCCTCGGACGCCGCGGCGCCGGCCCGCGAGACATCGCTGCTCCGCATGCGCCTTGTCGGCGCCGACGGCCACGCGGCAGGTAGCGCCGAGGGGCCGCTGTCGGGCCGAGCCAACTACCTTCGAGGGCCCGACCCGGCCGGGTGGGTGACCGGCGTGCCCTACTACCGGCAGGTCCGCTACCGGAGCGTCTACCCCGGCGTCGACCTGCTCTACTACGGCAGGCAAGGCGCGCTGGAGGTCGATTTCGTGCTGGCCGCAGGGGCCGACGCATCGCGTGTGCGCCTGGCCTTCGACGGCGCCTCATCGGTTCGGGTCCGCGCCGGACGGCTGACGCTGGGTGTGGGCTCGCGCGAGGTGGCCTGGGCCGCGCCGGTGGCATACCAGACCGTGGCCGGAGCGCGCCGCCGGGTCGCCTCCGCGTGGCGTACCGACGGCCGGCGGGCCTGGTTCGACCTTGGAGCCTACGACCGGTCGCGGACGCTGGTCATCGACCCGCAGCTGGACTACTCGACCTACCTGGGCGGCAAGGCGATGGACACGGCGCTGGACATCGGCCTGGATGACGCCCGGTGCGCCTACGTCACCGGCGCCACGGACTCCGTCGACTACCCCACCGTGCCGGGCGCGTTCCAGGGCCTCTACAATGGCGGGACCACCGACGCCTTCGTCACCAAGCTGGAGCCGAAGGGGCGGTGGCTCGTCTACTCCACCTACCTGGGTTCGCCGGGCGAGGAGTGGGGCTACGGCATCGACGTGAGCATAAACGGCCATGCCCTGGTCACCGGCTGGACCGACGACAAGGGCTTCCCCACGACGCCGGGGTGCTTCGATGCCGTCTTCAACGGAGCGACGGACGCCTTTGTCTCGGTGCTGACGCCCAACGGGGCGGGCCTGGCCTACTCCACCTACCTGGGCGGCGGGCTGAAGGACCAGGGCCGTGAGATCCGGTGGGGCATCGAGCAGACGCTTCACATCGACGGCTTCACCGAGAGCCGCGACTTCCCGACGACGCCGGGCGCCTTCGACCCGGTGGCGAACGGCGGCTATGACGCCTTCTACACCAAGCTGAAGCCCATGGGCCAGGGCATCGGCGACCTCGCCTATTCCACATATATAGGCGGCGAGGCCGACGACTTCGGGCTCTGCATGGACCTCTGGAACCGCAACATGGCCTACCTGGGCGGCTCCACGTCGTCGGTCCCGTTCCCCGTGTCGCAGGCGCCCTTCCAGCCCCTCTTCGGCGGCACGGTGGACGGTTTCGTCTTCGTCATCAACCCGCAGGGCCAGGGAGGGGCCGACATGGTCTACTCCTCCTACATCGGCGGCCAGGGCACAGACGAGTGCCTCGGCATCGTGGTGGCCGACCAGGGACACGCGTATGTGACCGGGTACACCGACTCCTTCAACTTCCCCATCAGGCCGGGCGCCTTCCAGCCCGTCCTGGCGCCGCCCAAGGATGCGATCGTCTTCCGGTTCATCCCGGCCAACGGCGGGCCGCCCGACCTGCAGGCCTCGACCTACCTCGGCGGTCCCGGACCGGACGAGGGGCATGACATCGACGTGAGCTGGGACGAGCCCTACCTGGTCGGCTGGACCGCCTCGCAGGCCTTCCCGGTGACGGCGACCGCGTTCCAGCCGATCCTGCGCGGGCCTGTCGACGCCTTCGTCACCCGCATGGTCCCGTTCCTCAACGCGCCGATCTACTCGACCTACCTGGGCGGCGACATCAAGGACATGGGCTACGGCATCCGGCTGGACGCGGACGCCAACGCCACTGTGTGCGGCAACACCGACTCGGCCAACTTCCCGGTGACCGCCACGGCGTTCGACATCACCTTCAACGGGGTGAGCGACGCCTTCGTCACCAGGCTGGCCATCGGCCGGGGCACCGACGTCGCCGTCGCGGCCGCCACGGGAGCCATCGGGGCCACCGTGGCCCTCAAGGCGCAACTCACCTACAGCTTCGACGGCTCGCCCATCGGGGGCAAGCCGCTGGCGTTCGACGTCGACGGCATCGCCGTGGGCTCGGCCAATACCGACGCCACAGGCTGGGCCTCGGTGAACTACGTGATCTCCGAGGGCGCCGGGCCGGGAGCGCGGACCATCACGGCCACCTTCGCGGGGGATGCCTCCGCCGGGGCCAGTTCCGGCTCCAACGTCCTCCGGGTCACCATGGCAAACACCGGCATGTGGGTCCCCGACCGCGCCGGTACCATCACCGATACGATCCGGCTCAAAGCCTTCCTCTGGCGGCTCACCGACAGCGGGTGGCTGGCAGGCAAGACCGTGGCCTTCAGCGTGGACGGCACGGCCATCGGCAGCGGCGTCACCGATGCCTCCGGCATGGCCTACCTCGACTGGGTCATGACCGCGGGCGCGGCCTCCCGTGTGCTGCGCGGCGACTTCGCCGGCGATACCTGGTACAACGCCTGCTTCGACACCGCCACGCTCACCTGCAACACATTGGCGACCAAGATGTACGCGCCGGACCGCACCGGGGCCATCGCCGACTACACCATCCTCAAGGCGTGGCTCTACCGCATGGACAGCACCGGCGTGCCCGGCAAGACCCTGCGGTTCCGCATCGACGGCACGGCCGTAGGCACGGCGGTGACCAACGTCTCCGGCGGCGCGGCCCTCTTCTACACCATCCCCGAGGGCGCCGGCTCCGGCAACCGGGTGATCCGGGCCGAGTGGGACGGCGACGCCGGCTACACGGCCTCCTTCACCACCGCCAAGCTCACAGTGACCAAGGCGCCGGTTTACATCTGGCCCTACGCCCGCACCGTGAAGCAGGGCACGACGGCCTATCCGAAGGCCTACCTGCGCAGGCTGCCCGACTACGTCATCCTCGTCGGCAAGACGCTGGCGTTCGACGTGGACGGCAGCTCCATCGGCTCGGCGGCCACCGACGCCACGGGCTGGGCCACCGTCACGTGGGCCGTGCCGCCCACCTTCCCAACAGGCGCGCACACCCTGGGCGTCGCCTTCGCCGGCGACGGCTCCTACCTGGCCGGCACGGCTTCGGCCGGCTTCAACTGCATCCCGTAGTCGCCCCCTGAGCAGCCAGTGTGGGGCTCAAACGGGGCACCAACGCAAACAGGGACACAGACTATATGTCTGTGTCCCTGTCCGTCTCGCCTTGGTCGGGGTGAGAGGATTTGAACCTCCGACCTCGCAGTCCCGAACCGCGCGCTCTACCAAGCTGAGCCACACCCCGAGGCAGGAGACATTATAGCATACCCCGAGGATGTTAAGCTGCACGCGGGTCCATTGTCACGATCCAGCGATCCGCCCGGGCCGACGGCAGGCGGGCAGGCGTACTGAGACCACGGCGGGCCGCCGCACCCAGCCGTCGTCAACCACGTCGACGCGGTCAAGCCGTGCGGCCGTCGGCATCGCTCCGGGCGGCAGTGCGGAGGGCGGCTCACGGGGGGTCCTTCGGCAGAAGGGCCG
>CAISJD010000150.1 GCA_903885605.1 uncultured Chthonomonas sp. | reverse complement strand
GGCCAGGGCGTGGACATCAACGACAAGCACGTCGAGGTGATCGTTCGCCAGATGCTGAAGAAGCGGCGCATCATCCAGCAGGGCGGCACGCCGTTCCTGCCCGGCCAGATCGTGGACAAGTTCGCCTTCGAGGACGCCAACTCGCAAGTGATGGACTCCAACGGGACGCAAGCCACGGCCGACTGGGTCCTCCTCGGCATTACCGACGCCTCCCTGGCGACGGACAGCTTCCTCTCGGCTGCTTCGTTCCAGAAGACGACCCGCGTCCTCACCGAAGCCGCCGTCCGCGGCAAGAAGGACGAGCTCGTCGGCCTGAAGGAGAACGTCATCATCGGTCGGCTCATCCCGGCCGGCACGGGACTGCCGCGCTACCGGAGCATGGAGCCCGCGTTGCCGGATGGCGGGGCCATCGTGGTGGAACCCGCGGCCAGGGCCGCCGCCGGGGCGCTCGACCGCGAGACGATCCATGGCATGCTCGAGATCAGCGGGGAGGATGACATTATCGAAGACGATCTGGATATCGCGCCCGATCCTGAGGACGATGTCCTTATCCCGGTGGCCGCCGAGCTGACCGTCGACTGACCTGAGCCGGCTCTGACAAAACCAGGGGCCCGGCATGGCGCCGTATACGCGCTGCGCCGGGCCCCTTCCGTTATCGGGGCTCCCAGCTTGGGGTGGCCCAGGAGGGAGGCGCCCGTGATCGCCAGCGATCGAAGGTCCGAGCCTGCCGCCGCGCGGCGGCTCGTCTCGTTGCCCGTGCGAGCCGCGCGGTGGCTCAACGCGACCGGCGCGGCGCCGGGCTGGTACGCCGCGGGCGACCCTCCCGGCACGCCGTTGGGATCGGGTGGCGGCCTGGCCGCACTCCTGGCATCTGCCCGGGCGAATGAGGGCGGTGCGGTGGGCTGGGAGGAGTGGCTCGCGGCCCGCGCATCGGTAGCCGTCCTCGGCGGCGCCCCAAGCCACGCGTTGCCGCCCTACGATCCGTGGGGCGTACCTCTGACGCCGATGCCCGTTCTGCGCGGCTCCTTCGGCCAGCGCCTCGACCAGACGCTTCTGGACCTGCAGTCCCCGTGGCTTGAGCGCATCCTGGCTGCGGCGCATCCGGCAAGCTCCGTGCTGGTTGCGAGCGGGGATACGCTGCTCCGGTTCTCCGGTCTCCTCGGTCGCCTGCCCGAGGCCGACGTCGTCATCCTCGGTGTTCGATTGGAACCGGAGCTGGCGCAAAGGTTCGGGCTGCTCTTCATGGAGCCGCAGGGCGGCCGCCTGGCCTTCGTGGAGCAGAAGCCCGAACCCCGGCGCATCCGCCGCCTCGCCGCCGAGCGGAAGTACCTCGTGGATACCGGCGTATGGCTGCTGAGCGCGCGCGCCGTGATGCGGCTGTTGCGTCGGACCGATTGCCTCGAAGGGCCCGACCGCGCCGCGCCGCTCGACCTTTACCGGGTCCTGGGTGAGTCCCTCGGGTCACAGCCGCTGAGGCGCGATGCCGACTTCTCGGACCTGTCCTGCGCCGTCGCGGAGGCTCCCAACGCCGAGTTCCTGCACCTCAACTCCGCACGCAACCTCATCCAGGCGGTCAGTGTCCTCCAGACGTCGCGGCTCGGGAGGCGCGGCGCCGCGGTGCTGCGAAGCCACCCCGACCAGATCGCCCAGAACGCACGTTTTGATCCTTCCACGCGGCTGGAGCGGAGCCATACCCTCTGGATCGAGAACGCCGACGTGCCGTCGTCGTGGCAGCTGCAGCACGAGCACATGCTTACCGGGGCACCTCGCAATGAGTGGCGCCTGGCATGGCCGCCCGGCACCTGTCTGGACTTCGCCCGCGTGGACGATGACCTCGTATGCCTGCGGCTATTCGGCCTTGATGACCGCCTGGATGGCCCGTTGGCCGAGGCGACCCTGATGGGGCAACCGGTTCCGCGCTGGCTCGCTGATCGCGGCCTCGATGCGGCGGCCGCAGGGATCGACCCAGCCATGCCCGCACGCCAGGCGCCGCTCTTCCCGCTGTCGCCTGTGGCTGAGATCGATCCCGGCTTCGTGGCATGGCTCGTCGCACCTGACGCGGGCCAAAGCGCCTGGGCGGGGCGCTGGCTTGACGGGCCGCGCCTATCGGCCGAGCAGATCGGCGAACGTTACGACTTCGCCGCCGTCGCCAGGGAGCGACGCAGCCGAAGCGCGGATGCGCTGGCATCCATCTACGGGCATCGCGGCACAAGCGTCTTCTACCGCCTCGACCTTGAGTCGGCGGCCCGGTTGTCGGACGACGCGTTACCCGCGACCGGTAGCCCGGCCGATATATCGGAGCCGATGGACATCGTCCACGAGCACATGTGGCGTGCCGAGGTGGCCCGCGTGGCAGGCGGCGATCCCGAACCAGAGGAGCGCCAGGCCTTCGGCTGCCTGCGCGAGGCGGTGCTGCACGGTCTGCCCGATGCCCGCGTCGATCCTGTCTGCAGTGTGCTGCGCGATCAGATCGTCTGGGCGCGGGCGCCGCTGCGGCTGGATCTCGCCGGTGGCTGGACCGACACTCCGCCCTACTGCCTCCAGCACGGCGGGCGCGTCGTCAACGTGGCGGTCAACCTGAACGGCCAACCACCGATCCAGGTCTTCGTGAAGCCATCGCAGCGGCAGGGCATCCTCATCCGGTCCATCGATGCCGGAACCGAGGAACTGCTGACAAGCTACGACCAGATCGCCGCATACGACCAGCCTGGTTGCGAGTTCACGCTCGCCCGGGCGGCGCTGGCGCTGGCCGGCTTCCTCCCGCGCTTCAGCGCGCAGGACGGGCACGGCTCGCTGGCGGACCAGTTGAGTGCCTTCGGGTGCGGCCTCGAAGTCTCCCTCCTGGCCGCCGTGCCGCAGGGCTCCGGCCTCGGCACCAGCAGTATCCTCTCCGCCGCACTACTGGCGGCGCTGAGCCGCCTCTGCGGGCTGGGCTGGGATGATCGCGCCGTTGTCTCTCGTGTGATGGCGCTGGAGCAGATGCTCACCACAGGCGGCGGCTGGCAGGACCAGATCGGCGGCGCGCTCCGCGGCGTCAAGCTGGTCGAGACGGCTCCGGGTATGGACCAGAATGCCGTCGTCGCGTGGCTACCCGACTACCTGCTGACCGATGCGTCATCCCGTAGCCGGATCATGCTCTACTATACGGGCCTGACGCGCATGGCCAAGAGCATCCTCAAGGAGATCGTCCGGGGCATGTTCCTGAACCACGGACCTCGCCTGGCGATCCTGAGCGATATAGGCGCCAACGCGCTGGCAGTGGCGGATGCCATGCAGCGTAACGACTGGGCCGGCCTCTGCGAGGGGCTGCGGTGTACCTGGAGCCTGAAGCAGCGTCTCGATGCCGGCACGAACCCGCCGAGCGTGCAGGCCGTTCTCGAGCCGGTGGCCGACATGCTTGAGGCAGCTGCCCTCATGGGCGCCGGCGGCGGCGGCTACCTGCTGATGCTCGCCAAAGACGACGAGGCCGCTTCGCGGGTTCGCCGTGTCCTGACCGAGACGCCCCCCAATGACCGCGCCCGTTTCGTGGAGCCCACGGTCTCCGGCACAGGGCTCGAGGTGACGACCAGCTAGATGCCGTCGGGCGGGGATATGCGGCGCGCTGACGCCGTGTCGCGTCGCACAACGTACCAGTGACTGCTGTTGGCGATAATGTCTCCGTCGGCGCCGGTCGCCTCGTAGGCGTGGATCACGTATAGGTCGGGCTCCTCGGCCGCTATGTCCATGCGCGCCTCTGTGGTAGCGCCGATCGCCGAGAGCCATTGGGCTACATCCGGCAGGGCCTTGACCGCGTTGATCGCAGCCTCGTCGGTGTGTACCCGCGGGTTCGCGGTCGGCGCTGCGACGCGACCGGACTTGCAGGCCACGACCACATCGGGCTCAGTCTCCTTTGGTAGCAAGACGACGACAAGCGTTGCCCCTTCCGCGCCTAGGTCGGCCTGGGCCGCGTAGGTCTGGTCCTCCACGGTGCAGGTGCCCTCGAGCCGTCGCGGGGCTGTGCGGCGCAGGTCCAGCGAGGCGCCAGTGCCGCTCACCTGGCCCACGATCTGGTCGCCGGAGACGTCCAGGTCAATGACCGGCCTCTCGCCCTTGTCGTCGGCCTCGAGGACCTGCCAACTCCCTGCGAACGCCTCAAGCGGAGTAGCGGCAGACGCCGACGCAGCAGGGGCCGCGGGCGTCGCACTGGTGCTGCCGCGGCATCCGGGCAACAGGACGGCCGCAGCAAGGCACAGCAGCAGCCTGGGCGCGACCGCCCGGCTGGGCTCTCGTTGACCCCCACGGAAACAGGATGCTAGAATGTGCGCCGTACGCGATGGTTGCCGGTCCAAGCCGTTACTCCCTTCACCTGTGAGGTCCCAATATGGCCTACGATGGACCCAGCCTCCGCCACGCGGCAGGCGACGTCGAGCTAAACGAAGAGACCCTCGCCGGCCTCATGCTCTGGTTGACAGACCCGGAGTACTCCGCCTATGTTCCCGAGATAGAGAGGGACATGGCCGCAGGGCGGTGGCTGGAGCTTCGCGATGCCTTCTACCAGTCTATCCCGTTCGGCACCGGAGGCCGCCGCGGCCCGAGGGGCGTAGGCCCGAACCGTATCAACGCGAGGACGATCGGTGAGAGCGCGGCAGGGCTCGGACAGTGGGCGCTGGCGCGTTGGCTCACGGAAGGTAGGCAGGGGCAACCTTCGGTCGTGATCGCCCGCGACACGCGCGTGGCATCTGATGAGTACTCGGTCTGCGCCGCGCAGATCCTGGCTGCCCTCGGCTTCAAGGTCTATCTCTTCTCCGAGCCGAGATCGACGCCCGAGCTCTCCTACGCCGTCCTGCACCTGGAGGCGGCGGCGGGCATCATGATCAGCGCATCGCACAACCTGCCGGCGGACAACGGCTTTAAGGCCTACAGCTCCGACGGCGGCCAACTGGTACCGCCCTTCGACCGCGAGGTGATGGAGGCCGTGAAGGCCGTGGGGAAGTCGCCGCTGCCGGTGTACGACGCCGACGCACACGGCGGCCTCATCGAGGCGGTACCCGACGTCGTCGATGCCGGCTACATTGCGGCGGTTACCCGATGCAGCCTTCGCCCGGAACGTGACATCACTTTGGTCTACACTCCGCTCCACGGGGTGGGGGACACGGCCGTGCTGCCCGCCCTATGCGCCCTGGGCTACACACGCGTCCATCCCGTTGAAGCGCAGATGACGCACGACGGCGAGTTCCCCAATGTCCACAAGCACACGCCGAACCCCGAGTTCCCGGGCGCGTTGAACTGGGCGCAGGCGCTGGCCATGGAGCTTGACGCCGACCTGGCCATCGCCACCGATCCGGACGCCGATCGCGTGGGTTGCGCCGCGCGCCGCATGACCACGGGTGGGCCGGTCTGGGAGACCCTGACAGGAAACCAGATCGGGGCGTTGCTCTGCTGGTATGTGCTCGACTCCCGGCGTGAGCTCGGACTGCTTCGGCCCGACCATCTGGTGCTCACCACGGCGGTGACTTCGCCGCTGATCGGGACCATCGCCCGCGACTACGGCGTGGGCGTGATCGACGACCTGCTGGTCGGCTTCAAGTACGTGGCGGCGGTACTGAACAGCATCGACGACCCCACGCGCATCGCCTTCGCCGCCGAGGAGAGCCATGGCTACTTGAGCGGCGCCCACGCCCGCGACAAGGACGGCGCCAACGCCGCTGTGCTCCTGGCTGAGTGCGCCGCCTACCTCAGGTCTATCGACCCCGATGCGGGCCTGCATGGCCTTCTCCGCGCAATCTACCGTCGTTACGGCTACCATCGTGAGCGCCTGGAGAGCCCCATGGCCAGGGGCAAGGCGGGCGCCGACAAGGTGATGAGCCTGATGGCACGGTTGCGCACGCGGCCGCCTGCCGAGATCGCCGGCATGCGGGTGCAGCGCATCACGGATCGCAGAATCGGCCGCACCATAGACCTGCACGGCCGCCCGCTCCTCGCCGCGCCGCCCATCATGGACCCCCTGACCGGGAGGGCCCTGCAGCCGCTTCGGTGCGCCAATGACGACCTGTTGATCTTCAACCTCACGGGGGATGGCGGCAGCCTGGATGGGGCCACACTTGCCGTTCGCCCCTCCGGCACGGAGCCGAAGTGCAAGTTCTACCTGATGGGTGTGAAGCACATGCCGGAAGTGGTGGATGACAAGCAGTTCGATGCCATCCAGCAGGAGGCCGACCGTGCAGTCGACTCCCTCTGGGAGGCCCTGAACGACTTGCCCGAGGTGCGTGACTTCGCCGAGGAGGCCAACTGATGCCCGATGCGACGCTCTTGACCGAGGCCATGGAGTTCAAGCCCGACCTCGCCGACGCCCAGCGACGGTGGCTTGCCTTCTGGAACCACGATCTGCTTGATCGGCCCTGTTGCTGCATCCGCGCTCCCAAGGAGGGCGCCGCGCAGGCGCCGTGGCCGGCCTACATGGCAGGGGCTCGCGAGGACCCGGCGGCTGTGGCGGCGCAGGTTGTCGAGGCCGCCGCCGGCGTCTACTGGGGCGGCGAGGCGGTTCCCGCCTACACTCCCAGTTTCGGGCCTGACATGTTCTCGGCCTGGCTCGGGGCTGAGCTGAAGTTCCCCGAGTTCGAGACCGGAACCAGTTGGGCCGAGGCCTGCATTGAGGAGTGGGACGATTGGCTCCCCTTGCGGCTTCAGGCTGAGAACGCCTGGTGGCTGCGTATGCTTGCGTTCTGCCGGGAGATGCGAAGCCAGTTCGCCGGGAAGCTGGCCGTGGCGCATCTCGACATCCACAGCAACATGGATGCCCTGTTGGCTATGCGCGGCGGGGAGCGGCTCTGCATGGACATGATCGACTGCCCTGAGACCATCGATCGCGCCATGGCCGATGTCCGCGCCCAGTTTATCCCGGCCTACGACGCCCTCTACGAGGCCGCAGGCATGTCTGCCACGGGCACGGCGGGCTGGGT
>CAISJD010000149.1 GCA_903885605.1 uncultured Chthonomonas sp. | reverse complement strand
TGACGATCTCCAGCGCGCCGCCGATGGCCTTCAGGTCCTTGCCGGACTTGATGAGGATCCGAATGCCCGCCGAGCTGAGGAAGTCGACGCCGGAGGTTTCGAGATGCACGCGCCTGGCCCCGGCGCGGACCAGGTCTGCCAGTTCTCGGTCCAGCTGATCCGCGCTGGAGGCGTCCAGCCTGCCCGTGACGCCGACGGTCCATACGCCGGATGCCTGCTGATGGGTGATCTCCATGGGCTAGTTCACCACCTTTCCGGCTCTCTTGATCACCGGTTCCGGGATGCGCATTCCCAGCGCGGCCGCGTTTCGGCGGCTCAGGACGATGCGCGAGGTCTTGAGCGGCTCGAACGGCATACCCGCTGGGCTCTCGCCACGCATGACGCGGGCCATCATCCTGGCGCAGGAGCGGCCGGCGTCCTCGTAGTCGCGGGCCAGCGCCACCGCCGCGCCGCCGTCGGCGACCGTCCCTGTAGCGAAGCCGAAGAGCGGGATGCGCGCCTTGCGTGCGGCCGTGGAGATCGCCGAGAAGGAGGTGAGAGCCACGTTGTCCGACAGCTGGCAGATGGCTTCGACCCTGCTCGCCAGGGCGTCGGCGCCGTCGGACACCTCGGAGATGCCCGAGACCGGGACGGTGACGAGTTCTAGTCCGGCCTGCTTGGCCGCCGCCGCCATCAGGTCGCGGTAGAGGACG
Source organism: uncultured Chthonomonas sp. (assembly GCA_903885605.1). Taxonomy (GTDB): domain Bacteria; phylum Armatimonadota; class Chthonomonadetes; order Chthonomonadales; family CAJBBX01; genus CAJBBX01. Next base: position 12,239 of record CAISJD010000149.1, on the reverse strand, counting down.
GAGTTCACCTCCGACGGCACGTAGAGCGTGCCGATCCGCCGAACCCGGGGCAGGCACTCCTTCAGCAGGGCCATCATGCCCACGAAGTCGCTGGCCACCGTCACGCCCGTCACGTTGGGCATATGGTCGGTATTGGACTTGCCGGCGCCGGCCGCGACGCCGCTACCCACGCTGGTGAAGACGATGGGCACGTCCTTGATCTTGCCGATGGTGACCTGCAGGGCCGGCGTGGCGGTGGGAACGATCATATCGGCCTGGGCGGTTCGGGCGGCGTCCACGAGGCCGCTGAGCGTGGCCGTATCGCCCTGCGCGCAGCCTCGGTGGATCTCGTAGTCGCGCCCCTCAACGAGGCCGAGCTTCGGCAACTCGCCGAAGATACCCCTGCGCGTCTCCTCCATGGTGAGGGAGTCCACGTATTCGATCACATGGATTCGCCACTTGCGCGTCGGAGCCGCAGTCGGCGCCGGAGCGGCCGCAACGGCCGTGGCGCCCTGGGTCGTCCTCTTGCCGTTCGCGTCGATGACGATGGCGGCGCGCTTGAGGACCTTCGGGCTCACCGTCCAGCCGCCCTCCAGGCCTTTCAGGGCGGCGAGGTTGATGGCGAGCTGCTGGGGCACCACGTTCTCGATGCGGATCGAGGACATCTCCTTGCCGCGCAGGACCTCGGCGGCCATCTTGCCGGCGGCGCGGCCCACCTCGACGTAGTCGGCGCCCAACCCGGCAAACGCGCCGTCCTTGACGAGGGATGGGCCGTTGGTGAACACGGGGATATGGGCCCCGCGGCCGGCCTTTACCACCGCGGAGATGCAGGCCTCCACCGTGTTGTCGCCGCCCACCCAGAGGGCCTGGACATCCTTGGCGGCCACGGCGGCCGCAGCCTCGGCCACGCCTGTGGGACTGTCCACGGTCGCCTCGACGAGCCGGATGCCCAGCTTGGAGCACTCGTCGCGGGCCTCCCGCAGGCAGGCCTCGGAGCAGGCCTCGGCGGGGTTCCAGACGACGCCCACGGACTTCAGGGAGGGCAGCAGCTCCCGCGCCAACCGGAAGGTCTCGCGGACGGGCTGGAAGGTGCCGATGCCGGCCAGATGCGCCGGATGCCCGGTCCGGGTGATGCCCACGCCCGCGCCGAAGGGATCGGTGACGGTGCAGAAGACGTGCTGCATCTTGCCCTTGCTGTTGGCGGCGGCCATGGTCTGCAGCGAGGGGGTGCTGGCGGTGACCACCAGCCGGTAGTCGCCCTCGAGGATCTGCTTGGCGATGCTGTTGGCGGTGGCGAGGTCGCCGGCGGCGCTGAACTTCTGGATGCGGAGGTCGCGGCCCAACTGGAAGCCGGCCTCCTCGAGGCCCATCTGGACGCCGGCGATGGTCTCATCGAGTGCGGGCCGCTCCGTGATCTGGAAGAGCGCGATCGTCTCGGCCCGCGGCGCCTTGCGGCGAGACCCGTCCATGGCGAGCAGGATGGCCGAGGCGGCCACGATCAGCACCAGGCCCGGCACGAGCCGAGTCAGCGTTCGCATAGAACCTCCCTTGTCGTCAACGGCTGCTGGAGCGGCATGAATCGAGTGGAGTCAGGGAGCGCGCCTGCCTCGCGATCCCGAGTGGGGTTCGCGATCCTGCGCGCGGCCGGCTGCAATGTAGTATATCGTGCGAGGGCGGCAAGGTGCGCGCCGCAACCGGCAGGACGAACCGGGCGCCCCGGTGAAACTACGGGGCATCGGCGGCAGGCGCCGCCAACCCGAACCGAAAGGCACCCGTACCATGACTGAGAAGATTCGTTGGGGCATCATCGGCCCCGGAGGCATCGCCAATAACCTTGTCAAGGGGGTGCAGGCCCTGCCGGACGCCGAGGTGCTGGCCGTTGCCTCGCGCGACGGCGACCGGGCCGAGGCCTTCGGCGAGAAGTGGGGCATCCCGCGCCGCTACACCGGCTACGAGGCTCTGGTCGCCGATCCGGACGTGGATATCGTCTACGTCTCCACGCCGCACCCGTACCATGCGCCGTGCGCCCTGCTGGCCCTGAAGGCGGGCAAGCCGGTCATGTGCGAGAAGCCCTTCACCGTGAACGCCGGCGAGGCGCGCAGCGTCGTCGAGGCCGCGCGCGCCGGGGGCCTCTTCCTGATGGAGGCCATGTGGTCGCGGTTCTTCCCGCTCATGGCCACGGTCCGCGAGGTTGCCTCGTCGGGCCGCATCGGCGAGCCGCTGTTGCTGCACGCCGACTTCGGGTTCCGCGCGGGCTTCAACCCCGAGAGCCGCCTCTTCAGCCCCGCGCTGGCCGGCGGCGGCCTGCTGGACGTGGGCGTCTACCCCATCTCGCTGGCCTCCATGCTCTTCGGCAAGCCCGACCGCGTTACCGGCCTGGCGAATCTGGGTCAGACCAACGTGGACGAGGCGGCCGTCATCTCGCTGGCCTACCCCGGCGGGGCCATGGCCGCGCTCTCGACCGGCGTCCGCGTCAACACGCCGCAGGTGGCCTACATCATGGGCTCCGACGGCAGCATGGAGATCCCCTCGCCGTGGTGGGTGCCCGAGCGGCTCATCATCAAGAGCGGCGGCCAGACCGAGGAACTGAACGTGCCCAAGACCGCCAGCGGCTTTGAGTACCAGGCCGCCGAGGCCGGGCGCTGCCTGCGCGAGGGGCTGACCGAGAGCCCGATCCTGCCGCTGGACGAGACGATCGACGTCATGGAGACGATGGATACACTCCGCGCCCAGTGGGGCGTGCGCTACCCGATGGAGGAGCAGCAGTGAAGTACGGACAGATCGCCGGCATCGAGAAGCCGGTCTCGCGGCTCATCCAGGGCGCGCTTGTGGCGGCCGGCATGGGCGAGACCGAGGGCTTCGCGCTACTCGACGCCGTCTACGAGCAGGGATGCACCGCCTTCGACACCGCACACGTCTATGGCCCCACCGACAAGTTCCTGGCCGACTGGATCCGCAGCCGCGGCATCCGCGACAAGGTGGTCATCCTTGCCAAGGGCGCGCACCACAACGCCGAGCGCCGCCGCGTGACCGCCGCCGACATCGCGTCGGACATGGACGAGACCATGCGCCGCATGGGGTACGACCATCTGGACCTCTATGTGCTGCACCGCGACGACCCCACCGTGCCCGCCGGCCCCATCGTCGAGGCGCTGAACGAGCATGTGAAGACCGGCCGCATCTCCGCGTTCGGCGGCTCCAACTGGTCCGGCGCGCGCATCCGCGAGGCCAACGAGTACGCCGCGGCCAACGGGCTGATCCCCTTCGCGGTCACCAACCCGCAGTACAGCCTGGCCCCGCAGCGGCAGGAGCCCTGGGACGAGTGCATCAGCCTCGGCGGCCCCGGCCACGAGGAGGAGCGCGAGTACTACGCCGCGTGCGGCATTTCCGTCCTCTCCTGGTCCAGCCTCGGCGCCGGCTTCTTCTCCGGGCGCATCACCCGGGAGAACGCCGCCGACTGGAAAGAGGGCTACGAGGAGCAGGCCGTCCGCTGCTATGGCTCGCCGGAGAGCTTCGACCGCCTGGACCGCGTCTGCGAACTGGCCGCTGCCAAGGGCGTCGAAGTGCCCCAGCTCGGCATGGCCTTCATAATGAACCAGCCGATGAAGGTCTTCGCCCTCGTCGGCCCCAAGAACGGCGCCGAGTTCGCCTCCAGCGTCGGGGGCCTCGACATCACGCTGACGCAGCGAGAGCTCGACTATCTGGACCTGAAGGCCGACTCGCCGGCGTAGTTCCAACCCTATGACCTGTGCGCCAACGGCGGCGCTCCCGGACCCCTCGCGGCCGGGGCGTCGCCGTTGGCGCCTGAGAGGCTTCATGATGTCCTTCCGCAAGCTCGTCATCGCACTCCTGCTCGTCCTGTCGGCCGGCGTCCAGGCCCAGACGGGCGGCGGCGGCAGCAACCCATTCCTGCCGCCGAACGCGCGCATCCAGTACGCGCCGGACCGCACCTACGACCTGCGCCATGTGGCCGTCACGCTCACGGTGGACCCGAAGGCCGAGGCGTTCTCCGGCTCGGTGGTCAACACACTGGCTCCCCTGGGCGCGGGCCTGCGCGAGGTGCTGCTCCACTGCGCCGAGCCGCTTGAGGTGAGCGCCTGCACCGTGGACGGCCGCCCGGCGGAGTTCACCCGGAAGGGCGACACCCTCACCGTGGCGCTGGCTGCCCCGGCGGCGCAGGGCAAGCCGATGGACGTCTCGCTCACCTATACCAGCGGCAAGATGCGCCAGGGCGGCGGCTTCATGGGCGGCGGCGGCTGGCACTGGATCCGCGCCACGGCGTCCGATCCCAACCACGTCGGCTTCTGGACCCAGGGCGAGGAGAACAACAACCACCAGTGGGCGCCGACCTGGGACTACCCCAACGACTTCGCCACCTCCGAGACCACGACCACCGTGCCCTCGGATTGGTTCGTCGTCGGCAACGGCACGCTGGTCTCCGACCGCACCAACAAGGCCGCCGGCACGCGCACCTTCCACTGGCGCATGACGCAGCCCCACGCCACCTACCTGCTCTCGCTGCTCGCGGGTCCCCTGGATACCGCCTGGTCGTCGTGGCAGGGCGTGAAGCTGCTCTACGTCGTTCCGAAGGGCAGCGGCGACCTGATCGAGGGCTCGTTCGGCGACACGCCGGACATGCTCTCCTTCTTCTCCAGGATCACCGGCGTGAAGTACCCATGGCCGAAGTATGCCCAGAGCGCCATGTACGACTTCGGCGGCGGCATGGAGAACGTCAGCGCCACCACGCTGGGCAGCGGTTCGCTGACCAACAACAGCGACGGCACGCGCCCCATGGCCTCGCTCAACAGCCACGAACTGGCGCACCAGTGGTTCGGCGACCTCGTCACCTGCGAGGACTGGGGGCAGGTCTGGCTCAACGAGAGCTTCGCCACCTTCTTCGAGGCGCTCTACATGGAGCACAGCCGGGGCAAGGACGGCTACGACCAGGACATCGAGGCGAAGAGCCAGAGCTACTTCAACGAGAGCCGCCGCTACGTCCGCCCGCTCTCCACCAAGCTCTACGGCAGCGCCGACAGCCTCTTCGACTCGCACGCCTACCCCAAGGGCGGCGTGATCCTCCACTCCATGCGCCGCCTGCTGGGCGATGACGCCTTCTTCGCCGGCGTGAAGCTCTACCTGGAGCAGAACCGTCACAAGCCCGTGGTCACGCAGGACTTCTCGCGCGCCCTGACGCAGGTCTCCGGCGTCAACATGGAGGCCTTCTTCGACCAGTGGATCACCAAGCCCGGCCACCCCGTGCTGGACTACTCGTGGACCTGGGACGCCGCCGCGGGGCAGGTCGTCCTGACCGTGAAGCAGACGCAAGACACGACGCCGGGCACCCCGATCTATGACCTGCCGCTCACCGTCGGGCTGATCGCCGACGGGAAAATGACGCGATGCAAGGTGCGCGTCTCCACCGCCGAGGCCGAGGTCCGCCTCGCGGCCGCCGCCAGGCCGGATGCGCTGCTGCTCGACCCGGACCACGACTACCTCCGCGAGATGCGGGCCCACTGGTCGGCGTCTGAACTGCCGCAGATCGTCAAGTTCGCTCCGAACAGCGTGGACCGGCAGGCCGCCGCCTACCGCCTGCTGGCCGACAGCCCGGCTCCCGACGCCGTGAAGGCCGCCATGGATGCCGTTGCCGCCGACACGGGCCGCTTCCCGGCCTTCACGTCGCTGGGCAACCTGACCGACATCGCCTCCGGGGCCGAGCACCGGGCCTTCTACCGGGGCCTGCTCGACCACAAGTCGTCCGCGCACCGCACGACGGCCCTCCGCATGCTGGCCGCCATGCCCGCCGATCCGGCCGATCAGGAGCGCATCGCCGCCCTCATCGACGCCAGGGAGCCGAGCCCCATCGTCGAGGCCGCCATCACGGCCCTCAAGGACTCGAAGGCGCCCGGCAGGGATGCCGCTCTGCTGCGGGCGGCGCGCATGAAGGCCCTGCGGGCATCGGCGCGGGTCGATGCCGCATCGGCCCTGGCCGCCGCCGGCTCCCGCGAGGGGCTGAAGTGCCTGGCCGAAGGCGCCGCCGCCTCATCGCCCAGGGAGCTGCGCCTGGCAGCCCTGAGCGCGCTGGCGAAGGTGGAGATGGCCGACCCGGCCGTGACCGCCGCGTTGCGGGCCGCCCTGAAGGGTGGCGATGTCATGCTAGCCATGCGCGCCGTGAAGGCCGCCGCGGCCCGTAAGGAGCGCGACCTGCTGCCGGAGATCCACGCCCTGGCCGCCAAGCCGCCCACCGGCGGCAACGACCTGATGCGAGAGTTCCTGGCAGACGCCGTGAAGGAGGCGCTGGCCGCGCTGGAACCGGCCAAGTAGCGTATCGTCGCCAAGGGGCGGGCCGGAGCAACGGCCCGCCCCCGCCTGCCCTCACGTCAATTCGGCCAATAAGGTCAACGAAGTCATTGACGTTAATGACATTATTGACAGCAGGCGGAACGCACTGGCCGCGCTATGCCTCGGCGCGGGCCTCGCGCTTCTGCTCCAGCAGTTCCAGCGTTACGCCCAGCCGCTCCTGGCCGTCGAAGTAGCCGTACTGCCCCGGCCCCATGTCGCCCCGCTGGCACATGGGGATGCCCCGCTCCTTCAGGAAGTCCACCGACTTCTGCATCCCCTCCACCCAGAAGGCCAGGTGCTGCACATGCTCGCCCTTCTGGTCCAGCGCCTCCTGCCAGACGCTCTCGCCGCCCATGGGCTCGATCAGTTCCAGCTGCACCGGTCCCAGGCTGAAGAAGGCGAGCTTGGCCTGCGCGTTCGAGGGCGCGCCTCGGAACGTCATGGCGACCTGGTCGCCGGGATCGGTGACGATGATGTCGGGGATCGGCTGGCCCAGCAGGTCGGACCAGCGGCGACAGGCCTCCTCGATGTCGTGTACGACGAGGGCCACCTGGGCCAGCGTCGTGTTGCCGAAGCTCTCGGAGCTCATGGTCGGTCCTTTCCCGGCGCGGCGCCGGCGGTGTGGAGGCGGTAGAGGCGGTCCAGATTGCCCGGGCTCACGCTGACGAAGTCCGCCGGGAGCCTCCGGTTCAGGTCCACCAGCCACGCCGGGAAGTAGCACCAGCTGATGGCCAGCGTGCTCATGAAGCCGGGGCGATCCTTCGGCGCGTTCGCCGCGATCTCCCCGGCGAGCCATGGGTTCTCGCTCTCCATCTTCTTGCTGGCCACCTCCTCCGACGTGGTCCAGACCCGGAAATTGGTGAGCGTGTGGAAGATGGAGACGCCGTCCAGCGTGGCGTCGGCGTTGGCGGCGTTCACGTCCGTGTGGCGGCCCAGGTCGGCCAGGATGTACCGGAGGCCGGGCATCCCCTTGGTGAAGCGCCGGAGCATGGCCGTCGGGGCCGTGGGACCGGAGGAGCCGCCGTTGTACAGCTCGATCCCATCCATGCCCAGCATGCGCCGGTAGCGGTCGGAGAGGGCCACGTATTGCGACCAGATGCGTTCGCGGTCGGCCGCCCGGAAGCGCGAGGCGAAGACCGGCGCGTTCATGTAGAGCAGGCCGAAGAAGCTGTCGTTGGGCGTCCGCTTCTCGAAGTACCACTGGAGCACCAGCGGCAGCGTGTCGACGGTGGTCATGTTCATCGCGTAGCCGATGGGCACGGAGCCGCGCGCCGGGTCGGCCCAGATGCGCCGCTGGTGGAACTGCCAGTACCAGTGCGCGTCGCCGCTGTCCATGATGTTCGTGGTGACGTAGACGCGGTCGGCCCGGAGCGGCGGGGCCGGCGGCTCGGGCGCCTTGCGTGTGAAGAGGGCCGGGTTGGGCCGGATGGCGCTGTGGACGCTGACGTTGGAGTTGTAGCCCGTTCCCGGTACCCACTTGCCGTACTCGGAGAGGAGCCGCACGGCGCTGTACTCCTCCACGCCCTTGTCGTTGAACATGGGCCAGCCCATGACGGGCACATTGCCCGGCGTCCGGGCCAGCATCTCCTCGACGAACTCCATCTCGGCCTGCGGGTCGGCGCCCTTCTCGCGGTCGGTGTGCGCCGAGACCCAGAAGAGGAAGACCCGGTGCTGCACCATGGCGTCGCGGCTGCTGAGCGCGTTGGTGAGCGGGTACTCCCAGGCGAGCAGGTGGTGCGACATTCGGCCCCAGTAGCGCTCGTAGACCCACCGGTAGGCGTCCACGTTGCTCTTCCAGCGCCCGCGCAGGTCTTCCACCACGGGCAGGCCCAGCCGCTTGGCCGAGTCCGGCGAGGCGGGCAGGGCGTCCAGGAGCCCGGCGAGCATCCAGGCCACGTTGATGGTGCCGGGCATCTCGGGGTCCCAGACCACCACGCCGCGCACGCTCTTGCGGAAGAGGGCCAGGGCCTCCAGCGGCTGCTTCAGGCGCCGCTCGGCCCCGGTGTAGCCCTTCTCCTTCATATAGGTGAGCCAGAGGTCGTCGTAACGCTGGGGATTGGTCTGGTTGATCAGGTAGAGGCGCGGGCCCTTGCGGTTGACCAGCCCCTGCAGCGCCACGAGCGCGGCCTGCACGTCCGTGGTCTCTTTGGAGATATCCGCCACGATGAGCTGCTTCGGCATGGGCCCGGGCGTGCGCGGGAACCAGTCGGCGTAGGGCCTCGGCTCCCGGACCTCGGGGATATCGGCCAACTGCACCGCGGATCGCTCCACGCTGATGTCGTCCACCCAGACCCCGTCGCTGACGCCGTCGGCGATGAATCGCAGCGACCAGCGCTGGTTCGTCTCCGGCGTGGTGAAGCGGAAGGTGAGCGGCCGCCACTCGTAGTCGCCCACGGGCAGCGGCTGGCGCTGCTCTCCGGCCTTCTCGAAGGTGGCTCCCACGAAGCACTTGCCCACGTTGCGGCCCCGGGCCCAGAAGCGCACCGTGTAGGTGGTCTGGGGATCGGCGGCGAGCCAGTCGGTATTGGCCAGGGCGTACTTGTAGGCCTCCGTGGGCGTGGCGTCCGTGATGCGGAGCGACCGCGAGCCCGAGCGGGCCACCGAGGCGTCGACCTCGATGGTGGCCTTCGCTCCGCCGCCGATGCCCCGGATCCAGCCCGGAGCCCAGCCGTCGGCGCCGGCCTCCTCAAAGCCCGCGTTGCGCACGGCGGGCGGCGGCGCGGCGAGGGCTCCCACGCAGAGGCCGAAGAGGGCCGGGAGTGCGGCGAGGTGTCGGGCGGTGCGCATCATGGCGGCGGCGCTCCTATCGTTGGGTGATGGCCGGTCAGGCGGCGGCGGGCGCCGGCGGCGACTCCAGGAACTCGATGCTCGGGTGGAGTTCCTTCACGTAGCGTATAGACCACTCGCCCTCGAAGAGCACCACGCGGGCGCCGTCGCAATCCACCACGGAGCGCATGCTCGCCAGCCACTTCTCCGGCAGGACGCCGTCGGGACCCGGAGCCACCCAGCGCGCGGCGTTGTGCGGCAGCTCCTCCATGGTGGTCTCCACGCCGTACTCGCTCTGCAGCCGGTACTGCACCACCTCGAGCTGCAGCCGTCCCACGCCGCCCAGGATCGGCTCGCGGCGGGCGGCCTCGGGCTCGTAGAAGGTCTGCACCACGCCCTCTTCGGTGAGCTGGTCGATGCCCTTCTGGAACTGCTTGTACTTGTCGGTCCGCGTGTTGCGCAGGATGGCGAAACGCTCCGGCGGGAAGCGCGGGATTTCGTGGAACGAGACGGCCGGCCCGGTATAGAGCGTGTCGCCCAGCGTGAAGGCGCCGGGGTTGGTGAGGCCCACGATGTCGCCGGGGTAGGCCTCCTCCATGAGCAGGCGCTCGTTGCCGAAGAGCTTCATGGGGCGCGAAAGGCGGACCGGCTTGCCCGTGCGGCTGTTCGTCACCACCATGTCCCGCTCGAACTTGCCGCTGACCACTCGCATGAAGCCGATGCGGTCGCGGTGCTGCGGGTCCATGTTGGCCTGGATCTTGAAGATGAAGCCCCGGAAATCCGGCTCGAAGGGACTCACCTCGCCCTCCTCGGCGTTGCGGTGCGTGGGGAACGGGGCCATCGACAGGAAGGTGTTGAGGAAGGGTTCTACGCCGAAGTTGGTGACCGCCGAGCCGAAGAAGAGCGGCGTCAGCTCGCCTCGCAGCACGCGCTCCATGTCCAGCTCTTCGCCGGCCTCGTCCTGCAGCTCGATGTCTTGCCGGAGCGTCTCCGCGGCCTGCGGCCCGATCAGCTTCTCCAGAGACGGATCGGCCAGCGACGAGACCTGCACGGGCGCTCGGTAGGCGCCGTGCTGGGTCCGCTCGAAGAGGAGCACCTGCCGGGTCATGCGGTCGAAGACGCCGCGGAAGGCGCTGCCGTCGCCGATGGGCCAGTTCATCGCCACCGAGCGGATGCCCAGCACCTCCTCCAGCTCCTCCATGAGGGCCAGCGGCTCCAGACCGGGGCGGTCCATCTTGTTGATGAAGGTGAAGATGGGGATCGACCGGCGGCGGCAGACGTGGAAGAGCTTCTTGGTCTGCGGCTCCACGCCCTTGGCATTGTCCAGCAGCATCACGGCGCTGTCGGCCGCCATGAGGGTGCGGTAGGTATCCTCGCTGAAGTCCTGGTGGCCGGGCGTGTCCAGCAGGTTGAGCATGCAGCCGCCATACTCGAACTGCAGCGCCGTGGATGAGATGGAGATGCCGCGCTGCTTCTCCAGCTCCATCCAGTCCGACGTGGCCTTGCGCTGGTTCTGCCGCGCGGTGACGGACCCGGCGAGCTGGATGGCGCCTCCGTAGAGGAGCAGCTTCTCGGTGAGGGTCGTCTTGCCTGCGTCGGGGTGCGAGATGACGGCGTAGGTGCGCCGGCGGCGGATTTCGGCGTGGTCGGTTTCAGAGATGGACAAGGGGACTCCTAGGTTCGGGCGACGCGCCAGGGCGGTGGGCCGTCGGGCGACCCCTTACATTATGGCGCGTGGGTGGCGGCACGGCGCACGGACCTCCACGGACGAACACGGACGAACACCGACGCCGGAAAGAGGGCCTTGCCGATCGGTCCGCGGCAGTCCGTGCGGGTCTGTGTTCGTCCGTATGCCCTTGGGGTAGCCTGACGCCAAAGGAGCCGCCACCATGATGAGCCACCGCGAGAACATGCTGCGCGCCGTGCGATTTGAGAAGCCCGAGCGCATCCCCATGACGTTCGCCATCAACGGGGCCTGCGCCGCCCACTACCCGGCGGCCGCCCTGGAGGATCTGCAGGCGGGCCACCCGCTCCTCTTCCCCGGCTACCAGCGCCCGGCCCGGCCCGCGCCCGCACCGGACACGTCGCCGGTCTCGTACGTCGATGAGTGGGGCGTCACCATGGGCGCGCCGGAGCCCGGCATCGCGCCGGTTGCCGTGAGCCACCCGCTGGCCGATTGGGGCGCCCTGGAGCGCTGGGCCCCGCCCGCTCCGCCGTCGCTCACGCCCGAGGAGCTGGCCACGCCGGACCTGGCCGCCGCCAACCGGCGTCGCGCGGAGGAGCGCGGCGAGCTGATCTACGGCGGCCTGCCCCACGGACATACCTACCTGCTCGCCTGCAACCTGCGCGGATACGAGGCCCTCACCTGCGACATGGCCGACGGCGACCCGCACCTGCTCCGCCTGCTCGAGACGCTGGAGGAGTACAACGCCGCCATCGTCCAGTGCGCGTTGGCCCGAGGCTCCGAGCTGATGGGCTACCCCGAGGACCTGGGCATGCAGGTCGGGCCCATGCTCTCGCCCGCGCACCTGCGCCGCTACATCAAGCCCAGCTACCAGCGGCTCATGCAGCCCGCCCGCGACGCCGGCTGCATCATCCATATGCACTCCGACGGCGACATCCGCACGCTGGTCGACGATCTGGTCGATAGCGGCGTGGAGGTCGTCAACCTGCAGGACCTGGTGAACGGCATCGACTGGATCCGCGACCGCTTCAAGGGCCGCGCCTGCATCGACCTCGACATCGACCGCCAGGACATCACCCGCTTCGGCACGCCCGCCGAGGTCGACGCGCTCATCCGCCGCGAGGTCGAGGCCCTGGGCAGCCCTGAAGGCGGCCTCATGATGGTCTACGGCATGTACCCCGGCACCCCGATCGAGAACGCCTGGGCCCTCGCCGACGCCATGGAGAGGTACTCCGGGTACTACGGGTAGGAGACGGCGGGACTGGGGGTGGCCCTGGCGCACGGTGGCCCCGGCGGTTGAAACCGCGGCAACGAAAGGCGGGAAGTCGCCCTTCGGCGACTCCAACGGCGGGTGGGTGCGGCGACCGGGCCGGTCCGAGTGCCCGAAGGGGCACTTCGTGCCGTTCGTTGCCGCGACTTCAGTCGCCGGGACTTTGGACTTGGGCGTAGGTCGGCCCCGGCGGTTGAAACC
>CAISJD010000148.1 GCA_903885605.1 uncultured Chthonomonas sp. | reverse complement strand
GGCGGCCTCCTCGATCAGGTACGGGTAGGCCTCAGCGAAGTTCTCCACCAGCCGCTCGCGCTCTGCTTTCAGCTCCTCCAGCTTGGCGTCCAGCTCGTTCACCAGATCGGTGGGCACGAGGTAGATGCCGTCCTTGAACATGCTCGGCAGGGACCGGTTGTAGACGGCGGCCAGGATGCTGCTGTCGAGCCCGGAGATGGCCTTCAGCGCAGCGCCCTCCAGAAGCCGCTTGCGAACCCCGATGAGGCTCTTGTCGGCATCGACCTCCACGGCGTCCGTGGAGAGCTTGCGGCTGTTGCCGAACCGGCGGAGCGTGACCGACAAAGCAATCGCCCGGTCCTGGATGGAGCCGGGCGAAGCGGGGGTGAGATCGATGCTGAGCTGGCCGTTGCGGCCTGGCTGTCTGGCGCTCACTGGGTGCCTCCGTTGCGGCCGATTACACGTGTAACGGCCTGGGCGTGGGTGTGCGCATCGCGGCGCTTCACCCGGGTCGTCTCTCCTCCGGCCATGCGGGCCACGAACTGCAGGAACTGCTCGGCATTGGCATGGTTCGCGGCGCTGATCGGGTCTGTGGTGACCTTGATGGTCCCGTCCTCGAGGATCTCAACCAGCATGGCGTCGTTGTTCATCAGCCCCTCCTCTGGACCACGAAGCGGCGGTTGTCGGTGGACTGGACGCGCCACCCGAACCGGGCCGTGGCCGCTGAAACGATCTGGGCGCTGTAGGAGCGCTTGATCGAGTTTATGACCTCGGCCTCCGCCTTGGCGCTCAGACCCGCCTGGTCCGCATGAGCAGGTTGTGGCCGTCGTACTGGCCGGAGACGTAGCCCGTGGCGATGTCGTAGCGGGTGAAGCGCAGCAGGTCGCCATCGGCCAGGACCTGCCACTTGTCAGACTGAAGGGCCTTGGTGAGCAGGTCGCGGTCGGCTCGCTCAAGAGCCACCGAGGTGGTCCTGACTTCGTTGCATGGCATGGGATCTATTCCTCCAGGGAGATGGTCCGCGCGCCGGTCGACGTGCGGGATTGCGTGTAGACGCCGGGGTAGCTGGCCGAGATGAACCGGCCGTTGGCCTCGGAGCGGAGCCGCTCGATCTGGTCGGCAGCCGACCGGCTGACGGGCACGATGTAAGAGGCAGCCTCCACCAGAGAGCAGTTGAGGCGCCAGGCGAGGTCGCAGGCCTGCCGGATCTCCGCCCCGGTCCAGCCCTCATCCTGCGGAAGCGCCTGCTCGGGCAGGGCGTACCGGGTGATGTAGAGTGCCCAGATCGTCTGCCGCTCGCTAGCGTCAGGCAGATCGAAGTAGAAGGTGCCGAACGAGAACCTGCGCCGCAGTTCCGGTGGCAAGATGGCGATGCTGTTGCAGGTGGCGATGAAGAGGGTCTTGCCCTGGCTGACGGCGGAGACCACCTTGAGGGCGGACCGCAGCCGCTGCTCGCTCTCGCCCACAAGGCTCCCCTTCATGCCGGTCAGGTCGAAGGCGATGGTCGGGATCCCGGCCTCATTGCCCGCAGCCTTGGCCAGCGCACTCTTCGCGGCGCCGGGAGGCCCGATGCAGATGATCCCGGTCGCCTGGTTGTCCTGCATCCAGGTGAGGAGCGTGCCCAGCAGGGACTGCGAGACGCCGCTGGTGTCGCCCTGCCCGCCCATGGCCTTCTCAATCTCGTCGATGAAGACGATGGCTCGGGGAGGCTGCCCGCCGGTGAGGACGCGCCGGAGGAAGGACTTGGCGTTCTCTACGCCTCCGATCTGGCTAAAGGTCTCGCCGCCACGCCAGACACTGAGGCCCGGCGTCTGCTCGATCATCTGGCGCTTGCGCTCCCAGAGCTCGTCCAGGAGGAGACCCTCGCGGGCCAGGCTCATGGCGCACACCTGCTCTGCGGGGAAGGCAGCCAGTCCGGCCAGGGCGTCCACAGCCTTCGTGACGACGTCATCCAAGGGATCGTCCAGTTGGGCCGCCTCGTAGGTGCCGCGCACGATGTCGGCCAGCTGCTCCTCGGCGGGCAGGGGCTCGTCCAGAACAAGCACATCGTTGGCCAGTTCGGCGGGCAGCGTCAGTGCCGGACAGAGCAGGACCAACGTGCGGGAGTCGGCCTTGTAGAGGTCGCGTAGGTTCCAGGCGGCCTGGGCCACTGCCTCATTGTCGAGGAACCTGTGGGCGTTGAGGAGGAAGAGCACCGAGGAGGCCGGTAGCTTGGCGGCTGCGGTGAGCGCCTCGACGGGGTTGCCGGTGGAGATCGCCGGGTCTGGTCCGGCTACAGCCGTGGCGGCCGTAGAACCGGGGTCGTTCAGGCCAACCAGTCCGTTGACGATGTCCCACCGAAGAACGGCCGGTGCGCTGCCGTTGAAGGAGCCGAGAACCAGCGCCATGGTAGCCGCCGGGTCTGGGGTCCGAATGGCCACCAGCGGCGTCGAGACGCGCCTGGCAGCCCTGAAGGCCTTGAGAAGGTCTTGTGACATCACATACTCCTATGTGGATGGGGGAGGGCGCGTGGCCCTCCCCGAAGGTCGCTAGGGGCGCTGCTTGTAGATGCGGCTGCGGCGCCAGCACTGCTGAGCGTGCCGGAACGCCTGCTCCACGAGGTGGATCAGGATGAACCCGGTAGCCAGGGTGATGAAGACAACGCAACCACCTGCGACGCCCTGCGCCGCGACGTCCGACCACTTACGCATGAACGTTCTCCTCCATCGGGGTCATGCCGACCGACGCTACGTGGTGCAGCGATCCGGTCTGGCTCTCAAGCAAAGCGCCGACCAAGCCCAGCCGATCCGCCACGGCCGCCGCACCCTTGCGGTAGACCGTCACACAGAGCAGCTCGCCGGTCTCCTCGTAGACCGCCCAGTAGCGGGTCTTGCGGTATCGCTCGACCCTCATGCCATGGCCACCCGCTGGGTTTGGGGGCACCGGCTGGCGTGGGGCTTGCCCTCAGGTGCGTGGCACATGGGGCACTGGCGGATGGCGATGGGCGGCGAGGCAACTCGGCTGGCCTCAAGGGCGACGCGGGCGAGGGCCCGCTTGTGGTCACCTGGTGCGTCCTGCGCCTGCTTGGGCTGATCGATGCGGAAGGTCTGGTGCGGCACGACGGGCTGCTCGTCCAGATAGAGCGACAGGGCCACTCCGAACTTCACTGCCGCCCGCTTGAAGGCGTCCGTCTCCGCCGCCTTGGCCGCGTCAATGCCCTCTGCCGGATGGGTCCCGATGCCGTCGCGGGAACCCAACTCGGGAATGGTCAGGGTGCCTCGCACCAGCCAGCAACCGTGACCGGACTGCTCCTGGACCATCTGGATGCTGGTGACGCTCCAGGTGAAGTGCCCACCCGTCGCGTCGATGACGCGCTTGATGACGTCGGCTCCGGAGACGTAGTCGAAGGTGTTGCGGCCCGAGCCGGGGCGCTGGCGAACCAGCTCCGGGGGGAACGGGGCAGCAAGCATCTGCTCTGTGGTGTTGCTCACAACATGCTCCTTGGTCTGTGCGGTCGCACAGGTAGACTGGAGCCGGTCGGGTTGTGTGAATGACCGGCTCCCGGGAGTGGGCGAGGTGCAACTCGCCTTCTCCCGACTTGGTGATGTGGTGATGAGGCGCCTTGCCTGTGCAGACCAGGTGGCGCCCTCGGCTGGCCCAGCGGTGCAACCTCTCTCCGCCGGATCGGGATCGACCCGACAACGAACTCGTTCATGGGGTTCCTCTCCTCGCAGGGCTGGGACAATGGCCCAGATGCAGGAAACGGCACCGACCTGATGGCCGATGCCGCTGAGTGGGTGTGCAGCCACGGCGGGCGCCATGGCCAACTGCACATCTGATTACACGTGTATGAAATCCATCGCATGAGGGCCTGGAGCTCTGGGACGCTGGACGAGGGATCTGACTGAGGCGGACCAACCAATCGGCAGTAGTGCTTAGGCTTGCCCTTACTGGGTGCTGGCGCATGGAGGCGGGACCAACAGGAACACCAGACACCAATAACGTAGACCCCACGGCCGGTGATCGGCCGGGTCCCCAGTGCCCTTAAGTAACCCGGGGTCAGAAACTAGACACCCCCCCCGTTCTCCAGAGATACACCTGATGGGCGCAGGGCGGCTGAACCACAAATGGAGAACGAGTAATCCCGTCTTGGGGACCGAGTGCCGGGGGCACCCCACTTTGGGTTCGTGGGCAGCGATCGGGTCTGCGACGTACTCCATCGGCAATCAGGGCAGTTCGAGAACACGCGGTGACCCGTCCTGGATGCTGCCTGCTGCCGGTGTTGGGTTCGTATGGCCGGCATATGCGTCCGATGCACGCAGGGAGGGACTAGGTTCGCGTCGAATAGGTCAGTATTGGGAACGGTTGCTTGTCTGCATGGCGTCTGCCGGGTGGGCCGGACCATTGGCCAAGCGTAGTCGCCTGTCAGTGCGGCCGCATCGCGGACCAGACAGGGCTTACCGCCGCAGGGGTGCAGGGCAGTTCGTGCCCGGCAAGATGACCCGACGGGTGGAGGCGACCAGAAGGGCAAGCCTGTGGCTGATGACGGCACGTTGGCATCGCTGCTGAAGCCTAACCTGCGGCTCTATGAACGTCGCCGCCGCCGGGATCCATTGGTTCATCACGTCGAGCTGAACGGCAGTGTCGAGCGTCTGTCCATCGCAGTCGCCACGCACGCGGCGCACCATCTGACGGTCCCGTGTAACGGAGACAGCGATGCGGACTGGGCCCAGCAATGCAGGACGCTCGAAGCTAGCGATATCTCCCCGATATCCGGCACGGCATTCGACAGGTGTGTATCTCTGACATGAAACTCGAAGACCTCCGTCCAGACGCCACCGTCCGTGGCATCCTGCCTGATGCTTTGGTTTCCGTGGTCGGCGTTGAGTGGCACGGCTCCGACGCCATGACCCTCGTGTATCGCGGACCCGACGGGCGTGTGGCAGATGAAATCCTTTACCGGCACGACGAGCCACGCCTTGATGTCGTTGAGGTAGGCAGGCCATGGAGCTTCGATGGCGACGGCGCGCTGTTCCGCCTTGTTGCGGAGGCGCAGCGAATACACCTCGCACACCTGTTTGATCCGGTCCTCGCGGTCCACACCTCGCTTGTCGACCCTCTCCCACACCAGATCACGGCGGTCTACGAGGAGATGCTCCCCCTTCAGCCGTTACGCTTCTTGCTCGCTGACGACCCCGGTGCGGGAAAGACCATCATGGCGGGGCTCCTTATCAAGGAGCTCATAGCGCGTGGCGATCTTCGGCGCTGCCTCATCGTCTGTCCGGGGAGCTTGGCAGAGCAGTGGCAGGACGAGCTGGGCCGACGCTTCCATCTGCCGTTCGAGGTGATGACGAACGACAAGCTCGAGGCGGCGCGAACCGGGAACTGGTTCCTTGAGAACGACCTCGCCATTGCGCGCCTCGACAAGCTGTCACGCAACGAGGCCGTGCAGCAGAAGATCAGCGCCCCTGACTGCCGATACGACCTCATCGTGTGCGACGAAGCTCACAAGCTCTCCGCGACGTTCTTCGGCGGCGAGGTGAAATACACCAAGCGTTACAGACTGGGCCAGCTTCTGTCCGGCCTCACACGCCACTTCCTGCTGATGACCGCTACGCCGCACAATGGTAAGGAGGAGGACTTCCAGCTCTTCCTCGCGCTGTTGGACGGGGATCGGTTCGAGGGCAAGTTCCGCGATGGTGTCCATCAGGTGGAGGCGTCCGACCTGATGCGCCGCATGGTGAAGGAGAACCTGCTCAAGTTCGACGGCCGGCCGCTCTTTCCCGAGCGGATCGCGTACACGGTGCCGTACAAGCTCTCCGATGCCGAGGCGCGGCTCTACACGGAAGTCACAGATTACGTGCGCCAGGAGTTCAACCGCGCCGAGGCCCTGCAGAATGACAAGCGGGCGGGTACGGTCGGCTTTGCGCTGACGATCCTGCAGCGCCGCTTAGCTTCCTCACCTGAGGCGATCTTCCAATCGCTTCGCCGCCGCCGCGAACGGCTGGAGAAGCGGCTCCGCGAGCTTGAACTCCTTCATCGCGGGGCCACACTCCCTGCTCCGGCGTTGACAGGGCGTATCCTTGACGCCGACGACATTGAGGATCTCGAGGAAGCTCCCGAGAACGAGGTGGAGACCGCCGAGGAAGAGATCCTGGATCAGGCCACAGCTGCCGCCACGCTCACCGAGCTGAGGATCGAGATTGATACCCTCACACGCCTCGAGGCGCTCGCAGCCGACGTGCGTCGCAGCGGCCAGGATACCAAATGGCGCGAGCTCTCACACCTGCTGGGTGAGATCTTCAGTTCCGCGGGGCTGAGCGACCAGGTGGCTGAGGCCACCGTACCCTATGGCGCCGGCCCGATCCCAAGGCCCTCCTCTTCGCCTCGACAGAAGCTCGTCCTCTTCACCGAGCATCGCGACACGCTTACCTACCTCGAACGCCAGATTAGCTCGCTGCTGGGTCGGCCGGATGCGGTAGTGCTGATCCACGGTGGAATGGGCCGTGAGGAACGGCGCAAGGCGCAGACGAGCTTCCTGCACCATCCAGAGGTCCAGGTGCTGCTCGCTACAGACGCTGCCGGCGAAGGCATCAACTTGCAGCGAGCCCACTTAATGGTGAACTACGACCTGCCCTGGAACCCGAATCGCCTTGAGCAGCGGTTCGGCCGCATCCACCGCATCGGCCAGACCGAGGTGTGCCACCTGTGGAATCTGGTGGCTGAGGAGACCCGTGAGGGCGACGTGTATCGTCGCCTACTGGAGAAGCTGGAGGAGGCGCGCCAGGCCCTGGGCGGACGGGTCTTTGATGTGCTCGGCAAGCTGCAGTTCATCGATGATGGCGAGCCGAAGACACTTCGGGAGCTGCTACTCAGGGCGATACGGTACGGAGACCAGCCCGAGGTGCGCGCCCGCCTCACCCGCGCCATCGAACATGGCGTGGATCGACAACACCTGGAGGGTCTGCTCGACGACCGGGCGCTGGCCCACGACGTGATGGATTCGAGCCGAGTGGCACGCGTACGCGAGGAGATGGAACGCGCCGAGGCTCGCCGCCTCCAGCCGTACTACATCGAGTTGTTCTTCCTTGAGGCGTTCAAGCGCTTGGGAGGCACGATCCGGCGGCGTGAGGCCTGCCGCCATGAGGTTACCCATGTGCCCGCGCCGGTACGCAACCGCGACCGCTTGATCGGCGTGAGTGACCCAGTACTCCCGCGCTACGAGCGCGTTACCTTCGAGAAGGACCTCATCGCACCGCAGGGGCAGCCGCTGGCCGCCTTCATCTGCCCTGGCCATCCGCTGCTCGATGCCGTCCTCGACCTGACGCTTGAGCGCCACCGCGATCTCCTTAGGCGCGGTACGGTGTTGGTGGATGAGCGCGATCTGGGCATCAGCACGCGGGTGCTCTTCACCCTTGAGCATGCCATGCAAGATGCGGGCGTGCTGCCATCGGGCGAGCGCCGTACCATCTCGCGGCGGATGCTCTACGTTGAGATGGACGCCGAAGGGCCCGCACGCCACCTGCACTACGCCCCGTACCTGGACTATCGTCCGCTCGGAGAGGGGGAGCCCTCCGTTGCTGATCTCCTCGACCGACCCGAGTGCGGTTGGATCACGCGGACGCTTGAGCAGAAGGCCCAGGGCTATGCCATCGCGCAGGTAGTGCCCGAGCACATCACCGAGGTGCGCGGCCGTCGGCTCGCGTTGGTTGACAAGACCCGCGCCGCCGTCAAGGACCGGCTGACAAAGGAGATCACCTACTGGGACCATCGGGCGGAGCAATTGAAACTCCAGGAGCAGGCAGGTAAGGCGGGCGCACGGCTCAACTCTCAGGAGGCCCGCCACCGCGCGGACGACCTGCAAGCGCGGCTCCAGAGGCGCCTCGCTGAACTCGATCGCGAGGCCCAGATCTCGGCCTTACCGCCGGTCGTGCTCGGCGGGTTGGTCGTCGTGCCGCTGGGGCTTATCGCGGCGATGACCGGGAGGCCGCTGCCTGCGCGCTGCATCGATACACAGGCATCGGCGGCGCTTGCTCGCTCCCTCGTGATGGAGGCGGAGCGTGCCCTGGGCTTCGAGCCGACCGACCGCGAGTTCGAGAAGCTCGGCTACGATATCGAGAGCCGTGACCCTGCCACCGGAAGCCTGCGCTTCCTGGAGGTTAAGGGACGCGTGTCCGGTGCGGACACCGTCACCGTTACGAAGAACGAGATACTCACCAGCCTCAACAAGCCTGACCACTTCATCCTTGCACTGGTCGAGTTCCTTGACGGCGGGAACCACCGGGTCCACTACCTTCGCCGTCCCTTTGAGCAGAGCGGCGTGACCACCGACTTCAACGGCGCCAGCGTGAATTTCCAGTTCGCGGGTTTGCTGGCACGCGCAGAGCCTCCCCGATGACAGCGAAGCCCGCATACTTTGAGCCGATACGGCGATCAGCCGCGCGCGATTGGGACATGTTCGAGGTGAATCCGCCGCTCGCGGGTCCATGGCATCAGATGTTCAAGCAGGTACAGAACCCGCGCCATATCCTATCCGAGCTTCTTCAGAACGCCGATGACGCGGGCGCCACCGAGGCGACAGTCCGAATTGAAGACCACGTCTTCATCTTCGAGCATAACGGGGAAGACTTCACCGAAGATCACTTCACATCGATTTGCCGTTTTGGTTATTCGAACAAGAGAGCCTTGCACACCATTGGATTCCGTGGCATCGGATTCAAGAGCCTGTTCAGCCTCGGCGAGTGCGTCGAGGTCTGCACTCCGACGCTCTCTGTTAGTTTTGACCGGAAGCGGTTCACCGAACCACGCTGGCTGCCGGGCGAACGGGACCCATGCAGAGGAACGCGGATTCGCGTCGCCATACGCGATATGCACCGGCAAGGCGAAGTCGAGAAGAACCTCGTCGAGTGGCTCAAGAGCCCGGTGTCGCTGCTCTTCTTCAAGAGCATCCGGCGGCTTCAGATCGGCGATGACACGGTGCACTGGAGATCCGTGGAGGCCGGGCCGATCCCGAACAGCGAATGGATGTCTCTCACTGCGACGAAGGATGATGCGTTCCTCCTTATCAGGTCCGAACCCCAAGGGCTTCCCGAAGAGGCGCTCAACGAGATCATGGAAGAGCGCATGTTTGGCGCCGAGGAGGGCGCCTGCTTCCCGCCCTGTAGGATCGAGATCGTGTTGGGAGCGAAGGGGCAGCTCTTTGTCGTGTTGCCGACAGGAGTCGAGACCGCGTTACCGTTCGCGTGCAATGCTCCATTCATCCAGGATCCTGCGCGCCAGAAGATCAAGGACCCCGGGACCTCGCCGACCAACCGGTGTCTGCTGGAGCGTGCGGGGCGCCTTGCCGCATCGGCGATGCTCGATTGGCTGGGACAATCGCAGGTGTCCGCGGCAAAGCGGGCAGCCGCCTACGGGCTGTTCCCGGACGTTGATCGAGACGACAACAGGCTCGGGGGACGATGTGGCGCGATTGTTGAATTGGCCTTCGCCGAAGCGGTGAAGGGTCGGCCGCTGCTCCTGACAGATCACGGGAATCTCACTCAGATTATGGGAAGCGTGATCATCCCGAGGGCGGTCGCGGAGATATGGCCGGTGGGGCAGGCGGCAGCGTTCTTTGATGAGAACGGCCGGCCAGCGCTTTCGCAACACGTCGAGGATGTCCACCGTGAGAGGCTTCTGCGGTGGGGTGTCGTCGGAGAGATCGACCGTCCCCAGGTCCTTGCCGCCATTCAGATCAAGCACCTGCCCCAGCCTCAGACGTGGCGAGGTCTCCTGAGCCTCTGGGCCTACGTTGCCCCGGACATAGCCGGCTACTACAGCAGTGTCTGCGCTGAGGACGTTCGCATCGTACCTGTTCAGGGCAAGGATGTCCTCTATGCGTCACGCGAGGTGGTGCGGCTCGGAGAGAAGAGACTTCTGCAATCTGAGGCGGACTGGGAGTTCATGGCAGCGCACCTGATGGTGGTGAACCAGAACTGGTCTCGATTCCTTGCGGATCAGCGGCGTAAGGTAGCCGAGCAGGATGACGAATCGGCTCAGGCTGCTGTCGAAGCCGCGTATGCGGTCCTCAAAGCCCTGGCGCTCGACGACAGCAGCGATGCCGACGAGGTGATCGATCAAGTCGCGGCCGGTTTCTTTGCACAGGAAGACATCCCGGTAGGGGATTGCGTCCGGCTTGCGCAGATCGCATCGAAGCTCGGCGCTACGGCGGGGGACTCCTTCCGGTATGTGACGAGAGACCGGCGCCATCGTTCGATAGAGGCCAATATCCTGTTTGACGGAAGCGGCTCGCTTGAAGAGCTGCTTCCGCCCCAACAGCAGGCGCCCCAGCTGCTGCACGCCCTGTATGCCGCTGCGTTTACCTCGTGTTCCGAGGAAGAGTGGCTCAGGTGGGTGTCGTCCGGCCGCGCGGGCTTACTTACGTCTATCCCCATCGTTCAGAAGTGCGTCACCATCGGGGCGCGCCAGGAGACTCACGAGGCCCACAGGCGGGGTCTGAAGGGTGGGCTCACCTATCCCTACAAGACCCGCGACTTTGTCGTCGAAGACTGGGACTTCGAGGATGGCACTTGGGATCACTGGGTATCGCGTGCGGCCGAGGATGCCGGCCTGTGGACGAGGGTCGCCGAGCTCGTGCTGACCCAGCGTGAGTCTCACTGGAAGCGAGCCACTAATGCCCGCATCCTCCAGGTTGCGACGACAGGCAACACCCGAGCCATAACCGCCGAGCCGCTGCTTCCATCGTGGGTGCTCCGCTTGAGGGATGTGCCCTGCCTCCCTGATACCCGGGGCTCTTTTCGGAAGCCCGGCGACCTACTGCGTCGAACTCCCGAGACGGAGTCGCTGCTGGACGTAGAATCGTTTTTGCACAGTCGGCTAGATGGTAGGGAGGCGACACGCCCTCTCCTTGACCTGCTGGGTGTGCGGAGCGCCCCCACGGGGCCGGATCGGCTTCTGGATTGCCTTCGTACGCTGGCGGCGGCAGAGAACCCACCGGTGCACGAGGTAGACAGGTGGTACCGACGGCTGGACCAGATGGTCTCCACATGTTCCACTGCGGATCTTCAGAACATCAGGCACGCCTTCAGTTCAGAACGTCTGGTTCTCACCCAGCAGAGCGGCTGGGCGATTGCGCCTGCCGTTTTCCTGTCGTCCAATGAAGAGGATGTGCCGGGAGCCGCCATCATTCGCGAATCGGTGCGCGACCTGGCCCTATGGGGCAAGGTAGGCGTTGGAGACCGTCCGAGTTTCGAGCTCGCCATCGAGTGGCTGAGAGCTTTGCCCTCCGGCCAGATGCTGTCGCAGGAAGACGCGCGCCGGGTGCGCGCACTGCAGGTCCGCCACCCTGCCCGGGTCTGGGATGGGTGCTCTCACTGGTTGAACCTCGCGGGTGAATGGGCGAGTGCTGATGCGCTCGCATACGGACTGTCCATGCAGACGTTGATCCCATGGCGTCATCTCCACCGATGGGTCAAGCAGAAGACAGCCGATCTGCAGCACCTGCCGGTGGATGTCACGAGCAATCCGCCGTTCTCTGTCCTGGTTCCACTTGCATGGCGTGTCGAGGAGAGGTTTGATCGGGATTCCGTACTGGTCGGTCGGCCTGAGCGGAAAGAGTGGCTGATGGCGTTTGGCGGTGAGCTGCAGCGCGTAGAGTTCGACACTGAGGCGGAGACCGAGCGTACTCGCGCGCTGGGTAGAACGCTGGCGAGGACGCAATGGCATGCTGCGCCGGAGATCGCGATCGTTCCGTATATCGAGGGTACGCCTGCTGGGACGCCTCGGAGCGCCGACGTCCTCTGGTCCGGTGAGACCATCTATGTCGGTCCGCTGCCGATGGGCAAGCTCGCCAAGCGAGTGCCCGAGGAGATCGGGCAGGCGTTCGGTCGCGACGACATCAAAGCAGCTCTGGACTACAGCTTCGGCCGGTCGTCGGAAGACGTTCGAGACTACCTCGCAGTGAACTTCACGCTCGCACCCTATGAGAGTGTCCTCGAGCCGTCAGGTGACGGTGCGGCACACGCCGAGGAGACGATCGCAGCCTCGGCAGAGCTCGTTCCTGGAGCGCCCGATCCAGCCCCCGAGTTGAGCGGACTGGCCGATGGAGCCCAACATGCCTTCTCGGTTCACACCGAGGATGGAGAGGCCGCAGCGGATCCGCCGGGTGATGGCGATCCAGACACAGCGGGCCCCTACGACGGCGTGCAACGTCACCCCCGTGCCGCCGCGAAACCAGACAAGCCGAGCATCATCGAGCGCTTCGCCAGGGCACGGATGTTCCAGATGGAGAGCGACGACCGCTTCTTCCATGAGAACGGCAGCTGGATTGGTCGGGCCAAGGGCTCCCCCTTCCCGTGGGAGATGAGAGCCGCCTCAGGGGATCTCGTTCGCTGCTATTGGCCGAAGGACCACTGCCTTGAGCATGAGCCCCTGCAACTGGAATCCGAGATTTGGGGACTGATGGATCAGCAGCCGGCAAGCTATGCACTCATCCTCTCCAGTCCCGTGGGCGACGCGGTCGAAGTGACGGGGCATTGCCTCCGCGCGATGCGTGATAACGACGAGATCACCCTCTATCCGGCATCCTACAGGCTCGTGTACAGAGATGGCCGCTAAGCCGGACGGACCCTCTGTGCAAGGCGCGTTCCCGCCGGAACGCGGCCTTCGGTTTCTCGGATCGATTGGTGCGTGTGGGAGGGCTCTCATGGACCTCTTCGAAGACACCAGTCCACTCTTCTCGTCAGGGAGGGACGCATGATCGCCTACAGTGACCACGATTTGGAGGCCATGCTCTCCGATCTGGAGTCCGACCTTGTGGAGCGCAAGGAGTCGCTCAAGGGCGATGCGCCGACGAAAGCGCGTGAGGCCGTCTGTGCCTTCGCCAACGACCTGCCTGCCCATGGTCGGCCCGGCGTGCTCTTCATCGGTGCACGTGACGACGGAAGCCCGGCGGGACTCGCCGTGGACGATGAGCTGCTTCTGCAGATTGCCGACATGAAGACCGATGGCAACATCGTGCCGCCCCCGACGCTGACCGTTGCCAAACACACCCTTCGCGGCGCCGACATGGCGGTCGTAACCGTCTGGCCGGTGGACTCGCCCCCCGCTCGGTACAAGGGCAGGATCTGGGTTCGGGTCGGGCCGAGGCGCGGCATCGCGTCTGCACAGGATGAGCGCATTCTCAATGAGAAGAGGCGCTACGGCGATCGCCCCTGGGATGTGTATCCTGTTCCATCAGCCGTCCCCGCCGACCTGGACCGGCGACGCTTCGAGGATGAGTACCTCCCGGCTGCCGTCGCGCCGGACGTGCTGGCGGCGAACGAGCGAAGCTACGAACAGCGCCTGGCAGTCACCAAGATGGTGCTCTCGGCCGACGAACTCACCCCCACGGTCCTGGGCATCCTGGTCCTCAGTAATCGGACGCGGGACTTCATCCCGGGGGCGTATATCCAGTTCCTGAGGGTGGAGGGGAGGGAACTGGCCGATCCGATCGCCGACGAGCAGCTGATCGACGGCCCCGTGTCTGAGGTGCTCCGGCGCATCGACGAGAAGCTCGCCGCGCACAACCGTACGGCTGTCGACCTGACCTCGTCCACTCGGGAGATTCGCTCGTCCACCTACCCGATGCCTGCCCTGCAGCAGATCGTGCGCAACGCTGTCCTGCATCGTAGCTACGAGGCCACGAACGCTCCGGTGCGCGTTACCTGGTATGACGACCGCATCGAGATCACCAGCCCGGGTGGGCCCTTCGGTGCGGTGAACGCGGACAACTTCGGCCAGCCGGACCTGAGCGACTACCGCAATCCCAATCTGGCTGAGGCTCTCCGGGTTCTTGGCTTCGCCCAGCGCTTCGGGGTCGGTATCGCCACGGCTCGCAGGGCGCTGGAGATGAACGGCAACCCGCCGCTTGAGTTTGACGTGAACCAGTCAACCGTCGGGGTCACCCTGAGGCGCGCCCGATGAGGACGATCGCGTTCTTCAACAACAAGGGTGGGGTGGGGAAGACCTCGCTGGTCTACCACCTGGCCTCCATGTACGCCGACCTCGGCTTTGGCGTTCTTGCGGCCGACCTTGACCCACAGGCCAACCTTACGGCCATGTTCCTGGACGAGGATGACCTGGAGGCGCTCTGGCCCGTCGGGATGCCGGGCAGGACAGTCCTCGGTCCGCTCCTTCCCCTCCTGGAGGGGGAGGGTGGGATCGGCCAGCCCCACGTACACGAGAGGTCGGGCATGGGGCTGCTGGCCGGAGACCTGGCGCTCTCCGGTTTTGAGGATGAACTGAGCCAACAGTGGCCATACTGCCTGGATGGCAAGGCGCGGGCCTTCCGAGTGATCGGCGCTTTCCACCAGATACTCGTGAGCGCCGCGCAGGCCCACGGCGCGGACCTTGTCCTGATAGATGTGGGACCCAATCTCGGCGCCATCAACCGAGCAGCTCTGATTGCCGCCGACTACGTGGTGATTCCCCTTGCGCCCGACCTCTTCTCCCTCCGAGGCCTCCAGAACCTTGGGCCTCGGCTGCGGGAGTGGCGCAAGGACTGGATCACGCGCCTGGAGAAGAGCCCTGTGGACCAGAGCCTTCCGTTGGGCCGGATGGAGCCGCTGGGCTACGTCGTCATGCAGCACGCCGCTCGCCTCGATAGGCCGGTGCAGGCCTATGCGAAGTGGATGGCGCGAATCCCGTCTACCTACCGGCAGGCAGTCCTTGGCGAGGCTTCCTTGCAGGAGGAGGTAAGCATCGGCCAGGATCGCCACTGCCTGTCCACGTTGAGGCACTACCGGAGCCTCATGCCCCTGGCCCAGGAGGCGCGAAAGCCCATGTTCTTCCTGAAGCCTGCAGACGGCGCCATCGGGGGGCATGCCAGGGCTGTCCAGGACTGCTATCAGGATTTCCGGGCCCTTGCCGTCCAGATCGCCGAACGAGTGGGAGTGACAGCACCGTGAACCACAAGAAGCTGATCGAGGTCGCCCTTCCGCTTGAGGCCATCAATGTCGCCTCCGCGCGCGAGAAGTCCATTCGCCATGGGCACCCCTCCACGCTGCACCTCTGGTGGGCGCGGCGGCCGCTGGCGGCGGCGCGCGCCGTGATCTTCGCACAGATGGTGGACGACCCATCGGCCTACGTGGATGTGCTCCGCGCGGACCCGAAGCTGCACCGGCAGGCGGAGAGCGC
This sequence comes from uncultured Chthonomonas sp., assembly GCA_903885605.1. Lineage (GTDB taxonomy): Bacteria > Armatimonadota > Chthonomonadetes > Chthonomonadales > CAJBBX01 > CAJBBX01. Next base: position 1,286 of record CAISJD010000148.1, on the reverse strand, counting down.
CCTCAGGGCACGCCTGAAGGTGTGGGACGAGGCCCGGACCCTCGCCGAAGAGGCCAGAAGCGCCGGGACACCGGTGACGGAACCGGGTCCAGCGCCGACCCTCGACGACACGCTGTGCGACATCGAGCGCCGGCGGCTCTTCCGCATCATCGAGGATCTGGTTTTGTGGGAGAACACCACCAACGAGACGGTCTTGCAGGCGGCGCGCGATGAGATCTGGCAGAGCTGGCGCCGGGCCTGCGCCGAGAACGCCGACCATCCGCAGGCCAGGGAGCTGTTCGACCGGCACAAGCTACCCGCATTCCATGATCCGTTTGCCGGCGGCGGCGCGCTTCCGCTGGAGGCGCAGCGGCTGGGTCTGGAGAGCTATGCCAGCGACCTGAACCCGGTGGCCGTGCTCATCAACAAGGCGATGATCGAGATCCCGCCGAAGTTCGCGGGCCGGCCGCCGGTGAACCCGGAGGCCCGCCAGCAGAAGTCGCTCATCGCCCGGGAGTGGAAGGGCGCCCAGGGGCTCGCCGAGGACGTGCGCTACTACGGCCAGTGGATGCGCGACGAGGCCGAGAAGCGCATCGGCCACCTGTACCCGAAGGTCATCGTCACCGCCGAGATGGCCGCCGAGCGCCCGGACCTCAAGCCCTATGTGGGCAAGGAACTCACAGTCATCGCCTGGCTCTGGGCGCGCACCGTGAAGAGCCCGAACCCCGCATTCCGCAACGTCGACGTGCCGCTCGCCTCCACCTTCATGCTCTCCACCAAGGCGGGCAAGGAGGCCTACGTGGAGCCGGTGGTGGAGCAGGGCGGCTACCGTTTCACCGTGAAGGTGGGCAAGCCGAAGGACGCCGAGGGGGCGAAGAACGGCACCAAGCTCTCGCGTGGGGCGAACTTCCAGTGCCTGATGTCGGGCACGCCGATCGCGGGTGACTACATAAAGTCCGAGGGGCGCGCCGGGCGCATGGGCGCACGCCTCATGGCCATCGTGGCCGAAGGCGAGCGTTGCCGCATCTACCTGGCGCCGACGCCTGAGCACGAGGCGGCGGCGCTGAAGGCGGAGCCTGCCTGGAAGCCGGAGACGCCGCTACCCGACGACCCGCGCAACTTCTGGACCGTGCAGTACGGCCTCACCACCTACGGCGACCTCTTCACACCTCGCCAGCTCGTGGCCCTGAACACCTTCTCGGACCTGATGGGCGAGGCGCGCGAACGCATCAAAGCAGACTACCTGGGAGCGCGGGCGTCTCGCCCGCTTACCTCGCCCTCCGATGGGGCGCCGACCTCCCGCCCGC
>CAISJD010000147.1 GCA_903885605.1 uncultured Chthonomonas sp. | reverse complement strand
CACCAGCACCAGGGCCAGCGGGTACTCGTTCCAGAGGCCGATGGCGTTGAAGATGCCCACCACCAGCAAGCCCGGCCGGGCCAGCGGCAGCATCACCTTCCAGAAGGCCATTATATGCCCGCAGCCGTCGATCATGGCGCTCTCCACCAGCTCCTGCGGGAGGGTCTGGAAGAAGCCCGTCATCACGAAGACGGTGAAGGGCAGCGAGTAGGCCACGTAGACCAGCGTCAGGCCCTCCAGGCTGTCGAAGAGCCCCAGAGCCTGCAGCAGGAAGAAGAGCGGCACGATGGTCAGGAAGAGCGGGAAGGTCATGCCGCCCAAGAACGCGCCGAAGAGCGTGCGCGAGCCGCGGAAGGGGTACCGCGCGAAGATGTAAGCCGCCATGGAGCCGATGGGCAGCAGGATCGCCAGCGTGCCCAGCGTGACGAGCAGGCTGTTCAGCGCGCACTGCCCGATGCCGGCCTCGCGCCACGCCCGCGCGTAGTTGTCCCACCGGGGCGACGCCGGCAGCGACCAGGGCGAACGGAACACCTCCGGGCTGGACTTGAGCGAGGTGACGAAGACCCAGACCAGCGGAAGCACCACGGTCAGCGCGAACGCCGCCAGCGCCGCCATGACGAGCCCGTCGCGCAGCAGCCTCTTCCACCGGTGCGGCCTCATGCCCTCGCCTCCGTGGGGTCGCGGCGAAGGAGCAGCATGGCGAGCCCGCTCAGGGCCATCACCACGGCGAAGTTGGCCACCGCCAGCGCCGTGCCGTAGCCGAAGTCGCTGTGTTTGAAGGCCTGTTCATAAAGGTAGGTAAGCATGACCTCGGTGCGCCGGTCCGGCCCGCCCACGGTCATCAGGTAGACCAGCGCGAAGACGTTGAGCGCGCCGATCACCATATAGACGATCGCCACGCGGAGCACCGGGAAGAGCATGGGTAGCGTCACCTGCCGGAAGCGCAGCATGCCGTCGGCGCCGTCCAGCGTGGCGGCCTCCTGCACCTCGGCGGGGATGGTCCGCAGCCCGGCGGAGAAGAGCATGATGTGGAAGCCCACCGCGTGCCAGACGAAGGTCACCAGCACCGCCGGCAGGGCCGTGCCCGGCGTGCCGAGCCAGTCCATGGCGAAGCGCCCCAGCCCCAGGCTCTGCATCGACGCCTTCAGGATGCCGAACGAGGGGTTGTAGACGAACATCCACAGCACCGCAACCACGACCATGGAGATGATCTGCGGGAAGAGGTAGACGCCGCGGATCACGCGGGCCCAGCGTCCGTTGCCGTGGATGGCGTGGGCGACGGCCATTGCCAGCCCCAGCGTCACCGCGCCACCCACCAGCAGGAAGGCGAGGTTGTGCCCCAGGGCCTGGCGGAAGACCTCGTCGCCGGCCAGCCTCTGGAAGTTGGCCAGTCCCACGAAGGTCTTCTGCTCTGAGATGCCGCGCCACCGGTAGAGCGAAATCTGGAACGCCTGGCAGACGGGCAGCACCACGAAGACGGCGTAGAGAAGCGTGGCCGGCGCCAGGAAGCCGGCCACGAACCACGCCCTGCCGCGGTCGGTTGTCCGCGATCTCCGGGTCCCGCCCGACGAAGGCATCAGCGGGTCACGGTATGCCGCGGCGTCTCGGTATCCTTGCGCGCCAGTTCAGCCGCCGCCTCCAGCCGCTCCGCGTACTCCTGCGGCGTCACGGTGCCGGCCAGCAGGGCCGCGGTGGCGTTCTGGCTGGCGGTGCCCAGCTTGGGGTACCACTGGATGTACTCCACCGACCAGATCGCCTTGGACGCCCGGAAGGCCGCAGCCGGCTCGACCAGGTAGGAGGGCAGCTTGGCCGCGTCACTCCCCTTGATGGCCGTGAGGGTCCCCTTGCGTTCGACGAACTGCTTGGCCTTGGGCAGCGAGGTCATGTACTTGTAGAAGTCGATGGCGGTCTGGTGGTTCTTGCCCTTGGCGGGCACCACCCACGGCTCGATGCCGATGTCGATGTTCGTGGGGTCGCCGACGCCCCCGTCCAGTGTGGGCGGCAGGAAGAAGGCCATCTCGAAGCCCGACTTCGGCAGCTGTTCGCGCATCTCGGAGTTGAGCCAGGTGCCGCAGGGGATCATGGCCGCGCGCCCGTTGACGAACTCCATCTGCGACTCGGTATGGCTCATTCCATTGGCGCCGGACTGGAAGTATCCCTTGTCGGCCAGTTCGCGGATCATGCCGGCGGCGCGGATGACGGCCGCCGACTTCCACGCGCCGGGCTTCAGGTTCTGCATATCGTCGAACGCCTGGATCCCGCCGGCGCTGACGATCCACGGGAAGAGGAAGCCGTGCAGCGCGTAGTAGGGGTACTTGCCCTGGTAGGTGATCGGCGCGATGCCCGCCGCCTTGATCTTGGCGCAGAGGGCCAGCAGCTCCGACCATGTCTTCGGCGGCGTCCAGCCATGTTTCGCGAAGAGGGCCTTGTCGTACCACCAGCCGTTGATATTGTAGAAGTAGGGAAGCATCCACTGCTTGCCGTCATGCTGCCCGAGCTTGAGGAGCGCCGGTTCGAACGTGTCGGCCCACTTGCCCTCGCCGCTCCAGGGCTTGCCCGCCAGCGCCTCGTCCAGCGGCATCAGCTGGTTCTCGTAGACCAGCGGCCAGTGGTCCATGCCCCAGCCGGGGTAGGCCAGGTCCGGCGGCTTGCCTGCCACGAAGAGGGGCCGCAGCTGCTCCCAGACCCGCGGGTTGCCCCAGACCTTCACTTTGGTCCCGGGGCGCTCGGTCTCAAACTCCTTCGCGGCGTCCTCAAAGAAGTCAAGACCGTATCCACCCTTGAACGCAGCCACGTTCAGCGTGCCCGCCTTCTCGCTCTCTCGCTTGCCTCCGCACGAAACTATGCCGAGAGCGAGGTATACCGCAGATGCCGCCAGCGCCGCGCACCGAATCCACCGTTGCATGGTAGCCTCCTGACAAGGGATGCCGTTCAGCCGCCCAGCGGCCGTCCCTCATTCTGCTCCAAAACGCGGCGAAGACGCAAAGAGGCGGCGGTGGGGCCTTGGACCGGGCTTGACAAACGATGATGGGCACGGCTACCATACACGCCGGCCCGGCTAAGGCCTTCGGTAAAGGAAGATTACTATAATGGGAAAACCCTTGATCATCGTGGAGTCGCCCACGAAGACGAAGACTCTGAAGAGCTTCCTCGGCGGCAGATTCGAGGTCGAGGCTTCCATGGGCCACGTCCGCGACCTGCCTGAGAAGGAGATCGGCGTCGATGTGGAGCAGGGCTTCAAGCCCAAGTACGTCAGCATCGCCAGCCGAAGGTCCGTCATCAGCCGCCTGAGCGCCGCCGCAAAGTCCGCCGAGGCCGTCTACCTCGCCTCCGACCCCGACCGCGAGGGAGAGGCGATCGCATGGCACCTGGCCGCCGCGCTGAAGCTCAAGTCGCCCAAGCGCGTGGTCTTCAACGAGCTCACCCGCTCCGCCGTCGAAGCCGCCATGGAGAACCCGCGCGAGGTGCTGGGCGACCTGGTGGAGGCGCAGGAGGCCCGCCGCATCCTGGACCGCCTCGTGGGCTATCGCCTATCGCCGCTCCTCTGGCGCAAGGTCCGCAAGGGCCTCTCCGCCGGCCGTGTGCAGTCGGTGGCCGTGCGGATGGTCTGCGACCGAGAGCGCGAGATCCTGGGCTTCGTCACCGAGGAGTACTGGACCCTCACCGCCCTGGTGAGCCCACAGGAGCCGCAGCCGCACTTCCCGTTTGAGGCGCGCCTGGTGGCTGTCCCCGGCATGGCCGACGCTCCGGATGATGCCGGCGATGAGGCGGCCCCCGCCAAGGAGAAGCGCCTCCTCAGCAATCAGGCCGATGCCGACGCGGCCGTGGCCGCCGTGCGCGAGGCCGCCTTCGTCATCCGCACCGTCAAGCGGCAGGAGCGCAAGCGCAACGCCGCCGCGCCCTTCATCACCAGCACCCTGCAGCAGGAGGCTTCCCGCAAGCTAGGCTTCAGCAACCGGCGCACCATGTCCACCGCGCAGGAGCTATATGAAGGTATCGATGTGGGCGACGCGTCGGTTGTCGGCCTCATCACCTACATGAGAACAGACTCGACCCGCGTGGCCAACGAGGCGCAGGAGGAGGCGCGCGCCTTCATCAAGGCCCAGTACGGCGCCGCGTACGTGCCGCCCAAGCCTCCGCGCCACCGCAAGAGCGCCGCCGCGCAGGACGCCCACGAGGCCGTGCGGCCCACCTCGGTCGATCGGACGCCCGATAGCCTCGCCGGCCGGCTCAGCCTCGACCAGATGAAGCTCTACCGCCTGATCTGGCAGCGCTTCCTCGCCAGCCAGATGAACCCGGCCATCTTCGATGTGACCACCGCCGATATCGACGCCAGCGGCTACACCTTCCGCGCCACGGGGTCGGTGCGCCGCTTCGACGGCTTTATGCGGATATACACCGAGGGCCGCGACACCGATGAGCGCACCGACGAAGAGCGCGACCCCCTGCCGCCGCTGGATGCCGGGCAGGCGCTGGACATGATGGAGCTGAACCCGCGCCAGCACTTTACTGAGCCGCCGCCCCGCTATACCGAGGCCACGCTGGTCCGAGCGCTCGAAGAGCGGCGCATAGGCCGCCCCAGCACCTTTGCGTCCATCATCTCCACCATCCAGGACCGCGAGTATGTGCAACTGGAAGAGAAGCGCTTCCGGCCCACCGAGCTGGGGTTCACCGTTAATGACCTGCTCGTAAAGCACTTTCCGCAAATAATGGATGTCGACTTCACCGCCGGCATGGAGGCCAAGCTCGACGAGGTCGAGGCCGGCCGCGCCGACAAGGTGCAGGTGCTGACCGACTTCTACGGCCCCTTCGACGCCATGATCAGCGAGGCCCACGAGACCATGGAGCGCCTCCGCCCCGTGGCCGTGGAGAGCGAGTTCGACTGCCCCAACTGCGGCCAGAAGATGATGATCCGCACCAGCGACCGCGGCGACTTCCTGGGTTGCTCAGCCTACCCGCGCTGCAAGACCGTGCTGGACATGGACGGCACGCCCATCGTTGCCGCCACGCGCGTCGTCTCTGAGCACAAGTGCCCGAAGTGCTCCAAAGACATGGTGGAGCGCGACAGCCGCTTCGGCAAGTTCCTGGGCTGCACCGGATACCCCAAGTGCCGCGGCGTCCTGAACCTGGACGGTACCGAGCGCACCGCGGCCACCTCCGCCGACGCGCCCGACAGCGGCCAAGCCTGCCCCAAGTGCGGCAAGCCCCTGCTGGAGCGCTCGGGCCGCTTCGGTAAGTTCCTCGGCTGCAGCGCCTATCCCACCTGCAAGACCATCGTGAAGGTGCCCAAAGACGCCTCCGCGCCCCAAGAGGCGCCCGCCGCGGCGCCGGCCAAGCTCCTCGGCATCCCGTGCCCAAAAGATGACGGCCAGGTTGTGGAGAAGAAGAGCCGCCGCGGCATCGTCTTCTACGGCTGCTCCAACTATCCGTCCTGCGATTTCAGCACGTGGAACCGGCCCGTGGGTCGTCCCTGCACGCACTGCTCCTGGCCGCTGGGCCAGAAGAGCTACCGCGGCAAGCCCACCGGGTCCATCGTCTGCTCCAACCCGGCCTGCGGCCTGGAGGAGGCGTCCGAGGCGCCCGCCGGCGAGTAGATCGCCATGGAACCCGTGGTCACCATCGTAGGGGGCGGCTTCGCGGGCGCCGAGGCCGCCTGGGCCGCCGCCCAGCGTGGCGTTCACGTGCGCCTCTACGAGATGCGTCCCGGCACGCCCACGGCGGTGCATCGCACGGGAAACCTGGCCGAGCCGGTCTGCTCCAACTCGCTGAAGTCTAACCGCATCGAGAACGCCTCCGGCCTGCTGAAGGAGGAGATGCGAGGCCTCGGATCCCTCATCCTGCCCTGCGCCGAGGCCCATCGCGTGCCCGCCGGCGAAGCGCTGGCCGTGGACGCCGAGGCCTTCTCACGCGAAGTGACGGAGCGGATCGCCTCCCACCCGCTGATCGAGGTCATCCGCGAGGAGGTCACCTCCCTGCCGCCCGAGCGTCCGCTCATCCTCGCCACGGGACCGCTCACGTCCGAGCCGATGGCTCTGGCGCTCCGCGACCTGGTGGGCGGCGACTGCCTGGCCTTCTACGACGCCGTGGCGCCCACGGTGACGCTGGAGAGCCTCGACATGTCGCTGGTCTTCCGTGCGTCGCGCCGGGGCAAGGGCTTCGACAGCGATGAGCCGGACGAGGAGGGCCCCCCTGCCGATTACCTCAACTGCCCACTGGACCGCGACCAGTACCTGGCGCTCCAGCAGGCCCTTGCCGAGGCCGAGCCTGCGGTGCCGCACCTGCCCGACGAGGAGCGCACGCCCTACTTCGACGCCTGCATGCCTGTGGAGGAGCTGGCCAGACGAGGCCCGCGCACGCTGGCGTTCGGCCCCATGCGGCCCATCGGCCTTCGCGACCCGCGCACGGGCCGCCGCCCCTACGCCGCCGTGCAGCTACGGCAGGAGAACCGCGCCGGCACGCTCTGGGGACTGGTCGGCTTCCAGACCCGCCTGAAGTGGCCCGACCAGCAGCGCATCGTGCGGCTGATCCCGGGCCTGCAGAACGCCGAGATCGTCCGATACGGCGTCATGCACCGCAACACCTACGTCTGCTCGCCGCACGTGCTGCTGCCCACGTTTGAGCTTCTCGGCAAGCCCGATGTTTACCTGGCGGGGCAGATCACCGGCGTCGAGGGCTACGTGGAGTCGGCGGCCTCAGGCATTCTGGCGGGGCTCAACGCTGCCAGGGCCCTGTCCCGCCTGCCCGGCGTCGTCCCCCCGGATGTCACAGTCCTCGGTTCGCTCGTGCGCTACCTCGTGGAGACGCCGGCCAAGCGGTTCTCCCCCATGAACGCCAACTACGGCATTCTGCCGCCGCTGCCCGAACGCATCCGGGCGCGGCTGGAGAAGGCGCGGCGCTACGCCGACCGCGCCAGGCCCGCCTACGAGGAGTTCCTGCGCGGCCTCTAGCCCGTCCGGTGCCCGGATAGACGGCCATCGCCGTCCGGTGGGTATCCTCAAAGGAGGTCGCCCGCGGCGACATCGGCCTGCTCCCGAGCCCGTGTGGCTCGGCGCGCGCTTCGGTACGTCGGCCCCGCGGGCATGGACTGGACTGGAGAAGAGTGTGCTGAGACTGCCGTGGCAGCGTCCCCCCGGGCCCTGGATGTGGGAGCCGGCAAAGCGCCGCACTTTGATGTTCCCCGCGAGCTGGTCGGAGCCGCGCCGCTCCGCCCAGGGCTGGGCGCTTCTGGGCTTTGCCGTGGGCATCACGCTGGTGGTCTTCTGCCGCGACGCGGTCCAGGCCTCCATGGGCATCGAGCTGGCCTGGGTCCCAGCGGTGGCGGCATGGCTCCTCGGCCTGTCCGCCGGTGCGGCGCTCTCCTGCGCCGTGCCCGTGCTGCTGCTGGACTACGCCCGCGCGGCCATGGGGCTCGTTGCGGCCTGCATGCCGCTCTACGCCCTCTACTTCATGCGCGCGGCGTGCTCCATGGCAGGCATTCCGCCCGGCGGCCAACTGGGGTTCGGTTGGGCGCTCTGGAACCTGGCCGTCACGCTGGGAGCCACCGGGCTCTTCGTGGGCTGCCATGTGAGCCTGACGTCACGCTCAAGTGCAGGTCCATCCACCGGGAACGTGGCCGCGTCGATCGGGGTGGCGGGCCTGGCCGCGGCGTTGCTTCTGGGTCCGCTGGGGCTCCAGCCCTTCGTGCTGGTCAGCGTCGCGGCACTGGTCTATGTCGCGGGGGCGGCCCTGCTGCAAGGGCAGTGGCTACCGGTCTACGCGTCGCTGGCTGCGCTGCTGGCCTGGGCGCCGGCTGTCGGCCTCATGCGCTCGCTCGACGTCATCACGCTCCTTCCGCGCCACGCCTTGCTGGCCCACCGGGGAGTGACCTACGGGGTTGATGGCCAGGTGGCGCTCGCCATGGTCTGCGGTAAGCCGACGCTCCTGGTCGACGGCCGGCCGCACCTGCGCCTCGGCGATACGGCGGCTGCCCAGGCCCTTGCGCATGCCACCATGGTGCAGCATCCGGCGCCCGACCAGATTCTCGTCGTGGGTGGCCTTGGCGGCGTCCTGGCCGAGGCCCTGCAGCACCCGGTGGTCTCCGCGACCGACATCGAGGTGGAGCCCGGCGCTCGCGCCGCCGCGGAGCCGATCGTCACCGACGCGGCTAAGGGCGCCCTCTATGAGCGCCGGGTCTCGGTGATCAGCGCGGATGCCCGAGCGACGATCGAGGCATCTGCCGGACGCTGGGACGTGATCCTGATCGCCGCCTCCATGCCCTCGACGCTGGCCGGCGGGCGCCTGCAGACGCTGGAGTTCTACCAGGCCGTCCGCCGAGCCCTCAAGCCCGGCGGCGTTGTGGGTGTGATGATCTCGCCCGTGGCCGATGCGCGCTCGTCAGCGGCGTGGCTACGCGATAGCTCGATCATGGACTCGGTGCGGGCGGCGTTCCCCTACTTCATGGCCCTGCCGCTCTCTTCCAACTGCGCCATAGCATCCGAGAGGCCGCTGGAGACCGACCCGGCCGCCTGGATGCGGATCGCGCAGGCACGCCGCGTGAACGCCCCGTTCCTGGATCCTCGCAACCTCGGACTGAGCCTTCAGCCCGAGCGCCTGGCCGATACCACGGCGTCCATCATCTCCCGCGCCCCGAGGCCCGTGCGCGACGGCCGGCCGTCGGCGTTCCGACTGGCGCCGGCATACGGCTACGAGGCCGATCGGTCGCTGGCCGCCCGCCTGGTAGTCGGGCTTCGCGCGCCCGGTCCATGGCTCCCGGCGCTTGTGGCTGCCCTGCTGACGCTGCTGGTGATCCTCGGCGCGGCCCGTCTGGCACCCTACCATCAGCAGGCGCCGCCACGTGAGCTGGACAGCCCCTGGTACGCCGAGGAAGAGCCCGAGGAGTGGCCGGAACCGGAACCGCGTCGCCCGTGGGGCGCCACCGTGCGAGCCTTGGGCGCACCCGCTGCCGCGGCCGTGCCGGTTGCTGTCTGTGCCTCGTTGGTGGTGACGGAGTGTGCCCGTACCCTGGGCAGCGCCTACCTGATCCTTCCCGCCGCGCTGGCGGCCGCACTCAGCGGAGCCGGCGCGGGTGCCATGCTCTCGATCAGGGCCAGGTGGCCGGGCGTTGTCGCGGCCCTGCTCGCCGTCGGCGCATTGGCGGGCATCGCCTTTGCGCCGCCGTTGGCGAGCGATATGCCGCTGTTGGGCCAGCTGGCCGTCTGGATCGGCTCCATCGCCCTGCTCGGTTTCCTGGCCGGCCTCGCTGCGGCGGGCTGCCGGTCGGCCGAGCCCCGGTTCGAGGCCGTGACGGCCTCCATCGCCTCGTCCGCGGCCTTCGGTGTCCTCTTTTTCGCGTACGCTTCGCTACCCCGGTGGGGTGAGCGCTGGTCGCTGGTCTCGGTGGCCGGCGCCTGCTTGCTCATCCTCGTGGCTTGCTGGGCCGCTCCGCGGGGCTCCGGTGCCGCCGTTGAGGCCCCATCTGCACCTCTAACCTCTGAACCGGACGCAGAGGCCGATCCCGGAGCTGACAACGGCGTCGCTCCTACGCCGTCCGACGAGAGCGAAGCGCCCGAGCCGGCGCCGAGCCCGACCGATCAGCCGCGCTCCGGCGCGGCCCAGGAGACCCCCGAATGACCGGTACCGCCACCGCCGCGCCCCGCTGGGACGTGGGCGTCATCTTCCCTTCGCTCGAGTCGCCCGAGTTCGCCGCCGCGTTTGACGGCGCCTGCACCGAGATCGACGCGCTCGTCGAGCTGTATGACCGCCACAACGTGCGCAAGCGCGCAGAGCCGACTGTGGACGCCGCCTTCGCCGCCGCGTTCGAAGAGGTCGTTACGGCCACAGCCGCCCTGTACGACAGCCTCACGGTCCTGGGTTCCTACCTCCTCTGCCTCACCACGACCAACGCCGCCGATGAGGCCGCCCAGGCCCGGATGTCCGAGCTGGATGTCCGCGAAGTGCCCCTGGGCAAGCTCTCCACGCGCCTCACGGCCTGGCTCGGCTCCACCGATGAGGAGGCCCTGAAGGCCGCATCGCCCGTGGCCCTGGAGCACGCCTACTTCCTGCGCAAGGCCACGTACCGCGCCGAGCACCAGCTCTCCGAGGAGCTGGAGGCGCTGGCAACCGATCTGGCGCCGGTGGCGATCACCGCCTGGTCCAGGCTCCACGGCACCATGACCGCCCTGCTCACCGCCCGCGTCCCCGTGGACGGCGTGGAGCAGGAGTTGCCCATGAGCGCCGTCCGCGCCCTGGCCAACCACCGCGACCGCCGCACCCGCCGCGCCGCCTATGAGGCCGAGATCGCGGCATGGAGGACCGTGGAGGTCCCCCTCGCGGCCGCCATGAACGGCGTCAAGGGGTATCAGCGCACCCTCCGGCAGCGGCGCGGCCACGCCACCGACGTGGAGCCGACGCTCTTCGGCAACGGGATCGACCAGCCGACCCTCGACGCGATGCAGGAGGCCTGCGTCGCCTCCTTCCCGCAGTTCCGCCGCTACATGGCCGCCAAGGCGCAGGGGCTGGGCCTCGACAAGCTGGCCTGGTACGACCTGCAGGCGCCGGTGGGGCACAGCGAGCGCCGCTGGTCGTGGGCCGAGGCCGAGGAGTTCATCGTCGGCAAGTTCGGCGCCTACTCCCCGCGCCTGGCCGACTTCGCCGCCCGCAGCTTCCGCGAGCGCTGGATCGATGCCGAGCCGCGGGTGGGCAAGGAGGGCGGCGCCTACTGCACCCGCATGCGCCGCGATGAGAGCCGGATAATGATGAACTTCGACGGCTCCTTCGGCAGCATCAGCACTCTGGCGCACGAGCTGGGCCACGCCTACCACAACCTGAACCTGGCCCCGCGCACCGCCCTGCTCCGCTCCACGCCCAGCACCGCCGCCGAGACGGCCAGCATCTTCTGCGAGACCTTGGCCTTCGAGGCCGCGCTGGAGGCCTCCTCCGCCGACGAGCGCGTGGCCCTGCTCGACAACAGCCTGGAGGGCTCCCTGCAGGTGGTGGTGGACATCCATTCCCGCTTCCTCTTCGAGCAGGCCGTCTTCGAGCGCCGCGGCAAGCGCGACCTGACGGTGACCGAGTTCAAGGAGCTGATGACCTGGGCCCAGTCGGAGACCTACGGCGACGGCGTGGATCCCGCGCACCCCTACATGTGGGCCGTGAAGAGCCACTACTACGGACCCACCTTTTACAACTACCCCTACACCTTCGGCCTTCTCTTCGGCCTGGGCCTCTACAGCCTCTACCAGCGGGACCCCGAGGCCTTCCGGGGCAACTACGACGGCTTCCTATCGGCCACGGGCATGGACGACGCCGTCTCGCTGGCGGCCCGCTTCGGCATCGACGTCCGTGACACAGCCTTCTGGGCCGGCGGCCTCGGCGGCATCGGCGGCCAGGTTAACGAGTTCGTGGCGCTGGCTTCGCTGGGGTAGCCGGAGGCGGTCGGCCCTGGCTCGCAACCGCCGGAACTGAGACGCCCGCTCCAGGTACCTGGAGCGGGCGTCTTTGCCGTCGCCCTGAACGGCGCGAAGGGCTCCCGGGCCACCGCCGCACCCATCCGCCTCGGCGCGAAGCGCAAGCCCTCGCCCGCCTCCATGCCGACCAGGTCGGGGCGCTTCAGGGCGTTCAGCACGACGGTCAGCCACGACGATGGCCGCGACACGGCCACCTTTCGTTACCCGTACCGGGACCGCGAGGTCGGAATGCCGGCTTTGGCCCGAACCAGAGGCGGGCCTCGGTGCCCTGCGACTGAGGTCGCGGGCAACGAACGGCACGAAGTGCCCCTCCGGGCACTCCCGACCGCCCACAGCGCCGCGGCTATGGCCGAGTCGCCGAAGGGCGACTTCCCGCCGTTCGTTGCCGCGGTTTCAACCGCCGCGGCTCCAGGCGCAATCCCTCGCCCGCCGCCAGGCCGATCGAGCCGGGGCGCTTCAGGGCGTTCATCATGACGGTCAACGGCGACGACGGCCGCGACACGGCCACCTTGCGTTACCCGTACCGGGACCGTGAGATCGGAATGCCGGCTTTGGCCCGAACCAGAGGCGGGCCTCGGTGCCCGGTGACTGAAGTCGCGGGCAACGAACGGCACGAAGTGCCCCTCCGGGCGCTCCCGACCGCCCACAGCGCTGCGGCTATGGCCGAGTCGCCGAAGGGCGACTTCCCGCCGTTCGTTGCCGCGGTTTCAACCGCCGCGGCGCGAAGCGCAATCCTTCGCCCGCCGCCAGGCTGATCGAGCCGGGGCGCTTCAGGGCGTTCATCATGACGGTCAGCCACGACGATGGCCGCGACACGGCCACCTTTCGTTACCCGTACCGGGACCGCGAGGTCGGAATGCCGGCT
>CAISJD010000146.1 GCA_903885605.1 uncultured Chthonomonas sp. | reverse complement strand
TGCATGGAATGGTCACTGCCGAAGTGCCCGGCACGAGGAAGAAGTCGCGCATGCCGGCCTGGTAGCCGACCGGGAACGTGATGCCGGCATTCGCCTTGTACTTGTAGCCCTTGGGCAGGGCATTCGTGACAACGTTGCTGAAGGGAGAGAAGGAGAGTGCAGGGTCAAAGACCGGCGACGGCGGAGAAGGCGTCGTAGTGGCGGTCCAGTCCGTGATACTGCCGCTCCCGATGGCGCTGATGCCTGCGGGCGGGGCGATGTCCGGTGCAAGTGTGAAGGTAACGTCCTGAGTGATCCCTGCAACCGACCGTGACTCTGCCGCAGCCTGCTGAGCAGCGACGACATACACATCGCCGATCGACATGACCGCACCTTGCTTAAACTTCGTTTGCTGCCTGTGAGCCTGATCGGCAAGGTAGTTGTTACCGGCCGCCTTCACGAGCTGCGAAAGGAAGTTCACTGCGGGCTGAAGCAGGCTGTCGATCGCACTCGTTAGGACGCTCAACAGGCCGCCCAACCGCACTTGTTCGAACGGAACCGCGTTAACGGCGGTAGCGTTGCCGGTAAACGCCAACCGCCAGTAACCATATCCCGTCGAGTAGGGCGGAAATGTCACCGAGCCAAGCACCAGCGTATTGTCCTTCACGGTCAGCGACGCAATCAAGTTAGATAGGTTGTTCAATGTTGTTGGGTCACCAACTTTGAAGCTATCAAAGTTTACAGTACTCGCCGCCACATCCTTCTTGATGAAGGTCTCGTAGGGAGGCGGAGCCTGCCTCGTCACCACGTTGGCGGAGTCATTGACGACGTCGAGCGTTGCACAGCCGGCCGATCCGTGGCCGCCCGTGTTCGGGTATGTCATCACGCCGGGAGCGGTGATCGGGCCTCCCACCACGTTGTAGTAGTCGGTGGGCGTGGTGGGCGAGTAGTGCGAACACGAGATCGGGCTCGGGCAACAAGGCTCGAACCCGCCCGCCTTCGTGAACCAGGCGACTGTGTCCCATTTGCCGAGATCGGCAGCCAACGTAGCCAGAGTGGCGCCGCCTGCCGAGGCGATCACCAGCCGGTAGTCGCGGACCACGGAGTCGTTCTGGATGCTGCCCTGGCACTGGTGCCCTCCGGGCGACGCAGCCAATGTGGCGACCAGCCGGCCGGAGCCGTGCTCGTAAACGGCCACGGAGCCGAGCCGGTTTTGCGCATCGAGAACGCTGATCTGTACAGTCAGGTTGGCATCCTGGCAGGTAAGGATGCCCCCCCAGTTGGGATCGTCAGGAAGGCCGAGCTGCATGAACGATCGGCCTACGAGAGCAGAGAAGTCGAAGGTCTCGTTCGGCGAGAAAGCGGCGACCCATGCCGCCATGGTCTGCGAGCCTGTCGCACCAGTACTGCCACTGAGGTAGTTGGCGGTCGACCCGACATACGCCGACAGGTTTGCGTCGGTTGGCAGCGGGACCGGGTTCTGCGCTCCCGCCGGCTGCAACGCACATGCGCAGTTCAGCAAGACTATGAACGCCGGGAATGCAAATGTGTTGAAGCGATGCATCATGTCAATCCTCCTGGTACACAGCGTCTATAGGGCAGATGGGCACGGACCTATCGAAGGAGGGGGAGGCGCACGGGGGCAGGTCTGCGCTGAATGGCGGGGGGACGCGTACCAAGGGCCGGCGGGCTTCCGGCCCGTCGGCACGGTTCGCGGTGGACATTGGAGAACGATCGATGCAGGTCACGGTTGCTTATCCAACTTCAGCCAAGGTGCAGCACTCCGACCACAACCAATGATACGCCGCCTGTCGGCGGATGTCAACCCCAAGCACGCACGCCGGGGTCGTCAACGGGCGCCGGGCCGGCTACCGCGTGAGCGTGACGGTGTTCTCCTGCTCGGCGCCGGCCGACACCTGCACGTTCAGCGTGCCCTGGTAGTTGGCGGGCGGGGCGCCCACCATGGTGCGCGTGGCCTCCACGGTGTAGACGCCCGGGTCG
>CAISJD010000145.1 GCA_903885605.1 uncultured Chthonomonas sp. | reverse complement strand
CTCACGGCCATCACCATGCCCACGGGGTTCACCGGGAACCAGAGCACCGCGCGGCGGAGCTGCTGCATTCCCACCAACAGCGAGAGCCCGCCCGCCATCCAGCCCACGCGGGACCACTGGACGCCCGCCACCGAGCCCGCGCGCCGGGCCAGGTTGTCGAAGCCGACGCCCGCCTGCGCCTTGGCGGACCAGACATCGAGGCACTGCGACGCGCCGTACCGGTAGAAGACCAGCAGGTGGACGACATAGGCCGCCGCCAGGGCGAGCGGGATGGCGGCAAGCATGGCGCCTAGCGCGCGCCGGGTGGGGGCGCGGGCCTCATCCGCCAGCTTCATGCCCTGCAGCATGGCGGGCAGGATGGAGCCCCGCAGCTCGAAGAGGACGCTCGGCATGACGAAGCTGATGAGCGCCGCGTCGGCGCCGTGCCGGGCGATCCCCAACCCGCCCAGCACGTCCGACGGCAGGATGGGCGGCTGGATGAGGAAGAGGCCGATCTCGCAGACCACACGCGTCAGCACCACGGCGAAGACGAGGTAGATGGCGATGGCCGCGCCCGCCGCCAGGGCGGACATTCCGAGGGTACGCATCCAGAGGAAGACGCACGCCAGCGAGAGGGCCAGCAGCAGACCCGCCCGCCGGTCCGAACGCACGGCGCGGGCCTCGATGGGGCTCAGCGCGCCCCCGGCGCGCCGCTTGCCGCCCAGCCAGGACGAGAGCATGGGCCAGAGCGCCGTGGCCGCGAAGCCGACGTAGCCGCCGAAGCAGATGAGCGCCTGGTACTCCTTCCAGGCCCAGTAGTCCTGCTCCATCTCCATGGGCAGGCCGGCGCCCAGGGCGGCCACGTTCATCAGCCGGAAGAGCATATGGAAGCCCACCAGCGAGAAGCAGACATCCGAGCTGATGATGTAGCTCAGCCCCACCACAGCAGGCGAGAGGTTGACGATGGTATCGCCCCAGGCGCTCCAGGGCGCGGCCAGCGGAGCCGGAAGCACCCAGCGCGAGGCGATGATCGGGAACGTGGGGAACGAGTAGGGCAGCCCCTGCAGCAGGCCGAAGCCCGCCGCCAGCAGGAACCCGGCCTTCAGGCGTATGGAGGCATCGCGCGGCTGCCCGCCCGTGATGGCCAGGGGTATCTCCATGAGCGGAAAGCGGAGCCGCTCCTGACGAGCCCAGCGGTCGTAGACGAGCAGCGAAACGGCCACGCCGGCGCCGTACATGCCTGCCAACAGGAGGCTCCAGGCGGCCACCGGGCTCAGCCAGGCCGCCCACGGCACGGCCATGCCGGGCCGAAGCCCCTCGAAGAACCAGCGGGCGCTCTCGCGGAGGCCCGTCGGAACAAGCCAGCCCGGCGTGTGCGGATGGACCAGTGCGGCCAGCCGGTTGCTCTCGTTGGCGAAGTAGAAGGGGTAGGCCAGCGAGGGCATGAAGGCGCTGTCGCCGCCCGCGCCGCCAATGAGCACGCCGATGGAGACCATGGCGAATACGAGCAACAGCTCGGCCCGGCCCAGCGCGTGCCGGGGGGAGACGCGCCGCACCAGGGCATTGGCGGCCAGGACCAGCGCGTAGAGGGCGATGGCCCCGGGCGCAAGCTGGTACGCCCCCAGCTTCTTGAAGGGGTAGAGGTCCGAGTAGGAGGCCATCGCCGAGCCGACGGCCGCCAGCGGCACGGCGAGCAGTAACACCCGTCCCACGCCGCCCGCCGTCACCCGAGGCTCGGTCATTGCGCCGCTCCTATCCTGCCGCCACAGAATGGCGGAACGCCGGCCGGGCGCCGGCACACAGCATCAGGATACCGCCGGAACAGG
This sequence comes from uncultured Chthonomonas sp., assembly GCA_903885605.1. Classification (GTDB taxonomy): domain Bacteria; phylum Armatimonadota; class Chthonomonadetes; order Chthonomonadales; family CAJBBX01; genus CAJBBX01. Next base: position 218 of record CAISJD010000145.1, on the reverse strand, counting down.
GGTGTCCGGCGTGGGGGCCACACGCCGCGCCGGGCGGCTGCAGTCGTGCGAAACGGAGCGAGCGCCCCGGCCCTGCACGGGCCGGCTACCGCGTGAGCGTGACGGTGTTCTCCTGCTCGGCGCCGGCCGACACCTGCACGTTCAGCGTGCCCTGGTAGTTGGCGGGCGGGGCGCCCACCATGGTGCGCGTGGCCTCCACGGTGTAGACGCCCGGGTCG
>CAISJD010000144.1 GCA_903885605.1 uncultured Chthonomonas sp. | reverse complement strand
GCGACCGCCCTGCATTCCGCCCATGCCGCCCATCATGCCGCCGCCGCCCATGCCGCCCATGCCGCCCTGCATGCCGCCCATGCCGCCCATCATGCCGCCGCCGCCCATGCCGCCGCCGCGCCCACCGAACTGCTGGGCCTCGGCGCCGGTGTTCGGGGCCTGCGACGACGTAGTCACAGCCGGGGGAACAATGTTGCGCGACATCTGGTTGACATTGACCGGCTCAACCTTCGAGTATGCGTTCCTATCCGGCATCTGGTCGAACATGAGCTTGCGCATCATGTCCGGTAGCGGGCCCGCGTCGCGCCCCAAGAACGAGAGGAGTTCAGACGGCCGGGCGTTAGCGCACCGAATCCGCTCAACGCGCATCTTCTTCGCCGGGATCGCGTCAGCCGTCGGCGCCGCCGGAGCGACGTCCACAGCCCTAACCGGCTCAGGCTCGGGCCTGGCCGCGCCCTTGGGCCCGATCACATACACGCCACCCTCCTGCCGCACTGAGGCGCCGGCAGCGAGGCAGATCATGTTCAGCACCGAGCTGAGCGACTTCTTCTCCAGCGTCAGGTTGACGCGGCCGTACGGCTTGTCGCTTGACTCGATCACGATCTCGACGCCGGTCTGCGCCATCAGCATGCGCACAGCGGCTTGAAGGTCCGCATCGACCAGATCGACGCGATTGACCATCACCGGGGCAGCCGTTGAGGCTTCTTGCGCTACAGCTACCCTGACGGGTCCGCTGAGCACAAGCCCGGCAACCAAGCTAAGAGAAAGAAGGCCGGTCGAACGCCTCCCGAAGCCCATGGTCTGTGTCCTCCCTCGGAGTTCCATTACGCCAGCGTCGGACTTGCCGCTCGCCGACCGCCTAGAATGAGCCGCGATTGCCGCCGAAGCCGCCGCCGCCAAACCCGCCACCACCAAATCCACCGCCGCCGCCGAAGCCGCCGCCGCCACGGTTGCCGCCGAACCCGCCGCCGCCGCCGAAGTTATTGCCGCCGAAGCCGCCGCCACCAAAGCCGCCACCGCCCTGGCCGCCATAGCCGCCACCCATTCCACCCATTCCGCCGCCACCGTAGCCGCCCATGCCCCCGCCGTAGCCGCCGCCGCCCATACCCATGCGCATCTGGTTGGACTGGATGGCGCCGCCGCCGAAGACCATGGCGATATCCATGGAGTCTGCGAAGTTGATCTGGATCTTCTGGGTCCTGGCCTTCTTAACCGGCGTCGTCTCGGTCTCATTGCCGGTATCGGCAGGTTGCTCCTCGATGACCTCCTGCTTCACGGAGACGTGGTAGATGCCGTCCTCCACGCGGTACGTGAGTGGAAGCTGCGACTGGCTCGACTTCAGGATCTGCTCAAGGGCGATGCGGAAGCCCACCTCGTTGAGCGAAATGGTCACGGAACCCTGAACATTGGTGTCAATGTTGTAGTTCACGTTCACCATCTGGAAGAGCATCTTCAGCGCGTACTGGATGTTGGCGTTCTCCAGGTTGAGCGTGACCTTCTTCGTGTTCACCTCGGTGCTGCCACCGTCCTGGGCTACGGCCGGAGCCGCCACCGTACCAAGCACGACAGCCAGTGCTACAAGACTAACCGTGCCAACTGCACGCCGGAATGCGCTTGCCATCGAAGCCTTCCTCCTGGTTCGTTCCAACATGTCTCAGCGTACGGCCGGCGCACAGCATCGCGCACCACGCCTAACGCCGTCAGATATCAGTCTTCCGAGTTCATCCCGGCGCCGCCGAACGCGCCGCCGCCCTTGCCGCCCATCGCACCCATGCCGGGCATACCCATCATACCCATGCCGCCGGGCCGTCTGCCGCGCATACCGCCGCCCGAACCCATTGCAGGCCCACCCGGCGCTCCGGGGCCGCCCATGAAGCCTGCCGCGGACTGGGCTCCCACATCGGTCAGGGGCACGGTCTGGATGTAGGTCTCGTTCCCGACAACGCGCTTCAGCACCACCGCGGAGGCAGTGATCGACTCAACCCTGTAGTCGCCCACCGAGTCGCCGGGCCGGACAACGCTCTGCCCTTCAGGCCCTTCAATCAGTGCGTACACGCCGGGGCCGTTGCCGATTCCGGCGACGCGCCGCGTGGGAACTTCCTGAACTACGACCTTCTCCTCAACCGGCTTCTTGGCGGTACCGAAGGCGGCAAGCCGAATCTGCGGCACGAGACCGATGGCCGGAGGAGGAGGAGGCGTTGAGTTCCACCAGGGCGCAAAGGGATCCACGCGGCTTCCCGGCGGGGCCGTTCTGACCTTCGGACCTGCCGTAGCCGCCGGGGCTGATTGCGCTGCCCCGCCACCCATCATGCCGCCTCCGCCCATACCGGGAGGACCGCTCATCATCGCCATACTCCCGCCGGCGGGCATCATCGGAGCGCCACCGGGCGGGCCACCGCCAGACATCATTCCACCCGACGGACTGCCACCGCCCGAAGCGTCAGCAGCCGGCGTCTCCTCGGTGGTTTCACCACCGCCACAACCGACGAGGGCCAGCGAACCGATGCCCAGCACGGCTGCCAGTGTGGCTGTGAGCCATATCCTCTGCTTGGTCACGTTCTATCACCTCGTCTATGCGACGTATGTGGTGCTCCGCCCGTTACAATGCCTGATGCTCTTAGCACAGCTAGTCGGCGCCCATCGCCATACCGCCACCGGACAGCATCGGAGCCGGCGGTGCGCCTCCGCCCGACATCATCCCTGCAGGAGCGCCGCCACCACTACCCATGCCTGTGGGTGACATTCCAGGAGGTCCGCCCATTCCCGGCATACCCATGCCGCCCATCATCATTCCGCCGCGTCCCATGCCGCCTGCAGCGCCGCCGCCGCCGCCGCTACCCGTGATCCTGCCGTTGGACTGCGGGATGGACTTCGCATCCGCGTCGCGCAGAATGATCGTCAGCGAGAGGTTGTACGTCGCTGACAGGTTCGGCGAATTGCCCTGAATCTGCAGGCCGTCTACTGTCGGGACGCCGAACCCTCTGGCCGTGGACCAGCTCTGGATATGCCGTACAAGGGCCGGAAGGTTCTTTGCCCGGACGCTCATCTGGTAGCTGTAGTGCAGCACGGGCCCGAGGCCCTCGCCTGCGCCTGCCGCATCAATCCTGTTTGGGTCAGGACCGAAGCTGGGCAGGACCAGCACGCCGGGGTTCTCCCAGACGATACCATTGCGTTTGCGCTCAGCCGCCATATACGACCGAAAGACCTTGATGTACCGCTCAGGCCACGACTTCCCGCCATTCGGCCAGAAATTCCGCATCATGTTGCGGAGTACATCCTTGTCATAGCCGATGACCGGCATGTACTGCCCCTCAAAGGCGCTGTACTGCGCGATCGCTACCGCACGGCCCGCCGTGGCTTCCGCCAGGTTCCTCTTCGCGGTCGGCAACTTATCGGCCTCGGTCTTGACCGCATCGTACTCGCCCTGCGCGACCTTCTGGGCATCGTTGGCCTTTGTGATCACTGTAAAGTAGAGCGCGGCGCCGACGATCAGCGCGATCGCAATACCGATGATGTTGATGTGAAGGACTGTTAGTTTTGACATATGACTAATTGTCCTCCCTGCTTGACTTGCCACCCACGCTGGGCGGCCCGCCAGGTCCCATCATCCCGCCGCCTGTACCGGGGCCGAAGCCACTGCCGGCAGCGCCGCCACCCATCATCGGGGCGCCGCTCATCCCCATCGGCGCGCCCCCCATCCCCATCGGGGCTCCGCCCATCATGCCGCCGCCGGCCTGCTGGGCCCCGCCGCCGCCGGCGCCTGCATAGCTCGGGGCGCCTGCCACGGGCTTAACCAGATTGAGCGTTACGGTGAAGTCGTACCCGCCTGCGCCCGGTGGCCGAAGGCCTCCGCCGCCGTTCCCGTTCAGGCCGGGAGTGACAGGGAAGCTCGGAATCCCGCTCAGCCCAATGTCCAGGCTGTTGATTGCGGGGTTCCGCTCCATCCACATCATATAATGACCGACCTGCGCCAGGCTCGTGGCGTAGCCAGACAGGCTCACGGTCTGCCCCGAAGGCGTCAGTTGGCTATACAGCACGTTCTTCATCGTGTATTTGCGCACGTTGTCGATCAGCGGCGGATACGTCGTCGCCAGATGCTTGCGCGCGTCGGCCACGAAATCGCGCTTCTTCGTGATGTCGGCGGACTCCGCTAGGATCCGGTCCGCCTCAGCCTGAAGGCGCTTGGCCTCGTCCATCTGCGGCTGGATCGCTTCCTTGTCGGCGATGATCTTCGCCGTCTGCGTATCGATCGTCACCTTCCAGAACATGAAACCGCCAACGACAGCCAGAACCATGACCACCCATAGGATGCTCACATTGCGACGTTTGGCGCCTGCGTAGATATACGGCGGCAGGAGGTTGATACGGACCATGAGCGGCTCCTTCCCTCCCCTACTTCTTGCGCTTGCCGCGGCCGCTTGGAGCGGCAGTGGCAGGTGCAGCGACCATATCTCGAGCGCCGAGGCCCACGGCTACGGCAAACGACGGGCCGATGGTCTCCAGGTAGTCCGGAGTGACGCTCTTCGCTGACACAGGCGCGAACTTGAATACATCGGCCACCTGGGTGGGTACGCCCAGTTCGCCGGCCAGAAACCTGTCCAGATCCTTGATGCGTGCGCTTCCCCCGCAGAGGAGCACCTGGTCTATGTGCCCGTCAGACGACCGCCCTCGGTAGTACTCGATCGAACGGCGTATCTCCGAGAGCAGATCGCCCAGCGTCGGCGCAATGGCACCAAACACCTGCATTGTGGTCGGATCACCGGTAGGCGCCAACACGGGAGCAGGCGCAGGCTCCAGGTCGCCCAGGGTGGGCGTGGAGAGGTCCAATCCCGCGTCATCCCCCGAGGAGAAGTCAATCAAACCGACGTCCGCTCCGCCGGGCACGGCCGCCTGAGCTGCTGGAGCGGACGGGGCCTGCCCCATCAGGACGGCAGCGTGCTGGAGCTTCAGATCCTCGGCGGCGTCCACCTCAAGGCCGGTCTGCGACATGATGGAACTCGTCATCGCGTCGCCGGCCAGCGGTAGGGTACGCGGGAACGAGAGCACACCGTCACGGAAGATGCCTATGTCGGTGATTGACGCCCCGATGTTCACCACCACAACAGTCTTCTTGCCCCACGGGTCGGGCCCGAGCTCCACCAGGCACCGCGATGCCGCCAGGGGCTCGACGTCGATGCTCTTCGGCTGGAGCCCAGCGGCAAAGAGCGCCTCTACGTGCTTATCGACCATATCCTGCTGGGCGACGGCGAGCAGGACTTCCATGTTCTGGGCGTCGGGATCGTCATCGCTACGCTGGATGGCCTGGAAGTCCATGATCACTTCATTGGCGGCGAACGGAACGTGGCGCTCCACTTCCCATTTCATGGTCTCCGCCAACTCGGAGTCGGACATCTTGGGAACTTCGATCACGCGGACGACAAGGGCGCCCGAGCCTGAGACTGAACTCACACAGCTGCGTGTGCCGACGCCGGCTTCCTTGAGCAGCTTCTTGATCGCGTCGCCCAAGAGCTTCGCGTCGACGATGACCCCCGCTTCCAGGGCGCCTGGAGGCGTGGGAGCCATCCCGAGAGCCCGCACGGCAACGCCGTTTCGGCTCGGGACCACTTCGGCAACCTTGATGTACTTGGAGCCGATGTCCAGCCCTACCGTCGGTCCTCCCGACCTCGCCATGCCCGGTCCTCCGCGATTCTATGTGAGCGAGAACGACTCCGTCGGCGCTCTGAAGGCCCAACGAAGACCCTAGATTGTAGCAACTTCTCCCCGAAGAGTCAAGGACGATCCCCGGCTCCTCGTCTCGACCGCACCAATGGCCGACGCCGGCAGTCGCCGCCGCGGTTCGCCTGCGGCGGCGATGTCAACACGCGGTCAACCCTCAGTAGGCTGAGCGCGGGTAGAACGACGGGCTCACCGCCATGTAGTACAGGTCCGTCGTACCCGCCCTTGTGCTGGACCAAAAGACCCACACCTTGTCCTGGAACGGATCCTTGAAGGCTGAGACCTGCCCCTCGTTCACAACCGATTGCGTGGGCAAGAGCGCCTCGCCGGACGTCTGGTCGGCCGGCGTACTGGCCACACTCAGTTCGTCCACCCAGCCAACCACGTAATCGGCCGTCAGCGAGCCGCCGCTGTGGTTGAACGTGACCGTGATGCGCTGCCCCTCGTCCACCTCCGTGAAGTAGAGCCTGCCGCGTATCCAGTCAATCTCCACCGGCCCGCGGTTGCCGGCCACTGTGACGTTGCCGGCAACCCTCAGCGCGCCGCCTACGGTGCTGCGCAGGATCGGCCTCGGTAGCCTGACGGCGAGCCGCATCGTCTTGGTGAACAGGGCGCCCGAGCCGCCGGACTCCGAGCCGCCGGTCTTCCGGTAGATCACCCACATCCTCGAGACCGTCGCCGGTGCGCTCCCGACCTGCCCTGCCCGCACGAGGTCGCCGGACGGGTCAGCGGAGGCCACGGGGTTGATGGCGCGGTCGATGAACGCCACCGGCGCCGTGTTGGCGCCCGCGGAGACCACGTGAGGCTGGGCCGCGTAGCCGGGGTCGCCGCCCCATCCCGCCGGCGCGGCAACCACGCCGCTATCGGAGCGGGTCACGTTAAGGCGGAGTGTGCGCGGCGTATAGTCCGCCGTCACGGCATCGCGGGCGCCGGGCGCGACGTCGGTGAACGTCACGGCTCCCGACTGCGGGTTAACCACCAGACGTCCGCCGAGGGTCGAGTTGAAGTAGAGCTTGCCGGACACGCTGTCGTACGTCGGCGTGCCCACGTTCACACGCGAGCCGTTCACATAGATAGCGATCTGCGCGCTGTTGCCCGTCCCATCGACCCACGCGCCGGTGACTGGATCACGGAATATCCAGGCCACGTCGCGCGATTGCCAGGTCTGCGTTGCGCCCTGACGCACCATCAGCTCGCCGGTGACCCGGGCCTGGGCCCGAACCGCCTGTCCCGGCCGCCGGTTCATCAGGTCGCCCACGTTGTACCGGGTGAGGAACATCTCGGGCGTCCGCTTACCGGCGTACTGACCTGTGAAGACCACGTCGATCTCGGTGATCGTACTCCCGTCGCCGCGCCGCCGCGGCACCGGTACCGGATCGGCCACCATCTGCAGTCCGCCAGGAACGGGCAGGGCGGCATCCGCGCTCCATGCGGTCGGCGTCGTGATGCTGGCCGTGTTGACGTTGTAGTAGAGCCGCGTCCTCCCGCTGGCCCCGCCGTGCCAGAAGAGGAAGGCTCCGCCGCCGGCCAGCAGCGGCCGCGGCGAGTACTTGGGCAGCGCGGGGTCGTTCAGGAACGAATAGGGTACGCCGTTGTTGACGCTCAGGTCAGGCGCAAGAACCCCTGCCTGATTGCGCACCGGTGCGTAGAAGGTACGGCTGTCCGTCGTCATGCCGGCGCCCGCCGTCTTGTTGACGGCGCCCTCCCAGAAGAGCCACAGCGGCTGAGCAGGATTGGGTACGCCCTCGGTCTGGACCAGCGCCGGAGCGGAATGCACTGTGAGCGGGTCGCCGACCGGGTTGGTGACAATGGCGCCCGGCACAACCGGGGTCTGCGCGCTGCCCTTGATGTCGGCCGTCTCAGACGGGAAGAGCGCGCCGGGCGCCGAGAGGCCCGGGAACTGCGCCGATGCCGCAAGCGGCTGCCACCAGCGGGTGGGCTGTGCATTGGCCTGCTCATAGCGCCAGCCGTAGAGCGGGCCGAAGGCGCCCAGCGCGCCGGACACGCCAGTCAGCTGCGAGGTCAGAAGGCTCCACGGAACGTCAGCGCGCTCTGGCGCCGAGCCTGCGTTGTTGGGCCGGTTGCTTGACCAGACCAGCATCATGGCGCCGCTGACGCGGTCGCGAGCCGCCGACGGCGACAGGTTCGCGCCGAATGCCCCCGCGCTGGGGTTGTTCGCGCTTGGCACCCGCAGGTCGATCTGCGGGAAGGTACCGTCCGTCTGCAGGATCGAGCCGCCGGCAGTGGGGAAGAGCGGAGCGTTGGTGAGCCTGGCCTCGGACACCGTCAGGCGGAGCTGGAACGGGTTCTGCACCGTGGGTTCCACTGCCGAACCGACCATGGCTCCCGTGGCAGGGTCGATCTTCAGGTTCAGGATGCCGTCATTGTCCGCCGCCGTGGCGAGCGGGTTCACGCCTCCGTTCACCGTGGCGTAATGGGCGGTCCACTCACGCCACTGCAGCGGCATGGCGTCCTCAAAGACATTGACCACGCCGGTGTAGGTGCCCACCGGGGTGCCGACAGGCGGCGCAATACCGATGCGCGGCCGGACGTCGCGGCCGGAGGCTCGCAACGTCGCCAGGACGCCCAGAGGGTCGCCGTATGAGACGTCGGGGATCGAGAGGGTCGTGCCCGTCCCGTCGCCTGGGCGCGCCTTGTGGAGCGTCGGAACGGCATTGACGCCCTCGGCCCAGCCCAGCGGGTTCGACGCCGGCACATACGGATTGCCCCCAGCCACACCCAGCGCCGCGAGGCTGAACGGCCACGGCGCTGCGGCGCTGTACGGAGCCAGGCTCCAGTCGATCTCGATATCGTACTGGCCGTTACCGCGCGCATGGTCCAGCGATGAGACGACGCCCAGGTTGGCGGCGCCGCCCGCCGCGCCGATGGGCAGCGGGTAGGCCCGCGCCACCAGCGGAGTGTTGAGGCGCCAGTTGGCCAGCGGGTCGAGCCCGCCCAGCAGGATCGGTGCGCCGGAACTGAGGTACGTCGACTGTAGCGACGACACCTGGTCGCTGTTCAGCCTCGGCCAGAGCAGCGGGTTGGAGGCGGTAGCGGCGTTGCCGACAGCCTTGGCCACGCGAAGGTTAGTCAGGTTGACGTTGCCCTGGTTGCGCACCGTGAACGGCGCGAAGAGGTGGAAACCGTTGGATGAATCGAACGGTGAGGGCGTGTTCACATACGGCCCGACGCCCGACGGCAGGAACGGAATGGTCGGCGTCAGCCCGGCGCCGTGCGGGGCGCGGCCCAGGTCGATGGTCTCTTCCTCGGTCCGCATGTTCAGGTCAGGCGACACCGCCAGGCCCACACCCACGGAGCGATAGACCTCCTCGCGCGTCTGCGTCTGCGTCTGCAGGGCGGTCGTCTGCACTGCGGCGCCCTGGTACTTCCCGTCGCCGTTGTTGTCCACGAAGACCACGATCCGACCCACATACCCCGCGCTGGGAGAGAAGAGGCCCGACGTCGCAGGCTGACCGGTATCGGTCCGCATGGGGCCGTAGAGCGCCCGCACGTTGCCGTTGATGTCCTCGTAGGCGTTGGCCGCCGAGACGTTGGCCGGCTGGAACTTGGGAACCTGCACGGACAGGTCGATGGGAACGTAGTTGAGCCGCTTGGCCGATGTCGCGCTGTCCCAAGCGTTGGGAAGCGTAGCCGCCTTGGTCCCGATATCGATGGAGCCGACCCGAAGCGTGACGCGCGAGGCGTCCATGTCCGGGTAATCCTTGGAGACGTTGGGCACACGCGTCGGGAAGGACTCCCACGGTAGCGGGTTCATGACGTCGCCCGTGGCCGCTCGAACGCCGCCGAGCTGCTTGTTGTAGGTCCAACCGAGGCCCCGCCGCTCGACGCGGAGGTTGTTGAGCGCCTGCCCCAGCTTGTACAGGTTGCTGCGGTCAGCCACGAGGAACGAGTCTCGGCGGTTGCCGGCAGCGTCCACGCCCACGTAGGTGGCGCTTCCTCCGTGACCCACCAGGCCCAGCGGCGCCACCATATCCTTCTGCGCGCCCTGCCCCACGGGCGGGTTGTACCGGTTGTTGCCGTTGGCAAGCAGCTCCTGGATGGCTGCTCCGCCCGACGGCGTGAGGGTCCAGCCCATCACGTTCGGCACGGCCGGACCGACGCCTGCGCCGCCCGGTGTGCCGCGAGTGCTGACGGCCAGCGGGTGGGCGATGGCCATGGTGCGCTTGTCCGTAATCGCCAGCTTGTTCTCGTTAGCCGCGGAGAGCTCAAGGTGCCAGTCGTCCGACTTTTTGATCAGCGACTGCCCTGCGGCCAGTTGCAGCGACGGAATGTTAATGCCGTTGCTGTTCAGCTGGGCCTGTGCGTAGACCGTGTACCGGCGGCCGGGCGTCTGCGCGTCGGCCTCCGAGCCGCGGCCCAAGGGGAAGGCGATCTTCGCGACCCAGGGGTAGGCCTTCGAGCCGTCGCCGTAATCGAAGGCGTCGAGCGTCACGTCGCGCTGCGAACCGACGGTGAGCGACGGTCGGCTCTGGCCCGAGCCGAAGAGGCGGAACGTGACCGTGGGGAGCGGCGGGTTGGCGGCGGTGGAGCGGATAACGCCCCAGGCCGCCGTGTAGATGGTATCGCCCCACTCGTACACGACCATGTTGTCAGGGTCACCCACGCTGTCAGGTTTGTGGTGGCCTGCGGCCCACTCGGTGAAACCGGACTTGGCGGTGGCCTCAACGGTGTCGCCGAAATGCTCCCAGACCGGGTTCGGTTGGGCCGGCTTATCCTTCTCAGCGTTCCAGACTTCGACGCCGCGCAGGCTGACGGTGGACTCGCCGTCCTCAGCCGAAACCTCGGGCTCGTCCGGCGTCTGCATGTCGAGGCCCAGCAGATCGTTCGCCCATGTGGTCCGCCAGTAGGCGCGCATCTGGCCGTGCGGCTCACCGGTCTGCGGGTTGCCGTCGTCGCCGCTGTAGGCCCACGTATTCGCTGTGATCGCGTCCGCGCCACGCCCTGCCGAGCTAGTCGGGAACGAGACAGGAGCAGGCAGCGGGATGTTGTTTGCGCCCAGCGCCGTGAGAGGCACGCTCCCCACCGAGGCGTCCCCGAAGCTCCAGACCGGGATGCCGGCATCAGCGGAGCCGATGGTCACCGCCGAGAAGGCTACGATCCCGCCGGTCTCGAGAGGAAGGATCACGGCCGGGTTTCGATGGACCGTCGTGAGCCCGTACCGGATCTGCGGCGGAAGGGAGTCGAGGTAGACAGCGGACGCACGGGTGCTGCCGCGGCTGGCGCTCTGCCACAGGACAGTCGGCCCGGCGGCCGGATTGCCCGTCGGTGTGGCGTCCAGTGCGAAGACGCGGCCGTCCTTGTTGGCCACGAAGGCCACGGGGTTCCCGCCGTTCAGGTCGGCATGGACGGTGGCCTTGTATGCCGGAGCCGTGAAGTCGGTCTCCTCGATTGCGGCATCGTTGTCCTTCGCCGGGTTGCCGGGAGCCACCGCGTAGGGATAGACCCAGTCCGGCCGCAGGTAGCCGTCGGCATCTTTGGGCTGGCCCGTCGCGCTATCCGGGGCGCGCACGCAGTAGACGCGCCCACCGGCAGAGAAGATGTACCGGCCGCTGTTGTCGTCGGTTGTGAGGGCCCCGCTCAGCATCACCGGCGCAAGGCTGGTGGTGCTTTCGGGGAACTGCCAGATAGCTGCCCCGTCCTTGGTCGGGTTCGAGATCCGCTCTTTGGTGTCAAGGCCCTGGAGGTCCACGGCGTAGACGTGGCCGTCGCCGGCGCCGATCACCACACGATCAGTGCGGAACGCGGCGTCCAGCTTGGGCGCCGCCGGCGCCGAGGCGATGGAGACCACATGGGCATCGTCGCTGTAGGCGCTGAACGGCTTGGGTGCCACAAGGCCGCCGGCGTCCAGCCACTTGTCGCGACCGGTCGTGGGCCAGGTCATCAGGCGCCGCGTCGTGCCGGGAACGCCCGGCACGTCCCCGGCGGAGATCGTCGATGCGAAGGGCTCGTTGGCGGCACTGACGCGGCCGACCGGGTCGAAAGCATAGAGGCGGCCGTTGGCGTTGCCCACCACGATGTACGGAGTTCGCACGATGTTGGGCGCGAGCCCCTTCTCGGTCTCAACGTAGATCGGCGACGAGGTGAAGGCGCCCAGGTCCGGCAGCACGTTCATCGTCGTGTAGGCCTTCGTGGCGCCGACCTGCCGGGCGGGCGTGATGTCGCCGTCGATGGCCTGGTTCGGCCGTCCGCTCATGGGGTCAGCGATGAAGTTCGGATCGTCCTGCGGGAAATTGAACAGGCCGTCGCTGTTCAGGTCGGTCGTCGGGTCCGGGCTCGCCACAGACGGGTAGACCCAGTAGGGCGTGGTCAGCGTGCTCTGGCCGCCTACGCCCAGTGCGTCCAGCGCCCAGAGGTGCCCGTCCGTGGTCCCGAAGTAGACCACCTTGCGCTTCACGCCGGACGGCCAAGCCACGTCGGCCACGAGCGGCGAGGCCACCACGCTGTTCGAGGTCTGCGACTCGGCCACAAACTGGACCGCGTCCGCCACGACCGATCGAGCCGCTGCGGCATCCTCGGCGGAGACGTTGTCGAGCACAACCGTGGCGTCAACCGTGGCGCCGGCCGTGGCCGGGATAAAGTGGACGCCCGAAGTCAAGAGCCGCCAGGTACCGAACTTCTGTGTGGCGCTGTCCGAGGTGTTCCGCTGGTCGAGCCAGACATCCACCGTGCCGGCCAGCGTGGTGATCGCGTAGTGGGCCTTCCGCGCCGGCTGCGTAGGCGTCAGCGAGGCGGCGCCGGGTATCCAGGCGTAGACCGAGTAGGTGCCCTCCGGAAGGCTTGCCCTCCATGTGGCGGTCCGCGGCGTCACGGCGCTCGCCTGGGCGGCCACTGCGCGGTAGTTCACACCGTAGAAATCGTCCGTAGCCGCCGGGACCGGGTCGAGGACCGGAAAGTCCTGCGGCGTCACGCCCGTGCTGAAGCCGGCGTCGGCATCGTCGATGGTCGTGTTCTTTGTCTGGACCGTACGTGCCACATACCGCCAACGCAGCTTGCCGTACTTTCCGTTGTTCGGCGTCACGGTATCGACGTCGTCCTGCATGCAGTAGAAGACCGCGGACCGAATGCTGGACGTCGGATCGGCGACGATGGGGTTCGTGGTAGCGTTGTACGCGGTGGACGGGTCCAGCGTCACGGCGCCGAAGCCCGACGAGTTCGTGTACATGGCCGTCGTCGGGAAAAGGAACGCCGGACCTGTGGTCTCATCGCGGCCGAAGTAGGTGAGCTGGGTGTAGGCGGTATGGCCCGTGGCGTCGCCTGCCGGGAGCACTGCGCTCACAGCCGGGGCATGGATTTCGCCCCGCAGGGCCTCAGGCACCAGGCGCACCGCGTCCGCCACAATGATCGGCGAATAGGGGAACGCCGAAGTATCCGTCACCGCGTCTGGTGTCTCCGCGTAGAGCGTGACCCGGATCGGGTTGGTCCCGTCGTACGGGAAGTACCGGTCGTCGCCGGAACCTGCGCGAATTCGGATCCACGTGCCGCCGGTCTGCCCGAAGTCCACCATGAAAATGCGGCTCTTGATCGGGTCGTCAGGGTCGGAGCCCCAGCTGACGCGCACCATGGCGTGGTCGAGGTTCGGGTGGGCGTCGGCGCCGATGGTGGTGCCGCTGGATGGGAAGCGAATGTAGACGGCGTAGCGCTGGTTCGGCTGCAGGGCGCGGCTACCCACATCGACGAGCCCCTGCTTGGTGCCCGTCGGATAGGCGGTCCCGAAGGTCCACCGTGCGTAGTTGGTACTGGCCTTCAGCGCGTTGTGGATCGATCGGTAGGCGGTTGTGCTGGCGGAGTCGGTTCCCAACACCGGCAGGCCCGCGAGGATATCCGTGCCAAGCGTGGCCAGCTCAGCGCTTGAGACAGCCGGTGCATAGACGTAGTCGCCCAGCTTGCTACTGGCCTGGTCGCTCGGCGGCCAGGCCCCGTAGGCGCGATCTGCGACTGCCGGGTAGCTCCACGCGCCGGCGACCTCGAAGGCCTGGCCGGTGGCGTTGGCCGCTGAGGGCGGCAGCGTCGTGTTGTCCACCACGATCTCAGCCGGAAGGTCGCGCGTCGCCGGGTAGACCCATACTCGGCCGAGCTGCCTGGTGGCCGAGTCGAGGCCGGGATCGCCGTTGGACCCGCGCCGCTGGGGGCCGCCGCGCCCGTGAAGCCAGTCGCTGTCTGTGAACGTCTGACAAGCTCCCGGCACGCCGAGGGTCGCTGCCAGCAACGCCGCCAGCCCGGCAAGGGAACTCATTCGAGTGTGCTTCATGGAACGATCCACCCTATCCGTACGGCCAATGTGGCCCCACCTAACACATTTGATAGCCCGGGAGGGCGCCTTGCGGCAAGGTCCGGAGCGCCGTACTGCGTTCCGGACCCCACCCCACCCCGATTGACCAACTGAGCCGGGCTAGTTGGGCCGGTCCGCGAAACCCGGCTGTTCCAGCGTCGCCGTGTTCGATCCCCTATCGTTCGACCCGACGCTGCGGATCAGTGTTCCCACGGCCGCCGAGCCGACATTCAGCACGCTGCCGTCGGCATTGCGGATCACGCTGTCCGGCGGCCGCGGCACCGTCTCCGCGGGAATGCGGCGGATGATGCTGGCGCGCGGCATATTCACTGCGGCGCCCTGGACCAGGTATGGCTGCCCGTCGTTGGGCCACAGGAACGACCCGGCGACGACGCTGTAGTCCGGGATGTACCCGTGCGTGCCGCCGAACGAGAACGTCGACGGGTTCACGACGAAAACCTCCCCGTGGAAGTCCGAGGGACCGGTGATGTTGCCCGCCGCGGGGTTGCCCACGTTCGAGTTGAAGAAGGGCGTGCCGCCGTTGAACACCGCCGGATCATCCGATCCGCTGAACCGGTTGGCGATCAGGAACTGCCGGAGAGCCGGGAACTGCGGGTTGTTGGCCGATGCGGTCAACCGCACCAGGCTCGCCGCCTGCAGTTGCTTGCCCGTCATCCGGTAGTAGTCATCCGCCGTGAGCAGCCACTCCACGTCCATCACCGGCTCCGTATAGGCCGGTGCGCCGGCGTGCTGCACGAAGCTCAAGCGCGCCTGGTAGCAGCCGTTGGAGTCGACGATCAGGAACCGTACCGCCATGCCGCCGGCGGCCGCCTCGGTGAACATGGAGAGGTAGACAGGGCCGGATATCGGCTGGACGACCACGCCGCCCGAGCCGTTGGGGATGCGCAGGTTGCTGATGACGGCCAGCGGATCGCCGGACTCCTTCAGCACGGCCAGCGAGCCGCCGCCGGACTCCGACGTATCGACCAAGCCCTGGCTGGCGAACTGCGGTGTGGACGGATCCACCATCCGGGCGTTCTGCACCGCGGCCAGCGTCAGGTAACGCATGGCGAGCGGCGCCAGGTTCGGGTCGTAAGGGTTCTGGCGCCAGCTCGGCGGATCGGCCGGAAGGTCCGAGTTACGCAGGACCACCCGCTGCACGGATCGGTACTTGTAGCGCTTCCCCTGGCTGGCCAGCGTGCTGCTGACGAAGTTGACGCGCCGCAGCATGACGACCGTGCCGTCCAGGCGATGGACGTCGATCAGCTCGATCACGCGGAAATTGCCGGTATCGGCGATCAGGTAGTGCGTGATGTAGCCGGCGCCCGAATACGAGAAGCCGCCGCCTGAGATGCTCAGGTTGCTCTCGAACTCGGTCCAGTAGGAGCAGTCCGTGGGCTGGTTCAGCGTCAGCGGATCGCCCGGCCGCAGCAGGCCGCGGTAGTCGTCGAAAAGCCGGTTCACTTCCCAGAGCACGGAGCCGCCGCGGTCCATGTGCACGACGCGGTTGTTGCCGGTATCCACCACCAGGAAGCCGTTGGAGCCCATGCGCCGCACGACGGCTGGCTTGGCGAACGGCACCATCTGCGCAGCGGGAACACCGGAACCCACGATGGGGTTCAGGGGGTCCGTGTAGTCGGTCAGGCTTCCGCCGGCCACGCTGTAGGCCCGAGTTCCGTCGCAGGACCAAACGGCGTCCCCCGCGGCGTTCACCTCAAGGATGCGCTGGCTATCCGCGACCACGGTGATGTTGTCTTCGTAAGCCACGATGCCGCCGGCAGTGGCCACGGCCATCACGTTGTCGACCATGGTGGGCGGGTTCGCGAGGCCGGAGGCGCCGGTAGTGACCACCCAGCGCGGCGAGACATCGACGCGGTCGCCGTTGGCCTGGAAGGCCGGGTTGGTTGTAGCCGGGTCTGCGTCATAGCTCACCAGGCGACCGTCCGTCAGCCCGATCCAGACCACATCGCCCTGGACCATCGGCGACGTGCTTGCGATGCCCGGAAGGAAGGTGTACCAGAGCAGGTTATCGACGCCGTCCGAGCCGCCACGACGCGCGCCGCTTGGATCGATGCGCGAGCCCCAGATCACCTGCTCGGCCGCCGTGCCTACCTGCACCACAAACGGCAGCGAAGCGGAAACGTAGTTGGTCGAGACCGCTCCGGGCGGCGCCATGGCCGAGATGCGAATCGTCTGCGCCGCATAGTCGACCGTGTACTGCGTTGCCGCCAACTCAATGAAGGCGTCGGGGTCGGCTGTGGTTGTGTAGGGGTTCGGCTGTCGGATGCGAATGCGCACGCCCTGATCGATCGGCCGGCCCAGGTGCAGCACGAAGTCCGGCTTGGCGCGGAAGGCGCAGAGGACCGAGGTCCGGAACTGGGCGCCGCCGACCCGGGCTACGGCATAGACCGTGTCATCGTTGTACGCCGGTTGTCCGACGAAGATGGCGTCCAGCGGGTACCGGCCGGTGGCATCTACGAAGCGGGGCATGATGGTCATCAACTCGCCGTTGACCCGCATCTGGAACTGCTGGTTCAGCACATACGTCCACTTCAGCCGCGACTGTGCCGAGCCCTGCTCATTGGCCGCAAAGAGCGTCGACCGGCCGGGCATCCCTGCAGATGTGTAGGACTGGAACAGGATCAGGTCGTCCGGGGTGAGCGTGACGCCCTGGCTGAACGTGAAGTTGGTGCTGGTGGGATCAGGCGCGATGAACGCGGAGCGCGCATTCACCTTGACCGGCGGATCGGCGGCCAGCGGCGACCAGTTGTAGACGTAGTCAGCATAGAAGGTGAACCGCTCGTCGTAGGGCTGTGACACGCCCACTGAGCCCGTGCTGCCGTCTGCCCGCTCAAAGGGCACGTTGACGCTGGAGCCGATGATGACGCGCGCTTCGCCCATGTCAAACTTGGCCGTGAACTCGTTGGCGCCCGGCGATGCCGCCGTGGTGTACGTCAGTTCCTTGGATCCGTAGGCCGTCGTCGCCGCATCGCGGTAGCTGCAGTAGACACGCGGCCGAAGCATCAGGTTGTCGCCATCCGCGCTCGCCGTGTTCGGCACGAACCACGGCACCCGGGCCCGCGAACGGAAGACGCTGGTGGCCGACGAAACGACCGTAAGCGGCTCGCCGCGCGTCATGAAGGGGATGCCCAGCACCTGCGCCGCACGCCCGCCGCCCGGAGAGGTGGCAACGTAGATCACCTTGTCCACGGCGCCCGTGGCGGTGTCGCGCACGTAGCCGGCTGCCGGCGAGCCCCAGATCGCCGTGAGCGGGAAGGCGGCCTGGTCGGGGACCATGGACTCGCCGACGCCCACCGGCTTCTGCAGTCGGAACAGGCTCGAGCCGCGCCGCGGATCGATGGCAGCCACCACGCCGCCTTTGTTCGTGTTGAGCGCCACAAAGAGCGCACCCTCGGACCAGGCTGGGGCTGGGATGGGCCAGTAGAACCGCTCAGCCGCCGCAAGGTCTACCGTCGGCGCACCGAAGTCCACCGCCCCGGTCTGCGACGACGGCACCACCCAGTCCACGTTCTCGGCGTTCTGGACGCCGGCCAGAACCAGCCTGCCTGACGCATCCACTGCGCGCGGCAGGGCCCGGCAGGCGACCACGGTACCGTCCGCAAGCGTCACCACCACGAGTTCGCGTTGCTGCTGGTTCACCAGGCCGTTGGTCGTGCCCGTGAAGGCCGGATCATAGAACTCAATAACGGTGGGAGCCGAAGCGCCCTTGGCGTTGCCTGAACCGTAGCGGTTCAGGTCAACCTGCCAGATGAGGTCGTACGACGCACCCGCCACGAAGTCCGCGATGCCCTGATCAGGGTTGCCGTCTCCGTCCAGATCGGACCCGGGCCGCGCCGTATAGCATCGCAGCACCAGGTCGCCGCCCACTGCGTAGACGCAGCCCTTGAAGAAGACAGCGCCGCCCACCTGTCGGTCCAGCGCACCGTTCACGGGCGCGGTCCACTTCTCCTCCAGCACGGCGGCGGTGCGAGCGGGCGAGCTGCCCACGCGACGTGCATCGGAGCCAACCGTGCGGTGGGCAGTGGCCCAGACGCTCAGGTTGTAGGCGAACTTGACGTCCGACGCCTTGGAACCCAGCACGTAACTGCCGCTGATCGCACCGCTGTTGCCGCCGAAGCCGACGTTGACTCCGCCGACATAGTCGTTGATGGCGCAACCCGTGTCCTGGGCGGTGTAGACGACGCGTCCGGCGCCGACCTGCCCCGCCAGCACATAGGGCCGCCAGCCGGGGTTCGGGCGGACGTCATCAAGCGGCGCATAGCCACGGCTATTCCAGACCACGGGCACCAGCGTATGCGACGCCGGTGGGTTCAGGTCATCGACGCCCGGAGCGTTGGTCGGGTTCAGGTTCGCATCGAATGGATAGTAGAGGTACCAGAACCGGATATTCTTGTCGCCCAGCGACTGGACCTCGTTGGCCGAGAGCGCGTAGGGCTGGTTGAGCAACGGGTGGTTGGGCGCCGCGATGACGCCGCCGGGGGTGCCGGGACCGCCGCCGGACGCCGCGGCGTTGAACTGCACATCCAGCATGAACGGCGAGCCGTTGGCGAACGTCATGTTGCCGCACTGCTCGATCCAGAGCGTCCCACCGCTGTCCACGTACCGGCGCAGCTTCTCACGAACCTCTGCCGGAAACGCGATGTTCGGCTTGTGGGAATGCAGGAAGAGCACGTCGAACTGCTGCAGGTCCTGGGATGCCACCGTATCGACGTTGACTTCCCAGTACGCGCCCATGTCCTTCGTGACCCGGGCGCCCACGCGGAAGACATCGGCCAGGGCGGAACCCGCCACGAACGCGGGATCGTTGCCGGTTCGGTCGCGCCGCTTCCACCGCGCATAGATATCGCCGGTGATGGCGGCCGGCGCCAGCGGGTTCACGAACTCAAGCCCGCTGGGCTTCAGGTCTGCCCGGCTCTCCAGCACGTAAAAGACATGCGGGTCAGGGTTCTCGCTCCCCGTGGAACCGATGTTGAGCGCGCTCGAGGCGATGATGCCTGCTCGGACGATCTGCCGGGTGGAGGCATAGGTGACCGCGTCTGCCGCGGCAGGCCCCCGGAGCGACGGAAGCGCCAGCGCGGCCAGACCCACGCCCAGAAGCCATCTTGGTATTCTCATGGTCGGATCACCTGACCGTTCAAAGCCTGCATGGATGCCACTTGGCCCCTACGCCTCACCGAAGAAGACGAAGCCCGGACAGACAGGCAACCTGGGCAGGGGCGGCAACGTCCGCCCGTGCTCGTCCTGCCTGAAGGCGCCGCCGGTGTAGTTCACCCATCCGCCCGGCGCCCTGGTGAAGGCGCCGCCGCCGGGGCTGTAGCCGACATAGGGGGCCATCAGCGCGGGGTCATACAGGAACCTGAGCCCGCGCGTTATCTTCGCGCTCCGTTCAACGTTGGCGCGATAGTCGACCGACATGCCCGTCTCCGTCACAAAGAGATGCTCCCGAGGCGGCGTGGCCGCGGTCTGCCCTGCTGCGTCCGTGGAGCCGTACACCGCCGGGATGTATCCCCAGAGCTGCATCCAAGCCGCCTGGTCCGATACCGACGCCGTTCGGTTCTCCGACACAGCGCCGACCACGGTGATCCGTATATCCGTCGGCTGGGAGTAGAACGGGAAGACGTCCGCGGTACCCGCCGGCCGAAGCATGGAGCCGGCAGCGGCTCCGTTGGCCTCTGCGTTGCGCCGCGCGGCAAGCTCGGTGTCGGCCGCGTTCGTGTTCAGCGGATAGCCGGGAATGATGAAGAACGACCCATTCTGGGCATAGAGGACGGCCTCGATGCGCACGTCGAGCGGAGCCACGGCCATTCGGCTGAAGAGGTAGTCCTGTGTCCCCTGCCCTGACGTGTAGTTGGGATCGACGCTGGGCCGCAGGGTGTTCACCGCGCCAGGCGTCGTGAAGAGCCGGTACGTGCCACCTCCCGCCAGCGAGAAGGCCCTTTGCTCGAAGAGGTCGGCGCCCCGCAGGCTACCGTTGCTCATAGGATAGACAAACGGAGCGTTGGCCAGCGCGTTGAACTCGTACATCGGCGACTGGCCCGGTAGCGGGAAGGCCTCGTTGATCAGCAGGTTCATATACGTCACGCCCACGGGGGCGCCATGCCGCGTCAGAAGCTGCAGCCCGTTGTAGCCGCCGTCCGATGTGTACTGCGTGGGATCATCGCCGAACTGGAAGCTCAGCGAGAAGGGCGGCGCCTGGCCGGCCTCCTCCACCGTGATGTTCGTGTGGAACGGGGCCGCCTCGTCGTCGTTGCTGGCGACGAACGGCATCGTCCCTTTGTTGGCGGAGATGAACATCGTGGTGTTGACCACCACATAGTCCTTCGCAAGCAGCGCCAGCATGGATCCAGCCGAGCCCGACTCGGCGCCGCCGCGCTCGCGTACGATGCTTCCCTCAATGTAGATGCAGGCGCCGGAGACGATCGTCAGCGCCGGCGCGTTCACCCGGGCGCGAATCTCGGCAACGCTCAGGTTGTCTATATCGCCGGACTGAACGCGCACAGGCAGGTTGGCCAGGTTCGGCAGCAACCCGCGAACCCGCACGTTACCCTCGGCGTAGACGACGCCGTTGAAGGCCGGAAGGAAGCGGTCAATCTCGGCGTCGCTCATCCCCTGGTCGCTGCGCAAGAAGGCACGGAAGAACGCGTTATCCAGCTTCACGACGGGCTTCTGGCCCACCGGCTTATAGATGAAGTAGGTAAAGGCCTGCTCGCGGGTGCTGACCACGCCGTTCGGATCGCGCCAGAGGCGGTCGGCCGCATCTCGGACCACGCGGAAGCCTGGTTGGCTGACGTACTGGCCCGCCACCGGCGTCCCGTCGGACGCCTGATCCTGAACCACCTGGTACCCGAGCTCCACATAGGCGCCCGGCGGTATGTAGTAGGGCCCCATCCAGTAGTTGCTGCCCGGCTTCAGCCACAGCGAACGGAGCGACTGGCCGCCGTCAATGGCCTGGCTCTGCTTCTCCGTGCTGCTCGTGTTATCCACGTAGAGGCCCGCGCCCAGGCCGAACCGTCCGGTGTTCACGTACCGGTTATCGCGCTTGCGGCGAATCCAGAGGCCAGAATCGCGCGTGGAAAGGCGGTACCGGTTGACGCCGGTAGACTGGTCGACCGCCTCGAGGCTCGGCGGCGGCAGCGCTGAAATGCTCCGCGTGTAACCGCTGGAGGCGACGTTGTTGTCCGGCGCCGGGCTGTCGTCACGAAGCAGCCCGCCGAAGGTGCTGTACTGGCTACTCTCGCTCGGGATGATCGCCGGCAAGCCTGACGGATCCACGTTGCCGGGGGCGGCGGCCAGGTTCCTGAAGCGGGGCGACTGCTGAGCCGCGTCACCGGCGACCTCGGATGCCACCTTCACCTTGCCCGCAACAAGGACGGACTCATGGTTGGCCGGGTTCACGGCCAGCGTCACGTTCGGAAGGAGGCGCAGGTCGCCGTTCACGCGGATCGGGGCGCCCGGCGTCGGAAAGCTCGGGCTTCCACCCAGGCTCCGAACCGGCAGCCCGCCGAGCTGCATCCACAGGGGGACGCCGATCGGCGGCACGCCCAGCGTCGCCTCGAACTTACTCTCGCGGTCCCGGTTCGTCACGTAGCGCAGGTAGTCCGTAATCCCGATGGCCTTCTTCGCCCGAAGGGTGCGGCTCAGGCGAGGGGCCGGCGAGCTGACGTAAGTCGTCGGATCGGTGGGATCCAGGACACCGGAGCGGCCCACGGACTCGATGTCGATGTACTTGCCGTTGGGATCGGCCGGGTCTGGCTTCATGCTGACGCGGATCAGGGCGCGCCCCTTGTCCAGCATCAGGCGCGTATACTCGCCCGTCTCCAGCCAGCGCCTATCGGGGTCCCGGGTATCGAGCAGGGGCGTGGGCGCCGGGCGCCAGTCCGCGCCCTCGGGGCTGTTCTCGAGGAACTCCGACGCGTACCGGGCGCCGGCCTCGGCCAGCGCGTAGGCCGAGACGGTATCCCGCGCCCTGCCCGTGTTGAGCAGGTTGCTGGAGATCATCCCGACAAACACGCCGCCCAGAAACAGCAGCACGAACAGCGCGACCACGGCCACGATCAGCGACTGGCCGCTCCGGCTGCGCCGGCTCTGCGCGATACGCACTCCTGAGGTGGATTTCATGCCTGTCCGGCTCCCATTATGCAAAGGCGGTGGTCAGCCCGCTCCGTCAGCGCTGCAAGTTCCGGACGCGAACCTTCTGCGTCAGCGATACCTGCTGGGGCTGCCCCGAGTTCTTTTCGTACAACCTGACGCCGAGGGCAAAGGTCATCAGCTGGCGGGTCAGGTAGTCGGCTTTGACGACATCCGACGAGCGATTGTTCTGAACCTGGAAGGTCACCGTGATGTCGGCCGCGTCGCGGATCACCCCCGAGTTGTCGACATACTGCACGGGCAGCGAGTTGATCGACCCCGCCGCGTCTTCCTGGCTGTTGAAGAGGATCGTCCCAACGCGCTGTACGGCTCGGCGCATGGCCTGAATCCGGGCGTCCGGGTCCGTGATAGCCAGGTTGGCGTTGCTGACATCGCCGTAGTTGATCATGTACTCATTAAGGCCCAGCGACTTGGGGTCCTGCCTGCGGGCCACTCGGGTATAGGCGATGGGCCGGCCGTAGTTGGGACCCGGGCGCTGGTCTGGACCGGTCACGGTCTCGGAACCAGGCACGATGCGCGCGTCGGGAATGCGGGAGAGCACCGGATTGGCGTCCGACGGGTTCAGCGCAGGCGTCACGCCGGTCGGGTTCTCATCGGACGCGACCTGAAGGCTGGCGTAACGAATGGCGCTCAGCTGGCCGGTTGCCTGGTTGCGCGCGTAGTCGAACTCCGCGTTCACAGCCGCCGGCGATAGGACCGTCGGCTCCTGCCTGCCGCTCTGCGTGATCCAGTGCGGGAAGGCAAAGCCCACCGCGCCACGCCGCTCATCTACCGATACCATCAAGAAGCGCCCGGCCACCGGGCTCATCGGCAGGTTCGTCGGGTTCAGCGGGTTGAAGCCCGTATCGTCGCCCGCGCCGCCGCCGTTCGTGATCGCGCCCGAAGCCGTATCGAACTCCACGTAGCGCACATTGCCCGAGCCGGACCAGGTGAAGTAGCTGAGTACCGCGGCGTTCAGCGCGCTCCGGTAGACGTACACGCGATAGGGCCATGCCCAGTGACCGTAGGACTCCACGCTGGTGCTGGGCGCCAGGCCGTAGGGCTGCTCGTTGGCCGCGTCGCTGACTGCGCTGGGCGCGCCCGGATCGTTACCGACATACGTGGGCTGGAAGCGGGCCAATGTGTTTAGCCGCATGGTGACGACGCCGGTGGCAGGGTCAGTGTCGAAGACGGGCTTCTTGTTCCGGTCCCGAGTGGCAACGACCATGTCCGCCTTGTCCGTCGGTACCAGCGCACGGGCCACCGCGCGCCAGTTCTCCGAGTAGTTCACCCGACCGTCGTTGTTCCAGTCCTTCCATCCGGGCATGCCGCCGGAGGCCTGGTCGTTGTCATAGTAGAAGTTGGGGTCCGCCAGCGCCGCGCTCAGGCTGCCGAACCGCCCCATATTGAAGAGGCGTGTGTCGACCTGCCCGACAGGCGTGTAGGGCGACACCGTGGCCTGGTAAAGGATCACGGGGTTGTGCTGCTCGTAGCTGGCGCCCCTGGGGTCATCAAAGAAGTTGAAGTAGGGCTTGGCCGGACGGCCCGAGGCCGAACCTGCGCCGACCGTCGCGTTGTCCTTGAGGCCAAGCCAGCACCGAACGATGATACGGCCCGGCGCGACAGGCAGCGCCAGCGTGCTCCGGTCCGACGGCAACCCCGTCGTGGGATCGATGGAGCCGGTGTAGCCGGGGTTCTGGTCGTTGGCATAGGCCGGCGGCACATAGTCGACCAGCGCGTAGTCCAACCGGCTGATCATCGGCGCGCCGGCGCCGTCGCGGACCCAGAGGTTCAGCGGCCGGTTCGAGTTGTCGAAGACGTAGACGGCGTTCGCGAGATCGCGCTCGACGTGCTCCAGGACGGACCGCGCGGTGGACTGGGCCTGCACCTGCACCTGGGCACGCTGGGTCAGGTTAAAGCCCTGCATGAGCGGCCCAAGGATCAGCCCCAGCAGGATGGCCGTAATGGCCATCACCACCAGAACCTCGATGAGCGTGAAGGCTTGCCTTCTTGTCCCCTGGTTATTCCGGGTTCTCATTGCGCCATCTCGCCTCAATAGGGGCTGCGGGTCAGGAATGTGTCCAGATCGATCTTGCGCCAGCGGACCCGGGCCACGTTGCCGCTCTCGGTCTTCGTGACCTGGCCGCCGTCGCTCCAGACGGTCCGCGCTTTGAACGATATCCCCTGAACGCCTTGCGCCGGCTGTACGGGCTCGCTGAGCGCCCATGCCACGGCGCGGTCTGTGACCGTATCGTGGTTGTTGCGCAGGTCGATCCACGTCAGGCGGCCGGGCCCAACCGGCTCGAAGGCAGACACAGAGGAGTTGATCTTGTACGTTTCATTGGTCGCGTGCCGGACGGTTTCTGTTCCCGTGATGCTGTTGCGGGAGACGTACCAGACGTCGCGGATCGTGATCGTGCGGCCGGCATCCATGGGCGGGAAGTACATCCTGGTGGCGACGCCGCCCGCCGAGCCGCCGCCGAGGTAGAACTCGGCATAGCCCAGGTTCGCGCCGTGGCCCGATGCGCGACGATAGCTCGACGCGGCCTTCTGCACCTGCACGCCCCAGCCGCCGCGCGCCTTGTAGAGGATGCGGTAGTTGCCGGATGCGTTGGCGGCGCCGTAGGCGTTCGTGAAGTAGACAAGGCCCTCGCGGTAGTCAACCGTATACTGGTCCCGCGGCACCTCGGCGCCGTTCGCCAGGCTGTAGACGAGCACATCCGCCGAAGGCGCACCAGTGGCGCGCCAGAGGCCGCCGTAGACCTTGTTGTCATCCTGCATATCGCCCACGGCGAGGACGTTCTTCAGGCTGAGCCGGATCGAGTAGGGCGCCGCCGCAGGCATCGGCCTGTCATCGCGAATGATGCGCCAATCGAGCACGTTGTAGTCGATCTTCGCAGAGAATGGGATCGATCCGTAGGCGCCGGTCTCTACGTAATCGCGGCCCAGCGGGTTAAAGATCATCACGCCCATCGTGGCGAAGTCCGCGACGCTGCCCGTCCGCGGGACGAGCGCGTACTCATACGGATCGCTGCTGAACGAGGGCGGGAACGGCACCCGCGTGAAGCGCCGGGAGACGACATCCGTGCCGGGCACCACGTTGCGTCCGCCCGCCACATAGATCGGTTGCCATACCGGATAGCCGGCGGCAGGCACCACAATGGGCTGCGACAGGACGCTTTGCAGCTGGCCGTCGTCATCGTTGTACGAGTAGTTGATCTGGAAGGTCCGCTGGAACGTCGCCGGGTAGAAGGCGATGGCGCCGTCGTCGTAGTCGATGGCATATTGCGACGGGCCACCCAGGATCGGCGTCGATTCGTCCTCGACCTGCTGGAGGCGCCGGATCAGCGGAGAGCCGTAGACCGCAATGCTGTCCACTACCGCACCGGAAAAGTCGATGCCCGGGTAGTCGAACGCCGGCCCTGCGGTCAGCATGTAGACTGAGCCGCGTACGCCTGGTCCCAGCGGCGAGGGCGGCGGGATGCGCACCGTCTCGCCCTTGATCCACCGGTACTTGTTTATATCCGATAGGTAGTAGGGATCGATGCCGGGGGCTGCCGCACCGGGGCTCAGGTCATCAGGGGTGACGCCGAGGTCCGCACGGATGTAGTAGCCAGTAGGCGAGTTAGCATCCTGCACGATGACGGCCGGCACCACGCCGTCCATCAGCGTCGCGGAGCTGTTGGCATACCGGCTCAACTCCTGCTTCGCCAGGCGGGCGGCCAGGGTGGCGGTCTCGGTGGTCTTGTTCACATAGAATCCGCCGGGGAAGAGGCGCACCAGCGAGAGGATGCCCACAGTGAGGAGCACCATCACCACCAGCACTTCTATGAGTGAGGCGCCAAGCTGTCGCGTCTTCATGTCACAGCCCTCTCGGAGCCCCCGCTAGCCGTCGCTGCCGACGAACGCGGCAGGACCCTTCGACATGGCATCGCGAATCGATATCTTCTTGGCTGTGCCGGCCAGGTTGATCGCCGTAGCGCTGTCCGACCGTGCGCCTGCGGTATGCCAGGTGCACAGCGTGAGCAGCGTCGTGGCCGTGGGCGGCGCCGAGTACTTCAGCTGGTTCACCCAGTCTGTAGCCCCGCGCACGCCGGTCCAGTCCGGGCTGTAGTGGCGATCATAGATGATCTGGCCGTTCGCGTCACGAACCGATTTGCCGTCGGAGCCGACCCGCGGGCTCACGTCGAAGGCATCCGCAACGTAGAAGTAGCGCGGCTGCATATGGAGGTGGCCCAGGCACGGGTCGTTGGCATCGATGTCCCAGAAGCAATCGATGGTGCCTGCCGCGTCGGACGGGCATCCCTTGGCCTTCAGAGCATCGCCGATCCAGCTGCGGTCCCAGTACCCGGCGCCCAGCGGATCGCTGCTCTGCGTGTTGGGAAAGTAGGCCACAGTGATCTTGTCCCGCTCGGGCCCTGGGATATCCGGGCACGTGAACGTGGACGCCGCCCTGATCTGCTCGGGAAAGAGGAAACCGTTCGTGACGCTGCCCATCGGCGACGGAGACCCGCTGCCGCCGTAGGGGATCCCACGGGGCACGGTCGGATCGGCCGTGCAGCCTGCACCGGCGTCCTGAACCTCTACATAACCGAGAAGAGCAGGCGGAAATGCGCCCTCGTCCTCGCGGTACACCATTGCGGCCACGTAGACCTGGTGCAGTTGCGACATGCACGAGGATGACCGGGCCTGCTCCTGCAGCGATCCCACCATGGGGAAGAGGATCGCTGCCAGGACCGCGATGATCGCGATGACGGTCAGCAACTCGATGAGCGTGAACGCCCGGACAGATTGTCTTCTATGCATGACGGTTCACCAAGCCCCTTATGCGATGCGAGGCGCGTATAAGCGGCGGGACATCTGAGAACGCCTTCTCCCGCGTCGGTTACCCACAGACTGACGACCATCGGGCGGACGGTGTTCCCCGGCCTGCCCTGCCGTATCGGCGCCCCACAGGCGCCCCGCTGGTCACTTCATTCCGATCGTCGTCAGGTACCAGTCCACGGCGGCCTGCCCGAACGCCACGGAGAGCGCTGCGCCGAGCACCATGTACGGCCCAAACGGGATATGCGTGGGGCCCGGACGGAAACCGTCGTCCTCCCCTTCGGCCAACGCCTCCGCACCGGCCCAGCGGACCAGTGCGGCGTTGGCCCTATTCGGCAGCATGTCCAGGTAAGTCATATAGATCAGGCCGCAACGCAGCAGCACCGGCCATGGCGTAGGCTCCGGCATCGGCGGCTCATCAACCTCGGGCCCCGGCTGGTTGCGGTGCAGGCGGGCGGTAACCGCCATCATCACGGTCCCGACCACGGCGCCGACCCCGATGGCGAATAGGAACGAGACGCCGGCCAGGTGCAGCGGCAGTACCGCCCCGATGGCGCGCGCCAGCTTCACATCGCCGTCACCCATCGCATCCTGCCTGAACAGCGCCCGCCCCAGTATCTGCACCCCCACAAAGGCAGACGCACAGAGGATGCCCGCGGCCACAGACCGGGGCATCCAGCCCATAAGCAGAGCGTGCGCCGGCTCACCGGCCCAAGCGCCGTAGAGATCACGCCCAACACCGACAAACAGGGCGAAGGCGTTCACTTCGTCCGGGATGATGTAGTGCTCCCAGTCGATGGCGAAGGCCACGATCATCGCCGAACTGAACAGGCTGTAGGCCACGGCGTCGGGGCCCGGCCCGAAGTGCGCCACACATACCACCCACAGGACGGCGTTCAACAACTCCACCGCCGGATACCGTGCCGAGATCGGCATGCGGCACTTTCGGCACTTTGCCCGCAACAGCACCCAGCTCAGGACAGGCACATTCTCCCAGGCGGATAGCAGGTGGTTGCACCGCGGACAGTGCGAGCCCGGGAACGCGATCGACTCGTTACGTGGCATACGCCATATGGCGACGTTGAGGAAGCTCCCTACGACAGCGCCGAAGAGCCCCGCCAGCACCAGCCACACTTCGCCAGGAACCTCCGGCACGCCGCCACCCTTCCCCAGATTCAGCCAGGAACCATGATCGGCAGGGCGCATGGGCCGTCCTGCCGGCCACACGCCCCACCTTGATCACACGGACTTCACATGCAGTCGCCTGACGGGCTACTCTCCGCCGCCACCGGAGCTCTTGTCGTCGCCGCCGCCCGATGTCAGGTTCTGGATGACTGCGATGAGCGGCTGGAACATGGCGATAACGATGAAGCCTACGCAGAAGCCCAGCACCACGATGAGGATCGGTTCGATGGCGGCGGTAAGGCTCTGCAGGGTGGCCTCGACCTCCTGCTCATAGAACTCCGCGATCTTCGACAGCATCGTGTCGAGGGCTCCAGATTCCTCACCGATGGAGACCATGTGGACGACCATGGGCGGAAACATGCCGCTCTTCTCCAGCGGATCGTTGATCCGGTCTCCTTCACGAATGCGGGCTCGGGCCTGCATGATGGCTTCGGCGATGATGCCGTTACCCACCGTGCCTGCCACGGTCTCAAGCGCCTGCAGGATCGGTACGCCGGAAACCAGCAGCGTGGAGAGCGTGCGGGCGAAGCGCGCCAGCGCGATCTTGTGGTGCAGGGGGCCAAAGACCGGCACTTTGAGCTTGATCCGGTCGATCACCCGACGGCCGATGCGTGTGGTGCCGAAGTACTTGACCGCCACCCACGTGACCACGACGATCGTGATCCCGATGTACCACTTCGTCTTCAGGAAGTCGCTGAAGTCCACGAGGATCTGGGTCATGGGCGGCAGTTCCTTCACACCCAGGTCCCGGAACAGCTCGATGAACTTGGGGACGATGAAGGTACAGAGGCCGACCACAATACCGACGGCCACGACGACGACCAGCGTCGGGTAGGTCATGGCAGCCTTCACCTTGCGGCGAAGCTCCATGTCCGACTCGAGGAAGCCCGACAGCCTCTGCAGCGACTCCTCCAGGACGCCTCCGACCTCGCCGGCCTTCACGAGGCCGAGGAACAGGTTGCTGAACGTCTTGGGGTACTTGGACATCGACTTGGAGAGCGTCTGCCCCGATTCCACCTCTTGCTGGATGTCCAGAAGAATGCGGCGAAGCTTGGGGTTTTGCGTCTGCTCGCCGAGGACGTCCAGCGCACGCACGAGCGAGACGCCTGCGTCGATCATGGTTGAGAACTGGCGGCAGAAGACCGATAGGTCGGCCAGCTTGACGCGTCCCCAGCCCTGCCCTGCCTGCTTCTTCTTGGCGGCGGCAGTCTGCTGCACATCAGCGACGGTGAAGCCCTGCTCCTGCAGACGGCGCCGCAGGATCTCGGCGTTCTCGGCCTCGGTGGTGCCGGAGCGTGTCTGGCCCGCCGAGTCCCTGACGGTATAGCTGAATGTTGCCATGGGATTGCCCCCTGATACTCACTGCCGCCCTTTGCGGGACGGCTACATGCCGCGCCCGCCCTGGCCGGACATAGGCATGGTTGCGGTACGGATCATCTTCTCCAGCTCCACCGGGTTCATGGCTCGCTCCATGGCGAGCTCGAACGTGATGATGCCGCGAAGGTAGAGGTCGCGAAGCGCCTGGTCCATCGTCTGCATGCCGAGGTTGGCGCTGGTCTGGATCATCGACGTGATCTGGTGCGCCTTGTTCTCGCGGATCAGGTTCCGGATGGCCGGGCTGGCGGTCATGATCTCCATGCAGCAGACGCGTCCCGGCTGGTTGGCCCGGGGCAGCAGCTGCTGGCACACGATGGCCTGCAGGTTGTTGGAGAGCTGGAGCCTCACCTGCTCCTGCTGGCCTGGAGGGAACGAGTCAACAATGCGCTCGACCGAGGTCGCCGCAGAGTTAGTATGCAGCGTGGCGAAGACAAGGTGGCCGGTTTCCGCCGCGGAGACGGCCATCTGCATCGTCTCAAGGTCGCGCATTTCGCCGACGAGGATGACATCCGGGTCTTCGCGCAAGGCGGCTCGCAGCGCATTGGCGAAGGCCTTGGTGTCGCCGCCCACTTCGCGCTGGTTCACCACGCTCAGGCGGTGCGTATGAAGGTACTCAATTGGGTCCTCAATCGTGAGGATGTGGACGCTGCTCTCGTTGTTGATCCGGTTGATCATTGCCGCCAGCGAGGTCGACTTGCCGGAGCCGGTGGGGCCCGTGACAAGCACCAGGCCTCGGGGCAGCTTGGTGAGGTCTTCCAGCACCCGCGGCAGGCCGAGGTCCTGCATGGTGGGGATGCGGGAAGGGATCACGCGGAAGGCGGTGGCCACGTTGCCCCGGTCGCGATAGACGTTGACGCGAAACCGGGACATGTTGGGAACCTGGTATGAGAAGTCCAGTTCAAGCGAGGTCTCGAACCGCTGGATCTGGTCATCGGTCAGGATATCGTAGATCAGCCGCTGCGAGTCCTGCGGGCTGACGATAGTGAAGTTTGTGGGCACGAGCTGCCCGTCAACGCGCAGAATGGGAGGTATCCCCACCGC
The DNA here is from genome assembly GCA_903885605.1 of uncultured Chthonomonas sp. Lineage (GTDB taxonomy): Bacteria > Armatimonadota > Chthonomonadetes > Chthonomonadales > CAJBBX01 > CAJBBX01. The sequence continues at coordinate 5,469 of CAISJD010000144.1, read as the reverse complement.
CAGGTGCAGGTCCGAGCCGCCCTTCTCGACGACGATCTTCAGCAGGTCATCGATATGCGCATCCTCAATGGGGACGCGCACGGGAGCTGCCGGCGCCGTGGTGGGCATTGTGGGGAACGTCGCAGGTTGGGTATTCACAACCTGAGTTTGCTCAGTCAAACCGACTACCTCCAGACTGCTATTCTTAGACCTTCAGGGCGGAGCCTTTCGGCTCCGCCCCATAATCAGCGCCCGTGCCGGCGCAGCGATCAGTGGCCGGCCGTGAAGACGACGCGCATCACTTCATCGGGCGTCGTGATGCCTTCCAGCACCTTCTGCAGGCCGTCCTCGCGGAGCTCCAGCATTCCGTTGGCCTTGGACGCGTCGCGGACATCGGCCAGCGGGGCGCGGCGCACGATCAACTCGGCGATCTCGTCGTTCATGCGCAGCAGCGAGTAGATGCCCAGTCGGCCTTTGTATCCGGTGTGCCGACAGGCCTCGCAGCCCTTGCCGCGCCACAGCGTGATCTTCTGGTCCTCGCTCTCCGGCTTGAAGCCGAAGCGGCGCAGGAGTTGCGCGTCTTCCTCGTACGGCTCCTTGCAGGACTGGCAGACCTTTCGGCCGAGGCGCTGGGCCATAACGCCGATGACGGTGGCGGAGATCAGGTACGGCTCCACGCCCATATCGACCATTCGGATGACGGCGGAAGGAGCGTCGTTGGTGTGCAGGGTGGAGAGGACAAGGTGGCCGGTAAGCGCCGACTCAATGGCGATCTCGGCGGTTTCCAGGTCGCGCATCTCACCGACCATGATGATGTCGGGGTCCTGGCGGAGGAAGGAGCGGAGGGCCGACGCGAACGTCAGGCCCGCCTTCTTGTTCACCTGCACCTGGGTGATGCCGGAGAGCTGGTACTCGACCGGGTCCTCGATGGTGAGGATGTTCTTCTCGATCGAGTTCAGCTTGTTCAGCACCGAGTACTGGGTAGTGGTCTTGCCGGACCCGGTGGGGCCGGTGGAGAGCACCATTCCGTTCGGCTGGCTGATCAGTTCCTCCAGCTGCGACTGGTTCTCGCCGGAGAAGCCGAGCTTGGCGAGACCGATCATAACGCTGGACTTGTCAAGAATTCGGCAGACGATCTTTTCGCCGTGGAGGCTCGGCAGGCAGGAGACGCGGAGGTCGAAGTCCTTCTTCTCGTAGGAGATCGGAATACGTCCGTCCTGCGGGATGCGCCGCTCGGCGATGTTCATCTCGGCCATGATCTTGAAGCGCGAGAGGAGCGGCGCCTGAATGTACTTCGGCATCATCATCGTCTCGTGCAGGACGCCGTCCACGCGGTACCGGACGCGAAGGCCGCGGCGGTCCGGCTCGATGTGGATGTCCGACGAGCCCTCTTTGATGGCCTGCTGTATCAGGGCGTTGGCCACGCGGATAACCGGGGCCTCTTCGGCCATGAGGGCGGCCGACTCTGCGTCGTCCTCAAGGGCCTCTTCGCCGCTGGAACCCACCTTGGCCACGTTCTCACGCATCACCGCCATGAGGTCGCCCATGCCGGTGGCGGCGGGCGCCGCGCCGGGCTTGAGCGGGTTCATGCCGGGCTGGGTGGCGGCCACGGCCACCGCCGTCGTGGGGGGCGCGGGAGCCGAGTTGCCGTAGACGCGGGCCAGCGCGTCCTCGATGGCGCCGGGCGCGGCCAGGGCGGCCCGCACGGTGCATCGGGAGACCATGCGCAGGTCGTCCGCGGCATAGGGGTTGTTGATGTCCGACATAGCCACGATCAGCGTGTTCGTGGCGTTGTCTTTCTTGATCGGAACCACGTTATGCCGCTTGGCTACGTGCTCCGGCACGACGTTCACGGCCCCGGATTCGGGCGCAAACTTGTTGAGATCCACGAACGGAACACCCAACTCGTATGCACGGGCCTCGGTGACGTCGCGTTCACTGGCGATATTGCTCTCGACCAGAATCTTGGCCAGATCACCTTTGGACTGCCGCTGCATGTCGAGGGCTTCCGTCAACTGGGCGGCGGTGATATAACCACGCTCGACCAGATAGTCACCCATGCTCTTACGTGCCGTTGCCATCGTGCGCCACCTCGTCTAGTGACCATGGCGGGCATGTCGCCGCCAGAGCGCGTCGATTATAACATACCCCGTAGGCACCCGCAACCAGCGGATGCGCCGCAAGGAACCGACTAACCGGCGGCCTGAAGGAATGATTCGGCCGCTGAGAGCATGACGCCTACCGGCGGCGCCACGTCCGTCCAGATACGAAACGACTCGGCGCCCTGATGCGCGAGCATCGGCAAGCCGTCGAGCACAGCACATCCGGCAGCCTCCGCCGCGGCCAGCAGTCGCGTTCGGCGAGGCCGATAGACCAGATCATAGACAAGCAACCCGGCATGGAGCGCCGAGAGCGGCGCCGGCGGCAACCCCGTCACATTCGGGTGCATCCCGGCCGGCGTGGTATTCACCAGCAGGGACGCCCCGGCGACGGCGGCGCAGAGCGCCGATTCGTCAGACACGCCCATGGAGCTTACCACGGGCATGGCCACTGCGGCATTGATGTCCGCAGCCAATGATGCCGCGCGCCCGACGGTTCGGTTCGCCACGATCACCGAAGCGCCGGCCGAAGCCAGCGCCCAGGCCACCGATCGCGCCGCCCCGCCGGCTCCCAGCACCACGGCGGAGGCCCCGGCTGCGGGGAAGCCCGCTGCCACCAGCGGCGCCATGAAGCCCGCCGGATCGGTGTTGTGCCCCTCCAGCAGGCCGTCAGTCACGCGGACGGTGTTCACAGCCCCAAGCGCCGCGGCCGACGGCGCCAGGCAATCCATCGCATCCACGGCGGCAAGCTTGTGAGGGATGGTGAGGTTCACACCCCGTATTCCCAGCGCAGGCAGGGCCTTGAGGGCCCGGCACAGCGCCTCCGGCCGGACAGGGAACGGAACATACACCCAATCCAGGCCCAGCGCGGCGGCAGCGGCATTGTGCATGCATGGTGAGACTGAGTGCTCGACGGGATGGCCGAACACACCCAGCACCTGCGTGCGACCGCTGACGACGTGCTGAATCACCTGGCTCTCACTCCCGCACACCGAGGGTTGAAGGTTCGACGACACTCGCGCCCGTCCTGTTCCCCGTCGGCGCAAAATGGGCGATGGATCAGAGCCTGCCCGTCCGGCGAAGCCAAACGAGGACGACCGCCTCGGCCATGCGCGTCAGCTTGGTTCCGACGAACTCGCGCCCAGCCATGGGCGCGACCAGGATGGTGCGCATGCCTACGCGGTTGCCGCCCAGGATGTCGGTGAGTATCTGGTCCCCCACCATCACGGCTTCGGAGGGCTCTACCTGCAGATCGGCCAAGGCCTCCAGGAAGCCGGCGCGGCGCGGCTTGGCCGCCTTCCGCACGTAAGGCACATCCAGTCGCGCGGCGAGGCGGGCAAGCCGACGCGGGAAGCGTGTGTTGGAGACCAGGTAGAGGCGGAGGCCCGCCGCCTTGAGCGAGGCGACCCACTGGACCACGGCGTCGGGCACGTCCTCGCGCTGCCACCCCACCAGCGTGTTGTCCACGTCGAGCAGAACGGCGCGAATGCCGAGACGGACCAGGTCGCCCGGGTCGATCTCCGTCACGCCCAGCGGGCAGTAGCGGTCGGGACAGAGCCTGTTCAGCCGGCCGGCGGCGCCGCGGTCAGGAGCCACGGCGGCTCGCCTCCCGCGCCCGGCGGCGTGCGCGGTATGCCGCCACGTTGCGCTGGTGCTCCTCGGGCGTGGCGGCAAAGACGTGGGCGCCCGGCGTGGGGCCAAGGACGTAGAACAAGTAGTCGTGCTCCTCGGGATGCAGGGCGGCTTCCAGGCACTCCAGACTGGGATTGGCGATGGGGCCCGGCGGCAGCCCGGCGTGCAGGTACGTGTTGTAGGGCGACGGCGTGCGGAGGTCGGAGTACATCACGCGCGTCTTGTGGTGGCCCAGGGCGTAGAGGACCGTGGCGTCGATCTGCAGCCGCATCCCCTTCCTCAGCCGGTTCACCATGACCCCGGCGATGCGCGGGCGATCCTCCTGGATGCCGGCCTCGCGCTCCACCATCGACGCCATGGTGACGATCCTGCAGATGCTCCGGCCCGATCGGGCGATGTCGCCCCGGTTCGGCTCATAGAAGCTCCGTACGAAGGCGTCGAGCATCGCCTGCGCGGCCGCGGCCGGCTCCGTACCGGGGTCGAAATCATAGGTGTCGGGCGCCAGGTAGCCCTCCAGGCCCGTCGGCGGCAGCGGGAAGGGGCACCGGACGCGCCCGGCGGGCCGGCGGGCCACCTCCTCGAAGGCATCGGCGTCACGGATGGAGCCCGCCGACCGCAGCGCCGACGCGACCTGTGCCACCGTGGAGCCGGCCCATATCGTGACGACCCCCTCGTCGTCGCGGAAGCCCGTGTTAAGCCTTCGCAGGATCTCGGGGGCCGAGAGGCTGGGCGAGATGCGGTAGCGGCCGGGCATGACGCGGGCGTCCATGCCCCGCAGCCGGGCGTAGAGCGCAAGGATGCGTGCGTTGCGGATCAGACCCAGCCCCTCCAAGTTGCGACCCACAGAGGCGAGGGTCCGGCCTGGCCGCACCGTGACGAGGCGGCGCGGACGGGTGGCCGACGCAGGCGTGAGCTGCCACGCGGCCCACACGGCCGCGGCAAGGAGAGGCAGGAAGAGAGCCCAGAAGCAGCCGACAAGGGGGCTGCGCCGCTTGCGCCGGGCTACGGGGCGGCGGGGCGTCGCCGTACCTCCAGATAGGTCTGCAGCAGCAGGCAGGCGGCCACGGAGTCGACCACCTTCTTCCGGCGTGAGTGGGTCATCTCGGCCTCATGCAGCGCGCGGGCGGCGCCGGCGGTGGTGAGGCGCTCGTCCTGCATAACCACGGGCACGGAGACGAAGCGGCGGAGCTGCTCGGCGAACTCCTCGGCGCGGATCGCCTGCTCGCCTCGAGAGCCGTCCATCATGAGCGGGAGGCCGACGACCACTTCGCAGACCTCGTTGGCCTCCGCCAGGTCGCGTACGGCGGCCATGTCCTTCCGGTAGCCCTCGGGCTGCCGCAGGATCGTGCGGCCCGGCGAGGCCAGGGTGAACGTCTCGTCGCTCAGGGCCGTCCCGATGGTCTTCGAGCCGGGGTCCAACGCCAGAATGCGCGGCATGTCTCCTCCGATCGCGTTGCGAGGCCCATTATATCCGGCGGCGCGATGATCCGGAGGCCTTGGCGCGCTTGCCGACGGAGGGCATCGGCGCGAACTTGCGGAGCTGGGAGATCTCGTCGCGGAGTTGGGCGGCGCGCTCGAACTCCAGCGCGCGGGCGGCCTCGCGCATCTGCTTCTCCAACTGGTCGATCAGGTCGGCCACCTGATCCAGCGGCATGCGCTCCACCTCGGTGAGGTCGACCTGGGCCTCGTAGGGCGCGGCCTCCTCGGCGAGGCGCTGCGGCATGATCAGGTCGCGGATCGCCTTGCGGATGGTGGTCGG
>CAISJD010000143.1 GCA_903885605.1 uncultured Chthonomonas sp. | reverse complement strand
GCCGTCGTGCTGAACGCAGTGAAGCACCCCGATCCCAGCGGTGCAGTGGCTTGCGTTGGTGGACCGGAGGTAGGCGCTGCGTTGCGCTTCGCGCCGGGGGGCGACGGGGCAGTGCCGGGGTCGGGGCCCTTCGCTTCGCTCAGGGCGACGGCAAGGGCGAACGGCGGCGGCGCCGTTACCGTCGTGCTGAACGCAGTGCAGCACCCCGATCCCAGCGGTGCAGTGGCTTGCGTTGGTGGACCGGAGGCAGGCGCCACGGCGCGCTTCGCGCCGGGGGACGACGGTGCAGCGCCGGAGTCGGGGCCCTTCGCTTCGCTCAGGGCGACGGCGAGGGCGAACGGCAGTTGCGAGGGCAGACGCGCACATCCGCGCACGGTCTCGGCGTCACCCGGTAACGATGTGACGCCGTCCATCACAAGTCCTCGGCTAGGTCACGGAACTGCTCGTTGCACTGGCGGATCAGCGCCAGTTTGCGGGTTCGGGTCCATCCCTTCAGTTGCTTCTCCCTCGTGATGGCGTCCTGTGGCGACAAGTGGACCTCGAACAGGACCAGGCGGGTCGCGTTGTACCGAGCCGTGAACCCGCCGCAGCGCTGCTTATGCTCCCCGACTCTCCGCGCGAGATCCCCGGTCACCCCAACGTAGAGAACCGTGGCACGCGGGTTGGTCATGATGTACGTGTACCAGTACCGCAGCATCGAGCCGCCCTCCAGGACCATGGTTCGTACTCGAACAACGGGCGCGCTACAAAGCTCCAGCCGCCATTGCCGTTGCCGATCGTGCTGAATGCAGTGAAGCACCCCAACTCCCTCGATGCGGTGGCTTGCCCGGAGGTGCCGCGGCGCCTGCTTGGCGCTTGCCCAGCGCGCCAGTGCCCGCTAGTCCGTGCTAGCCTGAAGTGCGGCAACGCGGTCCTTGAACGTCGCGTACATCAGCGGGAGTTTGTCGGCGAACCACTCGCAGACAGCCTTGCGCTCAGTATCCCTCCGAGGGTCGATCTTCGCCTCCAGGAGGATGCGCGCGCTCTTCTTGCCGATCAGCGGCATCCACTCCAGCGGGCATCCAATCTGCTCCTCGATAGCCTCCTTGTCTGCGCGGAGTTGCTCAAACGCGGCGTCCTTCCAGCCGACGGGGTTCACGTAGAGCTCGACGCCGATGCTCTGGTTCCTGGGCGTAAGGAGCATTGAGAGGCTGAATCCTGAGCGGCCGATCGACACCGTCGACCAGTGGGAGGTGCCGGCCTTTTGCAGGCGGAAGGGCTGCTTGCGGGCTGAGACGGACTTGTGGATATCCTCCCAGAACGCAAGCCGCCATCCGTAGCGTTCCTTGTTGGCAGCGCTTTCCGCGGAGCGCGCAATCTTCTGCGACACATTGGGTCGGCAGACCATATCGAGTTGTGGCGCCGCAGGGCTCTGGCCGATCCGGAAGACCCTGAGTTCCGCCAGGTAGAGGTTTACAGTGGCGGGCGTGTTCTCGTTGAGCCAGTCGATCACCTGGCGGTGGTCATCTGCGGCCTGTTCAGCGATCCATATGCCCGTCATGGCCTTGTGGACCGACGCGTAGGTCAGGAACTTACCCAGATGATCGTGGTTGGTCTTGCCGAACTGGTTCTCAATGACCACCACGTGGCTCTCATCCCCCAAGAGCTTCGCCACGATGTCGCAGGGGAAGTCACCCGGCCTGCCTTCCCGACTGGGCTCCTCGATCTCCACGCCCAGGTCTTGCGCCAACAGCGCGATGCCATCGGCTGTCACGAGCCAATCTGAGAAGTCGGCTTCCTTGCCCCATACCGTTCGGACATCAGCGACACGCTCACGCCTGCCAAGCTCCATGGTCATTCCTCCGCACCTCCGACGCGACCCATGCGCACCGGAATTCCAGTACCTATAGCATGGCCTCTTCCTGCAAAGCGGTGCGACACAGCTACCCAACCTCTGCGCAATGCATGTACCAGCAGAGAGCCTTCAACCACGCAGGCTTGGCGCGCCGGGGGACGACGGTGCAGTGCCGGAGTCGGGGCCCTTCGCTTCGCTCAGGGCGACGTCAAGGTCAGGCGTTCCCTGCCCACGCTCCAGCCCCATGCCCTCACCGCCTGCCCGTAGCCGCGATCCCCAGCGCTGCCGCCGCCGCTCGACGCTGCTCGGGCGTGGGTGGGCCTTGCGTGGCGAGTATCCAGGAGCGCGCCATGGTGGCGTCCAGGCGCAGTTGCCCTTTGGTCGGTCGCACCGTCTCGTAGGTCTTCCAAGCCCGATTGACGATCTCGCCCACCGATAGCATGGCCTTGGCCGACATGCCGTAGAACCAGACCGATCCCGCGTCATCGGGCAGGAGCAGGAGGGTGCGGCTCTCGGCCAGGTCGCGGCCGTCCAGCGACACGGCAGCGAGGTTGCGCTCCGCGGCCCAGAGCCTCTCACCTGCGACAGCCACGATGGTTCCCTCGGCGGCAGCGATGCGCCCCTCGCCGTCGAAGGCCACGTAGCCGCAGCCGCCGGGCGCCAGCCAGATCTCCACGGGCTTCGGCAGGTCCATGATCTGCACCTTGAACGGGATGCCCAGCGTGTTCACCAGCACGTGCGCTACGGAGCCGCCGAGCCCCTGGACGCGGAACGACTGCACGACGGCGGCGTCGGGCGCGAGCCTGTGGCGGGCGAGGCGGGCGGCGGCGCAGGCCCGGACCAGCTCGACGCGGAGGGCGTCCGGTTCGGCCTTCGACCGCACGTGGACCCACGCGCCGCCGGCCGCCAGCACCCTGGCGCGCAGGTCGGCGGCGGGGCCGGAGGGCTTGTCATCGCCCGCCCAAACGGCCAGCTTCGGGACGCCCTGCACCTGATCGATCTGGTCGTCGGGCAGCGTGGTGAAGTCGACGTGCAGGCCCAGCAGGGCCTCTGTGGCGCGGTCCATGGCCGCCAGGGCTCCCGGACGGCGTGCGCTGAGGCGCTCGGCTGTGGGCAGCACGAGCCACGCATCGGGCCGCTGGTAGCGCGGCCGGAAGGTGCGGAAGAGCGCCCCGGCGTTGCGGTAGGACTGCAGCCGGTCGCGCGGCGCGCCGTCGGAGAGGAGCGCCCCACAGGGGAAGATGTCCTCCACCGGGTCCTGCCAGTGCCAGCTGGCGCTGAAGAGGGCGCCGGAGCCGAAGCAGAGGTGCGGCACCGCGCCGTAGCGGAGCTTACCGGAAGCCTCGGGCTCATAGACGAAGTGGGTCTTGAGGCCCGGGTGGCTGGTGAAGCCGAACTCGCCGGTGGACGGGGCCTTGCCGAGCAGGCGCAGGTCGATCTGCTTCAGCTCACCGGCGAACTGGCTGAACGCGCCGTAGTAGTGCCGATTGGCGAAGTCCTGGTCCAGCGAGGCGTGGATGGGGTCCCAGACGGTGGTCGGGTTGCCGAAGCCCTGCAGGTAGCCTACGCTGACCAGGCGCTTAGGGTCCACGGCGCGGACGGCGGCGCGGGTCTCGGCGGCCCACTTGCGCAGGGCGTCGGTACCGGTGCGGAGCGGGTCGGGCGTATCGGCCGGCTGGGCCAGCGTGGGCTCGTTGCGGATGTCGATGAAGAGCCCCGGCGCGTTGCGGTAGCGCTCGGCAGCCGTGGCGCCATGGCTGTTGCGCTCGCGGACCACGGCCGGGTCGGCGCTGGGCCAGGAGAGGCCCTCGTAGAAGAGGTTGATCCCGGCCTCCTGCGCTAGCTGCACCATGGCGTCGCGGCGGCGCCAGGCCTCCTCGGTTTCGCCGCCGGGCACGTTCATGAAGGAGCGGGCCACGGAGATGCCGTTGTCGGCCATGGCCGCGAGCTGGTCGTGCCAGCGGAGGGGATCGGCGCCCGTGACGGATCCGTTGCCCCAGTAGATCTGGCTACCCAGCAGGAACTCCGGCCCGCGGCCCCGGTCCATGACGTTGTCTCGGTAGGCGATCTTCGCGCCCTCCTGCTGCCGCTTCGGGCTCCAGAGCGCCACGCCGCACTCAAGCGCGTTGCCGGGCCCGTCGGGCACGGTGACGCTGAAGCTCAGGCGCAGGAGCCCGGCGGGCGCGTCGGCGGGGGCGGTCACGTCGAACCGGACCGGCGCCGAACCGTGCGCCGGGAGCGTGACGGCCAGCGACCGGGAGGCCACCAGGGCCGCTCCGCAGGTCGCGCGGAGGCGCACCACGGCCTTGCGCGGCCGCGCGGCCACGTTGCCGACCATGGCCGAGACGCGGACCGCCTCGCCGGGCCGAGCGCATGCGGGCGCGCCGGCGGCCTCAAAGAGGAAGACACCCCGCGTCATCCGGTCCAACGCTGCCCTGAGCAGCGCCTGGCCGGCCGGACCCGGGGCGAGCAGGTTGCGGTCGCTGATGCCCGAGTAGGCCCAGACCGAGCCGGGGTAGCTGCCCGCGTAGTTCCACATGAGGCCGAAGGCCGTGCCGCGCCGCCGGCCGTAGCGGTCCACCGCTCGGGCCAGCGGCTCCCATCGGGCCTTCAGCGGGCCTCCGGGGCTTCCTTGCGCGGTCTGGCCGGTGGCGGACCATCCCCCTGCCGAGCCCGCCAGCCGCCACGTTGCGCCGAGGTCCGGCGCGCCGGGGTCGGGCAGGATCGCGGCCACGTCGGAGATCGGCGCGCCGGCGTCGCAGATCGAGACGGCGGCCGGATCGGTCTCCAGGAAGGTAGCGGGGTTCACGCCGCCCTCGGCCGAGTTGAGCCGCGCATGGCGCCACGAGACGGGCTGCACCGCGCTGGTCCAGACCTGGCCCACCAGAGCCTCATAGGGCTGGGCGGCCTTGACGAACTCGGTGGTGATCCCGAACCGGATGGCGGTGATGTCGGCGACCTTGGGCCGGTCGCCTGCACCTCCGCGCCCGGTGGAGGGGTTATCCTTCCAGTACTCCAGCTCGGCCAGCGAGACCAGGTAGAGGCGCCATCGGTTCGTCAGCGTCAGCGTGGAACGCCACCGGGCGCCGTCGCGCTCCAGCATCTCCACGGCCACGTGCAGGTCGGGCTGGGCCGAGCGGGCCTCGAAGGCGATGGCCAGGGCGTCGGCAGGGAGGCCCTTGAGCTCGGGGCTACCGAGGGTGATCCAGCCGCCGGAGGGCATGGCGGGCGTGCCGAAGGCGGCGCAGGCTCGGCCGGCGTCTGTGCGGATGGCGGCGGGCGCCTCGGCGATGTCGCGGCCACCTGCCGACCAGCCCGCGCCGGGCGCAGGGGTCAGGAAGGGGCGCAGGGACGAACGGTCGGGCTCGGCATCGCCGACCGGCGCCCATCCCCTGGCCGTGCGTACGAGGGGCTTGTCGAACGGATAGCCGCCCACGCTCAGAAGGCCGCCGCCCTGCTCGAGGAAGGCGCGGAGGTTGTCGGCCGCGGCCGCGGGATAGGCGCCGCCATAGGGCATGGCCAGAGCCTCGAAGCGCGAGGCGTTGAGGCGCGCGGGGTCGGCGAGGTCGGCGGCGGTGAGGAAGGCCGGAGCGGCGCCCGCGGCCGAAGCCATGCGCGCCAGCGCGGCGGGATCGGAGGGCGTGCCGGAGGCGGGCAGGCCGTCGCGCAGGATGGCCAGCCGGGGTCGGCCCGATCCCCGAGCGGCGGCGGTGGCCTCCTGCGGGGCCCAGGGCGTGTCCGCGGGGCCGAGGGTCACCTGCATCCGGTCGAACCAGGCGTCGCCGCGGCCGTGGAGCACCAGGTTCACCTCCACACGGGCCGTGCCCGGCGGCACGGCGAAGGGCATCGTCAGGCGCGTCCATCCGGCGTCGCCGGTCACGCGTCCGGGCGAGTCCTGCCAGCTCAGGCGCACGCCGGCGGAGTCGAAATAGTTGAGGCCCAGGTAGGCGCCGCTGCCCCCGGCCGCGCCGCGCGTACGGACCTGGCCGCTGAGCAGGCCCGTGTCGCCGGGCTTCAGGCCCCGGACGATCTGCCGGGCGATGTACCAGGTCGCCTCGGCGGAGGTTGGGGCAGTGATGCGGTGGCACGGGCCGCCCGCCACGCCCTTGGCTTCGACGCGGGTATTGACGCCGCCCTCGGCGATGCGGGTGGCCGCCCAGCCGTCAGCCGGGCCGTCGGAGGCGAAGCGCCGGGAGAAGTCGGAGTTGCGCACCAGGTTCAGCGGCGCGGCGGCGCACGTCGACGCCAGGCCGAGGAACAGCCCGACGGCCGCCGGGAACGAGATCGAGGTTGCCATGGTTCCGCCCTTCCGGCGGGATCAGGCTCCCGCCTTGTTCCAGCGCTTGCGCTTCAGCATATCCAGCAGCACGGCGCCCAGGATCACGAGGCCCAGCACGACCTTCTGCAGGTAGGGCTCCACGTCCATCAGGTTCATCCCGTTGCGGATGACGCCGATGATGAGCGCCCCTATCAGCGTACCGAAGATGCGCCCTTCGCCGCCCGACAGGCTCGCCCCGCCCACGACTACCGCGGCGATGACGTAGAGCTCGTACATGGCGCCGTAGGTGGCCGAGCCCGCCCGGAGCTGGCTGGTGGTGATGACGCCGCCCACGCCGGCCATGACGCCCGAGATGGAGTAGACCAGCATGAGCACCTTGCGCGTGCTGATGCCCGAAAGGCGCGCCGCCTCGAAGTTGCCGCCCAGCGCGTAGATGTTCCGCCCGATCCGCGTCTGCGACATGACGATGTGCGCCGCCACATAGATCAGCGCCATGAGAGCCACGGCGTTGGGGAGGCCGCCCAGGTCGGCTCCGCGGCCGAGCCAGACGAACGACCTGGGGATATCGAAGATGCTGAGGCCGCCGGAGACGATGAAGGCGAGGCCGCTGGTCACCTGCATCATGGCCAGCGAAGAGATGAAGGGCGGCACCTTGAAGAGGGTGACCATGGCCCCGTTGACGCTGCCCACCAGCCCGCAGAGGAGGATCGTGGCCACCGAGGCGAGGAGGAGCGCGCCCGGCCCGGCGCCGACGCCGCCCATGTGCGCGATCATCCAGGCGGCGGTCACGGAGCCGAAGGCGAGAAGGCTCCCCACGGAGAGGTCGATGCCGCCGGTGATGATGACCAGCGTCATGCCGACCGCCATGATGGCGATCACCGATATCTGGTCCGCGATGTTGCGCAGGTTGCTGGAGGAGAGGAAGGTGCTGCCCCGGACGGTGCGGGGCGTCACGACCTCCAGCCCGGCGCAGGCGGGCGCCTCGGCCTTCAGCGCCTCGAAGAGGGTCCAGTCGGCGCAGGCCCGAGTGGTGGCCACGACGCCCAGCGGCTCCGCGGCCGCCACCCGCTCCAGCGCGGCGCGGACCGTGGGCGGATCGCCGCTCAGGGTCCCGCGCGCGGGCGTGCCTGCCTTGCTGAGCGCCTCCTCAAGGCTCCGCGCAAAGGCCTCGCCCTCGCTGTCCTGGCTCTGGACGATGATGACGCCCGTTCGGCCCTTCAGGTCGGCCGCCAGGGCTCTCCCGGCGGCGGCGCCTGTGGGGTTCTCGTCATGGTAGGTCGCCAACGCGAAGAAGGCGCAGAGCAACGCCAGCACGGCCAGCATGCCGTACGCGTTGGCGAGTTGGGCTGCGGCGGTGCGCCGTCGCGCAGCCCGTGTTGCGGATGGCTGCGTCACGGTTTCTTGAGGCTCGGATCCTTGTCGGCGTCGGCCTTACGGTACAGCTCGGTGGGGATCAGCTCCTCGGCGTAGACGCGCTTGCCGGCGAAGTAGGCCGCGATGGACTCGATGGTCTTGGCGCCGATGCGGTCGGGGAACTGCACGGGTTCGGCGTAGATCTTGCCTGCGCGGACCGCTTCCTTGGCCTCGGGCTGGCCGTCGAACGAGATGACCTTGATGCGGCCCGTGCGGCCGGCCTTCTCCATGGCCGCCAGGGCGCCCAGGGCGGTCGGGTCATTGATGCAGAAGAGGCCGTCCAGCTCGGGGTTCTTCTCCAGCACGTCCTGCGTCGCCTTGTAGGAGGTGTCGCGCAGGGCTCCGCCGGGCACCGACGAGACGATCTTCATGCCCTTGTGCTTGGCCAGCACTTCGCGGAAGCCCTTGGTGCGGAGCATGACCGATTCGATCTCGGGGTGGTCGATGATCGCCACGTTGCCCTTGCCCTTGAGGGCCTCCACCATGGCCTCGCCGGCCAGCTTGCCGCCACTGTAGTTGTCCGTAGCGATGTGGGAGACGACCTTGGCGTTCTTGGCCAGGCACTGGATGTCGGCGGTGAAGACCGGGATGTCGGCCTTGTTGGCTTCCTGGATCGAGGTGCCGATGGAGGTGGAGTTGCAGGGGCAGAGGACGATGGCGCTCACCTTCTTGACGATGAAGTCGCTCACCTGGTCCTTCTGCCGGCTGGGGTCCAGCTCACCGGAGGTGACGATGACCTCGTAGCCGCGCTTCTTGCCCTCGGCCACCATCGAGTCCGCCATCACCTTGAAGAAGGGGTTGGCCAGCGTGAGGACGGAGACGCCGATCACCTTCTGGCTCTTCGCCTCCTTCTTCTCGCCCGCGCAGCCCGCCATCACCGCCAATGCCAGCACTGCCGCGGCCATAGCGGCCGGCTTCCTGTAGCTCATATGTTGTCTCCTTGGTTCCGACCCATGGAGATAACATACCGCGCAGGCGCCCCGAGTTCCTCCTGCGGCGCCCCAGGGCTTGGCCGTACCGGACCTGCTGCCCACGGCAAGGGCCGGGCCGTGTTCCGCTTGCCCGAGCCCCCGGCGACCGAATTGCGCGATTCTAGGGGCGTCTTTTCCGGTTCGACCCGGGCTGGAGCAGTAGCGTGAGCAGACATCACCCGGTACCATTCACACTATGCGCCTATTCCTAGCCGTCACGCTGCCGCTGGAGCTCCTGGACGCCATCGAGGCCGCCCAGAAGGGGCTTCAGGCCGCCTTGACCGACCCCGGGGTCCGGTGGACCAAGCCGGACCAGTTTCACTACACACTGAAGTTCCTGGGCGAGCAGAAGCTCGAACGGGTCTACAAGGCCATCGATGTTGCCAGGGCCGTAGGCGACCGGTACCCGCCGTTCGAGCTCACCCTCGGGGGCCTCGGCTGCTTCCCGAACCCGGAGCGGCCCTCCATCCTCTGGCTCGGAGCCGAGAGGGGCGGAGAGGAGCTCCTGGCGCTGGCACAGGGCCTGGACGCGGAGCTGGCCCGCTACCGGTTCCTGAAGGAGAACAAGCCGCCCAAGGCGCACCTGACCCTGGCGCGCATCAAGAGCTATCAGGCCGAGGAGCAGGCCGCACGGGTCTTCCCGGCACTGCCTCCGCCCTCGGTGGGCGCCTTCACCATCACCGACTTCGCACTCATGCAGAGCATCCTGCATCCCACCGGCCCGGTCTATAAGGTGATCGAGCGCTTCGACCTCCGCGGTCAGGCGTCACAGTGAACCGGCCCCAAATCCCGAGAGGAGACCCAATGGATAAGCATAAAGCCCTGGATATGGCCCTGAGTAACATTGAGAAGCAGTTCGGCAAAGGGGCCATCATGCGTCTGGGAGAGACCACCAAGCTCAACGTCGACGTCATCCCCACGGGTTCCATCACGCTGGACCTGGCGCTGGGAGTGGGAGGGCTCCCCAGGGGCCGCATCATCGAGATTTTCGGCACGGAGAGCTCCGGCAAGACCACCCTCTCCCTTCAGGTGGTGGCCGAGGCCCAGAAGCTGGGCGGCGTCTGCGCCTTCGTCGACGCCGAGCACGCGCTGGACCCCGAGTACGCCAAGCGGCTGGGAGTGAACATCGACGAGCTCTACGTCTCGCAGCCGAACAGCGGCGAAGAGGCCCTGGAGATCATGGACTACCTGATCCGCTCCAGCGCCATCGACGTGGTCGTGCTCGACTCAGTAGCCGCCCTGGTGCCCAAGGCCGAGATCGAGGGCGAGATGGGCGACAGCCATATGGGTCTGCAGGCACGCCTCATGTCGCAGGCCATGCGCAAGATCGCCGGCAACCTGAGCCGCGCCAACTGCGCCTGCATCTTCATCAACCAGATCCGGGAGAAGATCGGCGTCATGTTCGGCAACCCGGAGACCACCCCCGGCGGCCGCGCCCTCAAGTTCTGGGCCAGCGTGCGGTTGGATGTGCGGCGCACCGAGACCGTGAAGTCCGGCACCGACGTCATCGGCGCCAAGACCAAGGTGAAGGTGGTGAAGAACAAGGTGGCGCCGCCCTTCCGAGTGGCCGAGTTCGACATCCTCTTCGGAAAGGGCATCAGCAAGTCCGGCGGCATCCTCGACCTGGGCGTGGAGATGGGCCTCATCGGCAAGAGTGGGGCCTACTTCAGCTACGGCGAGACGCGGATCGGCCAGGGACGCGAGAACGCGCGCAACTACCTGGATGAGAACCCGGAAGTCATGAAGGAGATCGAGGACAAGATCCGCGCTTCCGCCAGCATCCCGACCGCCACGCCGAACACGGCGAACGAGTAGGGGCAGGAGAGCCGGCCGAGGCCGCCATGCTCAGCATCACCGCGCTGACGGGACCGGGCGTCGGCGGCCCGGCTCCCTTCGCCACGCCGGAGGAGGCGGCTTCCGGAGCCGCCTCCGAGCCGGTCTGGATCGACATCCGCGATCCTGAACAGGGCGACCTGGACGCGCTGGACCGGGCCTTCGCCTTCCACACGCTGGCTCTGGAGGATGCCCGCAACCAGAACCAGCGGCCGAAGGTCGATATCTACGGCGACCATCTCTTCGTGGCCGTCCGCTACTGGGAGCCCGGCGACCGGGCCGACGGCCTGCATGAGACCACCCGCGAGATCGACATCTTCCTGCGGGCCGACTGCATCGTCACCCTCGCGCATGATGGCTGTGCACCGATCACCGAGTTGGCCGAGCGCATCCGGGCGCGCCGAACCGTGGCCCGGCTGACGCCCAGCATCCTGCTCTACGAGCTCCTCGACGCCGTCATGGACGGCTACTTCCCCGTGTTGGACTACCTGAACGACCAGATCGACGCAGTGGAGGACGCCGTGTTCGACGGCTCGGTCCCCTTCGATCCCAAGCCCGCGCTGCTGCTGAAGCGCGAGCTGCTGGTTCTCCGCCAGGCCGTGAGCCCCCTGCGCGACGTGCTGAACGAGCTGCTCCGGGGCCGAAACGACCTGGTACCCGAGCCGGTCCACGTCTTTCTGCAGGATGTCTACGACCACGCCCTGCGGCTGACCGAGCAGATCGACCTCCACCGCGATATCCTCACCGGTGCGCTGGACGCCGCCGTGGCGCAAGCCGGCAACCGGATGAACGAGGTGATGAAGGTCCTCACCGTCGCCTCTACCGTGCTGATGACGGCGTCGCTCATCGCCGGCATCTACGGCATGAACTTCCAGCATATGCCCGAGCTAGCCTCGCCCTACGGCTACCCCGCCGCTCTGGCGGCCATGGCGGTCATCGCGGCGGCGTTGCTGGCGCTCTTCCGCAGAATCCGATTTCTCTAGAATGACGCCCGGGCGGCTTCGCCGCTCTAAGAAAGGAACCCCCATGCGAATCGCCATTATCCCCACCACCGGCGGGTCCGACCCCTACGAGGGCATGCGAACCGCCGTCAAGCTCGGCGTGGAGGGCGTGCACCTGCCCGCGGGCGGCGGCGGGCTCGACCTGGAGGCCAAGACCAGCGGCCAGCGCGCCGAGGTGCTGCGCCGCGTGCGTGAGATGGGCCTGGAGGTCTCGGCGCTCATCGGCTGGGGCGGCAACGTCGACTTCGGCGAGGATCACAACTACGCCGAGAACATCGAGTGGGGCAAGCGGCTGAACGAGACCGCCGTGGATGTGGCCGGCGGCCTCTGGATGGCCCACGTCGGCATTATGCCCGACGGCCCCGAGTCGCCCAAGTGGCAACGCTTCGCGGACGCCCTGGGCGCCCTGGCCGAGCATGGCGAGAAGGTCGGCGCCGTGCTCGCGCTGGAGACCGGCCCCGAGCCGCCCCGCGTCTTCCGCCGCATGATCGAGCAGATCGGCAGCACGGCCCTCCGCGTCAACTTCGATCCGGCGAACCTCCTCCTCTGGCCCACGCACATCGCCAAGGCCCACGGCGTGCCCTTCGACTACGACGCGGCCATGGCCGACTTCGAGCCGGTGCAGGGCCTCCGCACGCTCATCCCCTACGTGGCGCATGTCCACGCCAAGGACAGCTACCTCCACCGCGACGAGAGCTGCGAGGAGGTGCCGCTGGGCTCCGGCATGACCAACTGGCCGGTCCTCCACAGCATCTTCAAGGAGAACGGCTACACCGGCTTCTACGCCATCGAGCGCGAGTGCGGCGACGACGCCATGGGCGACGTGGCTCGCGCCGTGGAGTACCTGCGGAGCCTGGACGCCTGACCGAGGGGCGTCACGTCAGACCAGAGGAGGGGGCCATGCCGCGTCTGGGATCGCCACTCGCGCGCACGGTGCGCGCCGCACGACTGCTTGCGATGCTGGCGGCCGCGCTCATGCCGGCCCTCTCCATCGGAGGAACGCCCATGCCCGAGGCAGCGCCTGACGACTTCGTCCGTTTCGAGGCGCCCGGATACGAGCGCCAGATGGGCTCGCTGCGCGCGCTCTACTGGCTCCACTACCGTCCCGCCGGCCCGCTGATCCCGCTCTGGGATGAGTGGATGCCCAACGCCACGCTCTGGCCCGCCCGCACCGCCGACGGCGCGCTGGGCGCCATGCGGAGCCGCTGGGTAGAGGCGCTCGCCGGCCGCACCATCAACGCCGAAGGCTACGTGAACACCCACCAGCACGACGGACCCGCCCATGCCGAGGGGTGGCCCTTCCCGCGCTGGATGGAGGCCGGAGGCGTGGGCTGGCACTTCCGCGGCACCGGCGTGCCCGGCTACGACGCTCCCATCGTCACGCCCGAGAAGTGGAAGCCGACCGGCGCCCGGGGCGGCGAGGTGAACGAGCGCGGCTGGGTCCTCGACCTGACCGAGGCCGGAGCCACGCTGCAGACCCCGGCGTTCGAGACGCCGGCCAGGAACGGTCCCTGGCTCCGGCTCAACTGGTGGGCCGAGGGGCTGGGCCGGGCCAACTGCTGCGTCGAGTGGACCACCCGCGACAAGCCCGAGTTCGGGCCGGACCGCCGCTTCTACTTCGCACCGGCGGGCTCCGACGGCCACGACGTCGCCCACATGCCCACGGGCGGCGCGGGCGGCAAGATGGAGACCGTGCGGGCCGAGACGCGGACCATGATCCCCGTCCATCGCGCGCCGGGCTGGACGGGCGTCATCACCGGCCTCCGCATCCGCTTCGACAACCCGGCGGCGGGGCGCGTGGTCATCAAGTCGTTCCACACCGCCTGCGACACGCGCCACTCCATCAACAACCCCAACTTCGTGCGCGGCGTATGCGACACCTTCGCCTGGTCGCGCGACCTGAGCTTCCTGCGCGAGCAGATCGTCCGGGTCCGCAGCGCCATGCGCTTCACCATGCGCGAGTTCGATACGCGGCGGCGCAACTGCATGTATACCACCTGGCCGGGCCACGAGGGACGCAGCGGCGTGCGCCGGACGGCCGCCGGCGGCAAGCAGATCGTGCCCGGCGAGGGGATCGGCAGCAACTACTGGGACCTGCTCCCCTTCGGCGGCGAGGACGCGCTGGCCACGATCTACTACTACGATGCCGTCCTCGACCTTGCGAACCTGGAGGAGCAGATCAGCGCCCATCCCGAGTGGGGCGTGGCGACCGGAGCCGATGCCTACGACCCGGCCGACCTGCGGACCCACGCCAGGGCGGTGCGGGCCTACGGAACGAAGCGCTTCTGGAACGAGAAGACCGGGCGCTTCGGCACCGTGGACCTCGACGGCGTGATGCACGACTACGGCTGGACCTTCCTCAACAACGAGGCGGTGTACTACGGCTTCGCCACGCAGCGGCAGGCTCGAAGCATCCGCGACTGGATCAGCGGGAGGCGAACGGTGGCCGGAGACACCTCCACCGGCGCCGATATCTTCCACTGGCGGTTCGGGCCACGCGCCTCCACCCGGCGCAATCTTGACTACTACTTCTGGGCCTGGTCGAACCCCGAGGGCATCCCCTGGGGCTACCAGGTGCAGGACGGCGGCGCCGTCCTGGGCTGGTCCTACCACGACCTGATGTGCCGCCTGCAGGTGGATGGTCCCGACGACGCATGGCAGCGGCTGCAGGAGATCCTCACCTGGTTCGACGAGACGCAGGCCGATGGTGGCTACCGGGCCTACTACGCCCGCGACCACTCCCGAGGCACCATGCAGGGCGGCAACGTGGCCGGAGGGCTGGGCATCGACAACGAGTTCTTCGAGAGCGTGCTCGTGCCGCAGGTGATGCTCTACGGCTTCCTGGGGATGGAGCCCACGGCCGAGGGCCTGCGCCTGCGCCCTCGCCTGCCGAAGGCCTGGCCGGAGCTACGGATCACCCAGGTCCACCTCCACGACCAGGTGCTCGACCTGACCGCCCGGGCCGACGGCACGATCACGATCACGGCGGACAAGTCGCCCGACCTGCCGCTGGTGATCGACCTGCCCGAGGGCGCCTGGCGCACCGACGCCCCCGGCGCGACGGTCGAGGGCCGGCGCGTAACCCTGAGGACGATGACCGGCCCGGTGACGCTGAGGCCGGTGCGGTGATGAGGCTTTGGGACGGAGGAGGCATGATGCAGATCGGCACGACCAGACGGACAGCCACCGCGGCGCTCCTCCTGCTGTCGATGGCCGTTCCCGCCTCCGCGGGGCCGGCGGCTGACGGCAACCCGCTGGTGGGCGGCGGGACGCCGATCATCGCCATCTGGCAAGAGAGCGCGGGCTTCGGGCCGAATGGCTGGGAGCCCTGCCTGCGGGCGGCTGTCTGGGCCGACGGGCGCGCGGTGTTCGGCAAGGACCCGAAGGCCTGGGGCCGCGACCTGCTGGTCGGGCGCATCGCCGCGCCGCGCCTGGCGCAGCTCCGGCGGGAGGTCCGCGCCACCGGCGTCTTCGCGCTGAAGGGCACGGCCTACCTGGTGCCCGACGCCGAGGTGGACTGCGTCTCGCTGCAGTTCGACGGGATGAAGCAGACGCTCTACTGGGACGAGTGCGAGTCGCCGACGTATGGGGCCAACTCGCGCCCCACGCCCAACTACCTCGCGCTGAAGAAGGCCTGGCGCGCGGTTAACCAGCTCGTGGTTGAGGCGCTGCCTCGGCAAGCGGCTCCTCTGCCGGCCCGGTTCAGGCAGCCGCCGCGTTCGTGGTACGCGAAGAGGGCGATCCAATCAAACTGATGGGGCCGCCGCCGCCGGCCTAAGGAGGGAAAGCCGGTGCCTATCGCTTCCGTCGTCGCGTGGTCGGTCGCCTCTTGCATGCTCCTGGCGTGCGGCGCCCTTGCCGCGCAGGCCGAACCCGCGACCGTGGGGTGTGGCGAGCGTAACTATATCCGCCTGGACGGGCGGGCTTTCCGGTACCTGACCGCGCTCTACACCTTCCCCGCCGCCGAGCGGCCGGCCGAAGGGGCCGGCCGCGTGCTTGCCGCGTTCCCGGTGGAGGCGCTCCTGGGCGACCGCGTGGGCCGGCAGCGAGCCCGCGACCTGCGCGTGGTGGACGGCCGGCTGCAGCGCCGGCCGTTCCATATCCTGCGCGGCGACCGCCCTGTGGGCCCGGTAAGCGCCCTCCGCGCCGGGGACAGCTTGCGGGTCGCCTTCACCCACGAGGCCGGCACGCCACAGGCCATCGGGCTCTTCCTGTTGAGCGGCGCCGGCGCCCTGCCCGTCCCGCAGGAGTACCGCCCCATCGACGCCGCCGGGGCCGGGATGAGCCTCTCCTACACGGTCAACGACTGGCAACGCGGGCTCCTCGATACCACCGGGCTCGTCGACCTCCGGCAGCCGGCCTCGCGCATCCAACTGGACCTGCTCTACTCGGCGCGCTGGAACCTCTGGTACGAGTTCGCCCACTGGACCCAGATGCCCACCGCCGTTGACGCCGTTCCGCCGCTTCTTTGCGAGCCCTTCAACCAGCTCGCCGAGCGGTCGCACTTCAACATGGACGATGTGCCCCGCTTCCCGCTCTATTACCTGCGGTACTACCGAGCCACCGGCGATCGCGACGCCCTTCGTCGGGCCCGGCAGGGGCTGCAGGCCATCCTGGACACGGTGCGCCCCGACGGCGCCATGCCCTACATGCTCTACCCGTGGAACGGCAAGCACTCGGAGCCCGGCCAACTGGTTGATACCTACCACAGCATGCGCGCCCTGGCCGAGGGCATCCCGGCGTTCAAGCGCGACCGGGCCTTCGCGGCGAAGCTGCGGGCGGGGTACGACCTCCTCCGCTCCTTCGCCCGGACCAAGATGGTCAATGGGCTCTTCTTCGGGAGGGCCAGCGGGAACGCAGCCCTCATCGAGGCCGCCTACCACCGCCGGCTCGACACCCACGCCGAACGTGACCTGCAGGACATCCGTACCCTGGCCGACGCCATGCTGACGCCCGAGGGGCGCTCCCAGATGAGCGACTTCGGCGAGAACATGCCCTGGGCGCCCCTCGGCCTCGCCTGGGCCGCCAGGGCCACCGGCGACGCCCGGTACCTCCGCGAGGCCGACCTCTGGCTGGACAAGGCCGTGATCCCGTCGCTGAAGCTGGACCGGCGCTACTACACGGCCCTGCCGGACCTCAAGCCGTCGGGGCCGAAGTATGGCGAGAACCCGCTGTCGATCTGGTACCACACCGACGCCCTGCTCACGCTCTACCGCATCACGGGAAACAAGCGCTACTACGACCTGGCTGTCTGGGTCTATGGCGACTACTACGACCTGAAGCGCTACGGCGAGCGGTCAGGCGCCCGGATCGTCGACACGGGCGACCCGGAGACCGAGCGCTGGGGCAGCGCCTCCGCCGAAGACGCCCTCCGCATGGTCGCCAAGTACCTCTGGCAGCGGCAATACCCGTCGATCTACGCCGATTCGCGGGCCAGGCGCGACGACAAGACGGGACCGGCCGCCGCGGCGTCGCCGGTCCGGCCGAACTGAGCATCGCGCCGCTCCCTGCGGCGAATGGGCCGTTTGGCCCATGCTCGCGCGCCGGATCGCGCCTACCATGATGTGAGCAAGGGAAGCGTAACGAACATCAGGTCCAAGGGGGGAACTGCGATGCGATCACGAAGTCTGGGTCTGGCCGCGACGCTGGCGGTATTGGCGGGGCTGGGCTCGACGGCGCAGGCCGCCGGGCGCGCCGGGGCACAGGGCAAGGTGCGGATCGGCGTCTACGACAACCGCGCGGTCGCCGTCGCGTGCGCCATGGCCGGAATGGGACCCGTCAAGGCCATGAAGGCCAGGATGGCCGAGTATGAGGCCGCCAAGAAGGCCGGCAACACCGCCAGGGCGAACGAGCTCGAGACCTGGGGCAAGAACCAGCAGCGCCTCATGCACTTCCAGGGCTTCGGCCACGTGCCGGTCGGCGACCTGCTCGAGCCCATCAAGGCCCAACTCGCGCAGCTTGCCCGGGTCAAGGGCCTGGCGGCCATCGCCATGGAGTGCGACTTCGCCGGGCCGAACGTCGAGGTCGTCGACGTAACCGACGCCATCGTCGAGCTCTACAAGCCCACCGATCGCACACGCAAGGTCGTGGCCGAGATGAGGGCCGTCAAGCCGCTATCCCTGCTCGAACTGGCCGACATGCCGGCCGAGAAGTAACGCCGAGGCCGAACTGCGCCTCTGAACCTTGCAATTCATGGAGCGAGACTCCATAATTGCAGGCATGATCCAGCGACGCCTCCTACCGATCCTCACCCATAGGCTTGCCGAAGCCCCTGCCGTGGCTCTCCTCGGACCGCGCCAGGTGGGCAAGACCACCCTCGCCTTCGAGCTCGCCGGAGCCAAGGACGCCCTCTACCTTGACCTGGAGTCGCCGGAGGACCGCGCCAGGCTGGCAGAGCCTGAGCTTTACCTGGGTCGGCAGGAAGGGCGGCTGGTGATCCTCGACGAAATCCATCGTGCGCCCGGCCTGTTGCCCGTGCTCCGAGGGATCATCGACCGCGCGCGGCGGGAGGGACGCCGGGCGGGTCTGTTCCTGCTGCTCGGCTCGGCTTCCCTCGATCTCTTGCGCCAGTCCGGCGAGACGCTAGCCGGCCGCATCAGCATCCTGGAGTTGGCGCCCTTCGATGCCCTGGAGGCCGGCGGCGACCGCGATGCCGTGGACCTGCTCTGGCTTCGGGGCGGCTTCCCGGATAGCTACCTGGCGGCCACAGAGCCCGCGAGCTTGCGCTGGCGGCAGGACTTCATCCGCACGTACCTGGAGCGGGACATCCCCCAGTTCGGCCCGCGCATCGCCGCCGAGGCGCTTCGCCGGTTCTGGACCATGCTGGCCCATCATCAGGGCGGGCTCCTCAATGTGGCGCACCTCGCCCGCAACCTGGGCATCGACACCAAGACCGCCGGCAGTTACATCGACCTGCTCGTCGACCTGCTGCTGGTTCGGCGCCTCCCGGCCTGGTGCACCAACGCCGGCAAACGCCTGGTGCGATCGCCCAAGGTCTACGTGCGCGACAGCGGCCTGGTCCATGCCCTGCTGGCGATCCGCGACCACGACGCCCTGCTGTCGCACCCCGTGGTCGGCGGGAGTTGGGAGGGGTTTGTCATCGAGCAGTTGCTGGCGGCCGCACCTGAGGCCACGCAAGCCGCCTTCTACCGGACCAGCTCCGGCGCCGAGGTGGACCTCGTCCTGAGCCTGCCGACCGGCCAACAGTGGGCCGTGGAGGTGAAGCGGAGCCTCTCTCCGAGGCCGGAGAAGGGCTTCCACATCGCGTGCGACGACCTGGCCGCGGATCGGCGGTTCGTCGTCTACCCCGGAGCCGAGGCCTTCCCAATCACAGCGACCACTGAGGCCGTGCCGTTGCCGGAGATGATGCGCCTGCTGGCATCCGAGGCGGTGTAGGATCGCCCGACCCATCATGCCGAGCCGGCTCGGAACCGCCGCGTTCGTAGTGAAGACCGCGCACAGACATCCGTCGGGTGATTCAGATCAGCGAGGCCGCCGAACCGGGGGGCATCGGACGCGAGACCCCGGGCGCCGTCGAGCCGAACGCCTGTCTGATCCACTGGTAGGCCTCGTCGGTCATCCCCAGCGGGCTGTAGTCCTCGATGCACGCGATCAGGCCGCCGCCAAACCGGCCCAACTCCGCGCACAGCCGGTCGGCGTAGGCCGTGATCTCTGAGTGGGCGCCCGACAGCGCAACGCCCTGATGGTCGACGGAGCAGCAGAAGCAGACCTTGCCGCCGAACTCTGATGCCAGCCGCTCAATGCCCATGACGTCCGGCTGGAGGAGCTCCAGCACGTCGGCGCCGATATCGATCAGGTCGCCGATGATGGCCCGGATGTTGCCGCACGAGTGGAACCAGACCTTCTTGCCGGCCCGGTGGATGCGCTCAAACTGCTCGGCATAGCGGGGCCGGAAGACGCGACGCCACAGCGCCGGGGAGACCATCAGCCCCTGTTGCGTTCCCCAGTCGTCGTAGAATTGGATCGCGTCGATGGGCAGGGAGCAGAACCGGTCGATCAGCCCGTTCTCGAAGCCGAACACCATGTCGAGTATCCGAGCCGCCCGCCGGGGATCGGTCAGCAAGTCGTCGAGCAGGGCCTCATAGCCGCGCAGGAAGGTGGCCTGGTTGAAGCCGGTGATGCCGACATTCGCCTTGACGAACCGGCCCGGGTTGGCGGCCGCCTGAGCGGCCACGTGCGCGGTGCGCTCGGGAGCCGACGGGTCCGGCGGGCGGTAGGCATTGATCCTGTCGGCGTCCGCGAGCGGGTGGTCGCGAGGCTGCCCCATCGTGTCGTTGATGGTCTCCCATGTGTAGCCCCACTCCGTCAGGCCGGGGCGGGTCGCCCTGAACGACGGGTCGGCGGCCGCTCCCACGGTGGTCGTGTCGGAGCACTCAAGGTCACGGTTGCCGTAGTTCATGGGCAACCTCGGCGGGCTCCGGAACTCGATCGCTCGCAGCACCACCTCACGGGAATCCATCGGGTCTTCCTCCTTGTCGGCCGGGCTCCATCGCGCCCGCGCGGGCCTGCGGCTGAGGCGCCGCCGCCATCCTGACGCTGGTAGTCCGGGCAGCCCTATCGCAGGACCCGACAGGCGAGGTCCCGCTTGATCGGCGGCGCCTCCACCTTCAGGATCCCCCGCCGCGGTGTGGCGGCCTCCGTCCGAACGACCTTGCCGGACCACGGATCGAGCCACTCGACCCGCCTCCTGCCGGGAGTGAGCCCGCGAAGGACCAGCGTGGCGCCGGATATCGCTGCCGGCGCCGGCTCCCGCCATCGCTCCCACACGCTCTCCCGGTTCAGGACCCAGAGCAGGACGGAGCGGCGGCCGGCGAGCCCGATGACCCGCAGTCCCGCGGGCTCCCGCCGCACAAAGCGATAGGCGCGCACCTGGACCCAGCTCGTGCCCGGATGGCTGTTCTCCACCTGGATGACGTGGCGGCCGGCGGGGACCTCGATCGAGTAGGACTGGTCGTACCGGCAGACCCAGATGCCGTGGGTCGGGTCCTTCCATGAGAGCTTTCCAGGAACACTGCGGGCGGGCAACTCGATGGTGCGGACCGTCCGGCCGTCCAGCGTGATGGTCAGCCTGGCATCGGGGCAGACCTCGCGGACATCGACGACGAACCGGCTGGGCCGCGGGAAGCTGGTGGTGAACCGCGGCGAGACGCGCTTCTCGGAGCGTCCCCTGGCCAGCGTGAACGCAGGCGGCACGGCGGTTCCGGACGGCGTGCCGTCTGGCCGGATTCGGTAGTCGGTGACGGTCACGTCTCCGAAGCCTCCGCGCGTCTGCACGGCTGTCTCAACCTCGATCATGCGCCGCAGATCGGGGACCTGCGTCGTCACCTGGGCCGGCCGGAACTGCTCTCGAGGCCAGTCGATACCCGTGGCGAAGCGCCGAAGCGGGGAGTAGTGGCAGTAGAGGCCCCAGTCGTGGACGTACCACCAGTGCCAGTTCAGCGCGCAACCCGCCGATCCGCCCAGCAGGCTTGCCCAGATGCCGTTATGGAGGTTGATGGCGAGGGGGTCGATGCCCGGCGCGGGCCCTTCAATGCCGGGACCGAACTCGGTGATCATCATCGGCTTGGCGTACCGGCGGGTCAGGTCGCGTGCCCACCGGCTGAGTGTCTCGGATGGATCGGCGCTGTCATAGCAGTGGATCTGCGTGTAGGCGACCTCCGGTAGCCGCCAGTGGCGTTCGTCCGACGTGTCGCCGCCGTAGGAGGTGGTGAACATCCGGCCGTACGGGTCGAACTGGCGCAGGCGCCCGGCGAGCTTCTGCAGGAAGCCGGCAAGCATCACCGATACCTTGTCGCCGCCTGCTCGGGTCGGGTAACCCCAGCCCTCATAGCCGCCGAAGAACGTGGCGCCGTCCAGCTCGGCCACCGGCTCCCACGCCATGATGTTCGGGCTGTAGCCCCAGCGGGCGGCCAGGTAGCGGGCGCGTTTGGCGTAGTACTGCCACGCCGTGGGGTCCGTGAAGTAGTCATTGGGATTGGCGCAAGGACCGCCGCGGGCCGCATTGTACGGGTTCGTACCCCACCATGAGCTGGGACGGAGGGCATCGTGCACGTCGAACGAGAGCTTCATGTAGATGCCGTTCTGCTCCGCGGCCTCGATCACCCGGTCGATCCGAGCCGCCCTCTCCAGGTCGTAGACGCCCAGTTGGTTCCACTCGAACGAGAGGTCATAGGGGCAGAGGATGAAGTAGGTGGCATTCTCGCCGTGCGCCTTCATGCGCGGGTAACACGCTCGCACGTCGGGGAGGCCGAGCGGAACGTCGTGGCCGATGGGGACGAACGGGGCGCCGTCGTCGAAGGCGAAGTAGTGCGGGTCCTGCTTGCTGACGCGGACGAAGCCGTGGCTGGTCGACGGCGCAACATCGAAGACGAACGGCTCGGAGGCGGTCGCGCCCTCGGGATCGCGAGCGGTGAGGCGCCCCTGGTACCGGCCGACCTCGGTGGGAGTGAACCGCGCGCGCCACTCCGGAGCCCCGGTCGCGGTAAGGGACACCGGCGCCCATGGGTCGACCCACCGCCACTCGAGCCGGTTCCACTGGTTCGGCTTCAGCGCACCGGCGCGCGGCTCCCAGGCGCCGTCGCGCGACTTGCCCCACACCTTGTCGGTGTAGTAGATCCGTAGCGGACCGATCGGCGTCTCGCACCGCGGGTAGACCCAGAGCGCCATCCCGCGGTAGCCGGTCCAGTCCTTGCCGCCGAGCCGGAAGAGGACGGTTGGCCAGCGGGTCTGCCCCTCGAAAGTCGGCGCGAAGAGCAGGGAGCGCTTGCCGCTCCGGCGCACTGTGGTCGACCAGGTCAGCGGCGGGGCATGGAGCGCCTCCTGGCGAGGCTCGGCTCCCAGTTCCATGTCGTCGTACGGTTGCTCGCGGCCCTGCCGGTCGATGAGGCTCACATCGTCGATGAAGAACTCGCACCGCGTGCCCGTGGCCCAGTCGCGGTCGTAGGCGAACAGGGACACCGTGTCCATCTGCCGGCGCACCGGGGTTGCCGGTGGGCTCTCCGCATAGCCCTGGTGCCAGAACGCCGGCACGCGCAGGTTCCGCCCGCTGGGAGAGGTGAACTCGGCCCACACGTCCGCCTGCTCCGGGTCGAAGGGGTTGGTCCAGGCCCCCGTGATGGGCGCCGCCAACTCGAAGCGCCCGTAACGGCTGACCCGCGGGGTCAGGTTCCGGACGGCGCCGACCTGCGGGGCGGCCGAGGCCGGGGCGCCGGGCAGGCACGCGAAGCAGACCGACCAGAGCGCGGCAAGCGCCGACCCGCGCAACAGGCCCTGCCGCGCGGAACGGACCCGTCGGCACGCTCGGTGGATTGCGCTCGACTGAGGCATCGATTACCTCCTCACGAACCTGAGATGGGCTCGGCCGGCTGAGGCGCTGCGGCGACCCATGTAACCGGTTCAATCAGTATAGCGCAGGGGACCACCGGCGTCCGTCATGGCGGCATGGGAAGGATGGGCCCCGTGTGACCCATGGGGACGCATGGGGCTTCGCGATGGGCTGAGCTACTGCCGCCCATGCCCGCGGTCGGCGACGCCCTCGCCGAGCAGCCGGAACAGGTAGGTCTCGTGCTCCCGCGCCGGGAAGGTGAAGGAGGTGGCGTTGCGGGCGAGGGCGGCGCCGGTGAGGGCGTCCACCACCGTGCGGCGCTCGGGCAGGCGGATCGTCTTCGCGCCGGCCGTGGCCGTGTGCAGGGAGACGAACCGGGCATCGGCGGTGAGCGGGTCGTCGGCGTCGGCGTAGACGTGTACGCCGGCCATGCGGTAGACGGACCGGAGCATGGCGGGCGGCAGGCCGGGCACGGCGCAGAAGACCGACCTCCCACGGGCGGCCATGCCGACGGCGTCCGATCCGGCGTACCGGGCCAGCGGGCGGGCCGCCCCATCGATGCAGGTGAACGCCGGCGACTGGCCGCCGCCCGTGCCCAACTCCGTGCCCACCGGCCCCAGCGCCGGATCGCATGACGCGAGCCTGAGCTCCCGCGGCGCCGTCTCGGCCCGCAAGGCCATGCCGACCGTCTCGGAGGCGGCCTCGGCGGAGAGGCCGTGATCGGTGACATAGCCCGGAGCGTAGAACCAGAGCGCCGTGGCGCCTGGCCGGGCGAGCTTGCGTTTCACGGCGGCCCGCTGGGAGTCGGTCAGGGCGAAGCACTCCAGCATGACGTAGAGCTTGTAGTCGGGCATGCGCGCGTCGGCCAGGTCATCCACCAGGTAGACCTCGAAGGGCGCCCCGGCGCGGCACAGTTCGCCGATCTGCTTCTGGAGCAGGGCGAACGTGACGTGGTCCAGCCCGGAGGTGCGGCCGGCCATGTGGAAGTCGCTGTGCGGCGCGATGACCACGGCGACCTGCGCGGTGCGCCGCCTGGGCGATGCCATCGACTCCTCGCCCAGCCGCTTGAGCTGGGCGATCTCGGCCATGAGGCGCGGGTCGTTGAACCAGTTGCCCTGCTGATCCATGGTCCAGATGCCCACGTGGTGCGTCAGCGCGTTGGCCGCGGCGCGGCGCAGCACGGCGGCGGCCTCGGCGGCGTTCTTCACGTGGGTGAACTGCGGGTCGTTGGCCAGGTGCGTGCGGTCGTCGCCCTCATCGATGAAGAGCTTGCCGTGGAGCCTGACCGAGGCGGGATGGTGTCGGAAGAGGCCGTCCTGGCCCAGCGCGCGCCGCTCGTAGGAGTGGGGGCTGGCGAGGCAGTCGATGTCCGGCGAGCGGAGCAGCACGTCCAGTGCGCGGTGGTCGCCCTCCTGGGGCCAGTCGAGGTCGGGCATGTAGCCGTAGAAGGCCAGCGTGAAGGCCCGGCGGCGCGTCTCCCGCTTCACGACCTTGCAGAACGAGAGGATCGCCTCGACGGACGCCAGGTGGAAGGCCTCGTAGGCGTCGGCCACGAAGCGCGACCGGGCCGGGTCGCGGAAGACGCCCACGTCGCCGCTCCGGCGTTCGGCCTGCGTCGGGCAGCGGACGGTATCGAAGGTCACCTCGGGCATGCCCCAGGCGGCGCGGAGGGCGGCCTCGTCGCCGGCGTAGCGGTCGCGGGCGAACGCTGCGATGCGCAGGCGCATGGGCTCGGAGACGTCGGGGAGGTTGGGCGCGCTCCAGGCGTGCCACTCGGTGTAGATGCCGTTGCCGAGGTGGTACCCGATGACGCGGTCGGAGTAGGGCGAGGCCAGCACGTGGCGGATGAGGCGCGCCAGGGCCTCGCCGGCCTCGCGGCGCCAGAGCTCCGACGCGAAGGACTCGTGCCGCGTGCCGCCGAAGCCGTTCTCGACCCAGCCGGAGCCGTCGGCCATCTTGACGATCTGGTCGGGGTGCGCGTCGAGCCACCAGCCGGGCGCGGAGAGCCAGAGCCGCGGCACGAGGTAGGCGTTGGGGTTGGCGTCCAGGATGCGGGCCGCGGCGTCATCGAAGGTCGCGAAGTCGCTCTTGCCCGGCCCGGTCCAGCCCATCGGCATATCGGTGGTGACGACATCGACGCCGGCGCGGTGGAAGGCGCGGAGGTCGCGGGGGTTCGGCTGCCCCTGGTAGAACCAGAGCGCGAAGGTCGGCTTGCCGTTGAGGTGGAGCGTGGGCGCGCCGTGGTAGGGCCTCACCTCGGCGGTGGTCACCGTCCCCGGCGGCACGGATCGCTGGATGGTCGCCTCGCCCACGCGGAAGCCCCGGATCGCCGCGTTCGTGTAGCGCGAGCGCCGGAGCCCGGCTTCGATGCGGAACCGGCCGTCGGCCGCATACCGGCCCACCGGGACCCGGACCTTCAGCGCGACGCGGCCGCCCCCGGCCGGCAGCGCCACCGGGATCGCCACGCGGGCGGCCAGCCGCACATCGTCGCGCAGGGCCACGTCCAGCGTGCCACGGCCCGCGGCTTGCGGCGGCACGGCGAGCCGCAGCGTGAAGGTGAGCGCCGAACCGGCCCTCACGCGCTGCGGGGCCACGGGCGCCTCCAGCCGCACGGGGAAGCGCGGACCGGCATAGGTCAGCGGCAGCGCGCCCCAGGGCGAGGCCGCCGGCGGCGAACCCATGGGCTTGCAGGGCTCCCAGCCGCCGTCGTCGAACCCGGCTTCCGCCCAGCCGGCGCCCGGGTCGCGGGGAGTGAACCGCCAGGCCGCTCCGGTGGCCTCGGTCTGGAGGCGGTCGCCGTAGAGCAGGTCGGCCTGCAGGAGGAAGCCGCCGGGGTGCGCCGCATTGGCCACGCGGGCGGCCAGCACGTTGGTCCCCGCGTGCAGGAACGGGCGCAGGTCGGCGCGGTCGGTGGTCTTCCACCAGAAGCCGCCCCGGCGCACCTCGCGTCCGTTCACGAGGAGCGTATAGCCGTCGTCGCCGCTCATCTGACCCCACGCCGCCGTGAGCCCCGCGCCCACCTGGATCTCGCGGCGGAACCAGCCGTTCGGTCCATGCGGCGCCTCCGAGCCCCAGACCCACTGCGCCGTCCACTCGGCGTCGGCCGGGTAGGCGAACGGGTCCGCCGGTCCCGCAGGCGCGCCGCCCGGCAGGGCCAGAACCAGTGCGGCCAGGAGTGGGTTCATCGTGTCATCTCTCCCCCTACGGCTTCTCGACCAGGTTGCCGGTGATGGTCTTTCGGGCCTTGGGGCCGCTCTGGTCCCGGATGGGCTCAGCCGACGTGAGGATGTTGTTGGTCAGCGTGAAGAGGTCCACGCCCTCGTCGATCTGCACCGCCGGCCGGCCGGGCACGCTCTTGAAGTGGCTGTCGTGGATGTTCGCCCGGATGGCGCCCTTCATCAGGTGGACGGCGGGCGAGCCCATGATCACCTGGCAGTCGGCGATGCTGAGGCGGTTCCGCTCGTGGGGGTTCTTCACGCGGTACTCGAAGCCGCGGATGGGCTGGTCGAAGGGCCGCACCTGAACGCCGGTGATCACCGCGTTGTAGAAGAGGTAGTCAGCGTCCACCTTCACGCCCACGCCGCCTTTGCGGACGAGGATGTTGGTGCTCTCCAGCACGAAGCCGGAGGTGCCCTCGAAGATGAAGCCGTTGTCCACGTCCTCGATCCAGCACTGGTCGATGTGCAGGCCCAGCGAGTGGGCGGGCTGCTTCGTGCCGTCGGTGGTGTCCTTCGTGGGGAGCTGGTGGAAGAAGGTCTTGGCGCCGATGACGAAGCACTTGCTCATGATGAGCCCGTCCACGTCGCCCAGCTCGAAGCCCACGCGGTTGCGCGTGTAGTAGGCCGTGCCGTCGATGGGGTCGCCGCCGACGAACCAGTGGACGTTCTCCACGCGGACCACGTCGCGGATGCCGCTGAGGTGCATCCCCACGTTGTGGATATGCCCGGTCAGGTTCCGGAAGAGCGACTGGCCCGTCTGGATGCCCGGCACCGTGGAGACGCCGTCCCAGGCGCAGTCGAAGGTGACATCCTCGACGGCCGGGTTGATGCCTCCCAGGAGGATGGCCGGCGGGTACTTCACGGGCTGCACGTTCTTGCGGTTGTTGGGGTAGGAGAGGCAGACGCCCTTCAGCGCGCCGGCGTGGTGCAGCCGCACGGCGGCGAAGCCGGGCTGCAGGATCACGATCTGGGTGGCCGAGTTCTCCCACCGGGCGCCCTCGCCCAGGAGCGTGCCCCCATCGCGGACCAGCAGCGTGGCCGTGATGCGGAACTTGCCCGCCGGCAGGTGCACCACGCCGGGCGCGCCCTGCACCGCGTCCAGCGCCTTCTGGATGGCGACGGTGTCGTCGGCGACGCCGTCGCCCACGGCCCCGAAGTCGCGCGCGTTGACGCTCTTCGGCAAGGGGGCCTGCCCCAGGGCGGCGCAGGCCGCCGTCAGGGCCAGGCAGAACATGAGAAGGGATTGCATGGTGGACCTCCCGCGGCCGCATTGGGGCCGGCCAAAGCATACCGGACCGGGAAGTCCAAAGTCGAAAGGGCAAAGTGAAAAGCCGTGGCGGCCCGGCGGCGTCACGCGGGCCCCGCGGCTCGCGGCCTTACACCCCCTTGCGTGTCACTGCGAAGCTGCGGAACGCCGCCGTGTAGGGGCGCTTGGTCCCGGGCGCGACGGCGCCGAAGCCGATCCTGGGCAGGGCAAGACGGGCTTCGCGCGAACTGCCGATCGGCGTCCAACGGCCTCCGGCCCCGACGGAGAAGCTCCAGAGATCGCCGCGGCGCACCAGCCTCAGCCCCACCTTCGAGCCGAGGCCGTTGGGCGTGATCAGCTCCTCGTAGATGCCGTTCAGCTCAATCGCCGTGCTGAACCTGGGGCCGTCGGCGTGCACCATCCCCAGGCGCACGTAGTTGCCGGCGTCTTGCCACGCGATGATGAAGCACTGCTCGTAGTTCCCCTCAAGCGCGGCCTCCACCTCGACGTCGATATCGAAGTCGCCCGCCGCGGGGCCCTGCAGGAACAGGTTGCGGTAGTCGCATCGCTGTTTCCACATGTCGCCGTCCAGCGCCGTGATCACGACCTTGCCGGGCTCCTTGCGCCAGTGATCCGCACGCTCATCGACGATCGTCCAGAGGGACCGGTCCAGGCCATCGCCGCCGAAGGCATCGCTCCGAGGCTCGCGCGGCGCGGGCGCGCCCGACGGCCTTGCCTGGGGCGCGACCGTCAGCGGCTCGATGCGCAGGTCCGCCGCCCCGCCCGGCGCCGTCATGAGACGCGCCCTGCTCAAGGCCAGTTGCCGCGCATTGCCGTCGGGATGCAGGTGCACATGCATATAGGCCCACGTCTCCTTGCCGTCCGGCGACTCGATGAGCCCCGCGCATCCCGGCCCGGGCAGTCCGGGCGCCTGGCGGATCA
The DNA here is from genome assembly GCA_903885605.1 of uncultured Chthonomonas sp. Taxonomy (GTDB): domain Bacteria; phylum Armatimonadota; class Chthonomonadetes; order Chthonomonadales; family CAJBBX01; genus CAJBBX01. The sequence continues at coordinate 16,549 of CAISJD010000143.1, read as the reverse complement.
CCGGCCCCTCGGTGCGCTTGCTCCACGGCCCCAGCGGCGAAGGGGCGGTCGCGAACCCCATGGCGTAGGCGGGATTGCGGAAGTCGTTGATGGAGAACATCATGCAGTAGGTCGAGCCGTGCTTCCATACATGGGCGCCTTCGTTGACGGGCTCGACCTCCCATGGCTGGTTCGGCTCGAGCAGCAGTCTCGGCGCCTCGGCGAGGCTCAGGCGATCGGGGCTCAGCCTGGCTCCCCAGATCGTGTTGCGCCCGTTCCACGCATCGGTAAAGTAGAGGATCGCCGGGCCGCCGGCCTCCTCAAGCACGAACGCGTCAATGGCGTCGCCCCGTCCGGTCCACTCGAACATGGGCGCCTTGATGTCGGTGAACGGGCCGAGCGGAGAAGCGCTCCGGGCGACGCAGATGCGGCCGACGGCTTTGCCGTCCACCTTGCGGAACGCGCCGTAGTGCATCAGGTAGGCGTCGCCGAAACGGTGCACGTCCGGTCCCCAGAACCAGTGGTCGCCCCAGCCGTTGGGCGTCTTGCGGAAAGCCCATCCGTGGCATTGCCAGCGGACCAGGTCCTGCGACGACCAGACGGGCATCCCTTCGTCGGCGTCCTCGGGTATGGATGCCGTGGCATACAGGTAGTAGGTCCCGCCGACCCGGATCATGCAGGGATCGGCGAGCTTCACGTCGAGCGGGTTCGTAAAGAGCGGGCCGGGGGCCGCTTGGCCCTGTCCGTGCAGACGCACGGCCGACGCTCCGACCGATGCCGCACCGGCGGCCGCCAGCAGGCTTCGGCGAGTGAACCGCGAGGTCATAGTGGTCGCCCTTCAACGCAGGATGTGCCGCACGATTCGTCGGCTATCGCCTGATTTCCTGCACAGGGAAACCCCGGAATGCGAGGGCGTCCCGTCCGCCGTAGGCCGCCGGCGCTACTCCGGCCCGTGCGGGCCCCACCACTCCCGCAGCGCGCGGCGGCGGTTGGCCAGCGAGGGGTGCGTTGAGACCGCCTCCTCCAGGCGCGTCAGTGTGTCGCCGTGGCCGTCGGCGGCGTGCATCGCCTCGAGCGCGCCGATGACGTGCTCGGGGCCGCCGAGCACACCGGCGGCGAAACGGTCCGCTGCATACTCCGCCGCGCGTGCGCGGAGGCCGGCCCCGTAGCCGAGGAACAGCGCGGCGACCGTCCCGAGGATAGCGGCCAGCTCGGCGGCTTCCGGCGGCAGCCCCGCGGCAACCGACACGGCAACCACCGTGCCGCCTGCGCCCAGTCCCAGCGCGAGGCTCCTGAGCAGGCGCACGGCGAGGGCGGAGATGGGCCGCTTCAGGCTCAGGTGGCCCGCCTCGTGGGCGATGACGGCGTCCAGGTGGAGCGCCGAGAGGCCTTGCACGAGGCCCGAAGTCAGCTCGATCTGCCCGGCGCAACGCGCGGCCGCGTTCATGCCGGGGTCCTTGAGGATCGTCACGCCGCGGATCGCCACGCCCGAACGGAGCGCCACTCGCTGGGCCGCGGGAAAGCAGAGGTGGAAGCCGATCCGCCGCGACTGGGACCGACGCGTGCGCTCCGCCGAGCCCGACATCACCGCATGGACCAGCGCCGCCACCAGCCCGGTGGCCAGCGCTGGCAACCACGGGGGCGTGTCCGCCAGCAGCGACACCCAGACGCCGAACCCGGCGCAGCCGCTGATCGCAGCCAACTGGCACCCGAGCACACCCAGCGCGCGCCAGGGCCAACGGGAGGATTGTCTCAAGCCGGCGGCGCTATGGAGGAGAGAAGCATACATCATTGTACGCGGCGGACGCGGGTATGCGTGCCGGGGCGATGACATCACTGGTGGCGCTGGCCCCCAGGCGTAGCGCTCCAGTCCATTGGGTAATATCGAACATTCCGTGCGCCACACAGGCGCCGTATGACGAGGCTTCGGCATCATGGGAGAGCGTCGCCACATCGCAGCACCCTATGGCTGCTACCGCAGAGCCGAGCCAATACGCATTCAGAGGCAAGCTGACGGCCCTGCGGTGTTGAGGAATTGCCATGAACCGCCATGTTCACTCCTGCTGCTGTCCGGATGCGCCGTGCGACGCCTGCCGCGACAAAGGACCATCCGCCATCGATGATCGGCAAGGCATGGAACGATTGACCGCAGGCGAGTTGCGCATCTGGCTCGAATGTCGGCCTCATGGCGATGAGCCTGCCTACAACGAACCTGTCGCCATCCGCCTTCGTGGCCCCCTCGACGCATCAGCACTTGCGGCAAGCCTGAACGAGGTAGTCAGCCGGCACGGCTCGTTGCGGACAAGCTTCCCGGCGGTAGATGGCATTCCCCTTCGACGCATCCACGAAGCCGCTATCGTGGACATGGCCCATACCCACCTCGAAGGCATCCAGGCCGCAGAGCGTGAGGAGGCGTTGCGTCAGCTCCTGCGCGAGGCGGCCCGCCTGCCATTCGACCTGACCGAGGGCCCCCTGATTCGCGCGCATCTGTTCCACATATGGCCGCAGGATCATGTCCTCCTGGTCGTCGTGCACCACATCGTGACTGACGGCGCCTCACAGGGAATCCTGAGCCGCGAACTGGCTGCATCCTACATGGCACGCACATCGCACACTCCCTCGCCGCTGGGCGCCGAAGTCGTGCAATACGCCGACTTCGCGCGGTGGCAGGACGGCCTACCGGCGGATGCGTGCGACCGTGACATCGCTTACTGGCTTGAGCGGCTCCACGGTGTGCCCGGACCCAACCTCCCCGTTGACCGGCCCGGAGAGAGCGCCTCCTACCGAGGAGCGACGCACATACGGCCGATGCCGCCCCCGCTGTACCGGGATGTTCTGGGCATCGGAGAACGGCTTGGCGCCACGCCGTTCATGGTACTGACGGCTGCGTTCGCGGCGCTGCTGCATCGGTGGGCAGGCAATGAAGACATTGTGTTCGGCACCGTTGCCTCGGGTCGGCGCCTGGGGACAGAAGCGCCCAACCTCGACGGAGTCGTCGGGTTCCTTGTAAACACACTCGTTATGCGGCTGGACGCCGCTCCCTCACGGAGCTTTGCCGACCTCGTCGAGCAGACGCGCCACGTGATGCGGGAGGGACTAACCCATCAGCTAGCGTCATATGACCACCTCATCCGAGAGATGGGCAGGGCAGCCGGCATCGGCGACAGCCGCTTGCTCAGCGTCGCCTGTACCCAGATGCTGGACCCGGCTTCGGGGGGGCAGTGGGGTGACTTGGTCGCCGAGCCGGTGGACATCGACACCGGAACCTCGAAGTTTGACCTGTCACTCGGCATCCAGCAACGGGCGGGCGCCGCGCGGTTGCTCTGGGAGTACAGTACGGACCTGTTTGACGCCGCTACCATTGCTCGGTTGGCGGGCCACTTCGAGACGCTGCTGGCTGGAGCCATTGCCAACCCCGAGCGACGCATCAGCGAACTGCCGCTCCTCACCGAAGCCGAGCGACACCAGATACTGGTGGAGTGGAACCGTACGGCACTACCGTATCCCCGTGACGCACGTGTGCATGAGCTGTTCCTTGCGCAGGCGGAACGAACCCCCAATGCCGTTGCCGTCCGCTTCGGCGATAGCGTGCAGACCTACAGCGACCTCCACAGGGCGTCTGATCACCTGGCGGCGCGTTTGCAGGCTGCGGGGGTGCTGCGCGGGTCAATGGTAGGCGTCTGCATGGAGCGCTGCGCCGGGATGGTCACGGGCCTATTGGCCATCCTCAAGGCAGGTGGCGCATATGTGGCCCTTAACCCTGACTACCCAACCGACCGCCTTGAGTACATGGTCGTTGACGCACGCATCACCGTGGCGCTGACGCAAAAGCGGACGGCGGATCGGTTGCCGGCATCTGTGATGCACCGCATCTGCATTGACGCAGACAACCCGGCGGCTGATAGGCCGTTTGTCATGCCTGCCGGCGACGCGCTTGACCTGGCATACGTCTCGTACACATCCGGTTCGACTGGAACCCCGAAGGGCGTGGAGATACCCCACCGAGGCGTGGTTCGACTGCTCTGTGGCACCGACTATACCGACCTCGGCCCCGGCCAGACGGTACTCCACCAGGCGCCGCTAGCATTTGACGCATCGACGTTTGAGATATGGGGGGCGCTCCTGAATGGCGGAGCGGTGGCAGTGTACCATCCGGGGCCAGTCGACCCGGCGGCGCTTGGAGCGCTGATATCCCGCCACGGCGTGACAGCAATGTGGCTTACCGCCAGCCTGTTCAACAGCATTGTGGCGACCGATCCGGCCGCCCTGTCAGGCCTGGGTCACGTGCTTACCGGTGGCGAGCGGCTATCGGTACCGCATGTCAGGGCCGCCATGGAGGCCCTGCCCGATCTGCGCGTCACCAACGGCTACGGTCCCACGGAAAGCACAACCTTCACCACCTGCTACGCCGTCCCCGCCGCGTACCGTGGAGATAGCATTCCCATAGGTCGGCCCATTGCGAATACGCGCTGCTATGTCCTTGATGCTCACCGGCAACCCCTGCCCATTGGTTGCGTCGGCGAACTGTGGATCGGCGGCGATGGTCTTGCCAGGGGCTACCTGAACCGCCCCGAACTCACGGCAGCCGCCTTCGTTGCAGACCCATTCACGGAGGAACCCGAAGCGCGCATGTACCGTTCCGGCGACCTCGTGCGGTACCTGCCGGACGGCAACCTGGATTTCGTGGCCCGGATCGACGACCAGGTGAAGATTCGGGGTCACCGCATTGAGCCAGGCGAGGTCGAGGCCGTGCTGACGGCGCATGCGGGGGTGCGCCAGGCGGTGGTGGTCGCGCGCGACGACGGCCCGGTTGGCACGTACCTGGCGGCCTATGCCACGCCCGTACCCGGCGCGATGCCGACGGCCGCTGAGCTGGCTGCATTCGTGCGGCAGACGCTCCCCGAGTACATGGTTCCATCGAGCTTCACGGTGCTGGATGCCCTGCCGCTCCTGCCGAACGGCAAGGTGGACCGAAAGGCCCTTCCCGCGCCGGATCGGGTCGCAGTTGCGGCCCCCGACACCTACGTGGCCCCGCGGACGCCGCTGGAGGAGGAGATTGCCGGGCTCTGCGCCGGCCTGCTCGGCCTGGAACGCGTCGGCGTGCAGGACGACTTCTTCGCCCTGGGCGGCCACTCCCTGCTGGCGGTGATGCTGACGCACCGGGTGCGCGAAGCCACCGGAGTTGAAGTGCCGCTCAGGGTCGTCTTCGAGCGCCGCACCGTCGCCGGCATGGCGGAGGCCGGCGGCGGCGCGACGGCGCCATCCGATGCGCTGCAGCCCATCCCGCGGCGAGCCGACGATGGCCCGGCGCCGCTCTCATCCGGGCAGGAGCGCCTCTGGTTCCTCGATCGGCTCACGCCGGGGTCACCTGTCTACAACACGCCTGTCGCGGTGCGGCTCACGGGCTCGCTCAACGAGGCCGCACTCCAGACTGCGCTGAGCCATGTGGTTGCCCGCCATGCAGCGCTGAGGACGACATTCGAGCTCGTGGATGGCGAGCCCCGCCAGCGGGTGGCAGCAAGGCACTCGGGGTCCATTGAAACGGTCGACCTGACGGATGCGGCCGATGAGGCAAGGGACGAGCGGTTCCGGCAGGCGGCCGAACGGGAGGTCCGGTTACCGTTCGACCTGTCGGCCGGCCCCCTGTACCGCGCGACACTCTACCGGCTCGAAGCGACCGAGTACGTCATCCTGCTTGTCTTCCACCATGCGGTAGTGGATGGCTGGTCGGTCGCGCTGATCTTGCGTGAGCTGTCGGGGTTCTACGCCGCAGCAACAGCGGGACGGACCGCGCAACTGCCAGAGCCGGCCGTGCAGTACGCCGACTATGCCGCCTGGCAACGGAGGGGGCTGGGATGCGGCGCCGAAGCGGCTGATCTGGAGTACTGGAGCCGTCGCCTTGCCGCGCTGGAGCCCGTCAGCCTGCCCACAGATCGCTCCCGGCCGGCGGTAGAGAGCTACCGCGGCGCGGTTGTCCGCCGTCGGCTGCCTGCCGACCAGGTCGGTGCGCTCACCGACCTGGCGAATCGGCACGGCGCCAGCCTCTTCATGGCTCTGCTGGCCGGCCTGCAGACGCTCATCCACCGGTATACGGGGACATCGGACATCGTTGTGGGAGCCGCGGCGGCTGGCCGGTCGCGGCCTGAACTTGAGGGGCTCGTAGGCTTCTTCGTGAACATGCTCGCGATGCGAACAGAGGTTGTCGGCGACCTGACCTTCGCCGACCTCATGGCGCGAGTTCGGGACACAGCCCTGGATGCCTTTGAGCATGGTGAGACGCCGTTCGACCTGGTTGTGGACGCCGTCCGGCCTGAACGGGACATGGGCCGCCACCCGATCTTCCAGGTGATGCTCCTGTTCCAGAACACCGAAGCCTACCCGGACCGTCTGGGCGAACTGGCGATGGAGCCCGTGCCCATCGCAACGGGCACAGCCAAACTGGACCTGACCTTGGCCGCAACGCCGATGCCTGACGGCAGCATGGCGGCGGAGTGGGAGTACAGCACCGACCTGTTCGACGCCGCCACCATCGAGCGGCTCGCGGTCCACTTCGAAACGCTGCTGGCCGGCGCCGTAGCGAACCCCGAGGAGCGCCTCCACGAACTGCCGCTCTTGACGCGGCAGGAGGCGGACCAGCTTCTAGACCAATGGAACGATACAGGCGCCACCTACCCGAGGGGCCTGCTGCATCAACTGGCGCTTGAGCAGGCGGAGCGAACCCCGGGCGTCGTCGCCGTCCTGTCTGACACAGGTTCGCTCACCTACGCAGCACTGCGCGATCAAGCCGGGGCTCTGGCGGCGCACCTGCGGGCGCAGGGCGTAGGGCCGGGCGACACGGTCGCGGTCCTGATGCGGCGCTCACTGGATCTGGCTGTGGCGTACCTGGGTGTACTCCTGTCCGGTGCCGCCTACGTGCCGGTTCATACGGAATGCCCGCAGGAGCGAATGGCGCACATGCTGCAGGATGCCGCGTGCGTACTGGCCGTCTGCGATCCAGACCTGGCTTTCCGAGCGGCGCCCTTCGTGCCCGTCACCGACCTGCGTGGCTGTCCTCCTGCTCCTGCCGACACCGCATGGCCGGAGGTCGAGCCGGAGACGGCCGCATACGTCATGTTCACGTCGGGTTCCACCGGCAGGCCCAAAGGCGTCGCCGTGCCGCACCGAGCCGTGGTTAACTATCTCTGGTGGTCGGTCGACGCCCTGCGGATTGGGTGCGGCGACCGTGTGCTGCAGAGCACGACCCCCATCTTTGACATCTCCGTCTGGGAGTTCTGGGCGCCGCTACTGGTGGGGGGCTGCGTCGTGCTGGCGCCTCCAGGCGAGCGCCTCGACCCGGGGTCCCTCCTCGGGCTGATCGAGCGCCACGGCGTGACGATCATCCAGGGCACGCCGTCGCTCTACCGTATGCTGTTGGATATGCCCGGTCTCGGTCGATGCACAGCCTTGCGCGGCGCGCTCTGCGGCGGCGAAGCGGTGCCGGCCGACCTGATGGCGCGGCTCATTGAGATCACCGAGGGCCGGGTTCGTCCACTTTGCGTCTATGGGCCGACCGAGGCGACCATCTGGGCGACAAGCTACGCGGTCACAGGGGACGAGCCGCCGGGCCCGGTCTGCTTGGGGCGCCCAATCGCAAACGCCGAGGCCCACCTCCTGGACAACCGGCGCCGCCTGGTTCCTGTGGGCGTGACGGGTGAGGTCTACCTCGCCGGCGAGTGCCTCGCCCTGGGCTACTCGGGCGCGATGGAGTTGACCGCCGAACGCTTCATGGCCGTGAGCCTGCCTGGCCGGCCGCCGCAGAGGATGTACCGTACGGGAGACCTCGCGAGACGATCGCCTGACGGCTTCCTGCACTTCATGGGGCGCGCCGACCACCAGATCAAGATCCGGGGCCATCGCATCGAGCCAGGGGAGATTGAGTGTGTCCTGGCCGACGCGCCGTGCGTCCGCCAGTCGCTTGTGGTTGCCCACGAGTGGGCCGACGGTGATGTACGCCTGGTCGCGTATGTCGTCCCGAGGGACGGGGCTACCTTCGATGAGGGAGCGGCTCGGACGGCGGCCGCAGCGCGGCTGCCGGACTACATGCTGCCCTGGACCTACATCGCCCTCGATGCCCTGCCGCTCCTGCCGAGCGGCAAGGTGGACCGAAAGGCCCTTCCCGCGCCGGATCGGGTCGCAGTTGCGGACCCCGACACCTACGTGGCCCCGCGGACGCCGCTGGAGGAGGAGATTGCCGGGCTCTGCGCCGGCCTGCTCGGCCTGGAACGCGTCGGCGTGCAGGACGACTTCTTCGCCCTGGGCGGCCACTCCCTGCTGGCGGCCATGCTTGCCCATCGCGTACGGGAGACGATGGGCGCCGATGTGCCCCTCCGCATTATCTTTGAAAGGCCGACCGTAGCGCATATCGCGCACGCCATCGAGGAGGGGCAGGCCGCCATGCATAGCCTGCCGCTGGTGCCCATCAGGCCGCAGGGCTCGCTACCGCCCCTGGTGCTCGTGCATGGGCTCGCCGGGCGTGCGTTTGGGTACCGCTCACTCTTCCTTGCGCTCGGCGACGAGCTGCCGGTCTACGCGTTGGTCGCACGCTCTACGGACGGGCGGAACCCGCCTGTGGACGATGTCGTGCGTTTGGCCGAGGACTACGCCGAGGTCCTTGCCGCCCAGTTGCCCTTGCCGGAATGCATGCTGATCGGCTCATCCTTTGGCGGCACCGTCGCCTACGAGCTCGCGTGCCGACTTGCGCGGCGTAGCGTTCGCGTGCCACTCGTGGTCCTACTCGATGCCGGCTTCCCCGACGGCTGCGCGGCGCAGCCGCTGCACCGCCGGATCGCCTACCACGTAGGCAAGCTGGTGCGTACTCCGAACGGCGACCGATTGCGGCACATCCGTGCCAAACTGCATACGCTCTCGCGCAGGCTCTGGATACGCCGCCTCCACCAGATCGTGGCGCCGAGCGCCCTCGACCATTGGGAGCGGACCAAGATCGCACACCGGCTTGCCTATGAGCGCTACCGCCCGGGTCCTTACTGCGGGCGCGTCGCCTTGTTCAGGGCGGATGAACACCCGTTGCATATCGATCCTGACGGCGCCATGGGCTGGAGGCGATTCGCCCGAGGTGACTTGAGGGTGATTGACGTGCCGGGCGACCACCTGACCATGCTGGAGGAGCCGCACGTACAAGCGCTCTCTCAGGCGCTCGTCCGCGAGATTCGCCAAGCTGCCGCGGCATCAGCCGAGCAGGAGCCGCCAGGCCTCGTGCAGAACTGAGGGGCATTGCCTTCTGCCGAGGGAGCTAACCAAACCATGCCCTGGCTTTCTGCGGCGCTGGCCGCGTTCGTGGTGGTTGCCGTGGCGTCGCCGGCCGTGGGGGCTTCGTCCATTTCGCCGTCGCTCCGGCTCTTCGGCATGGCGGGTGAGCGCAACATCCTCGACGAGGAGCAGTTCGGCATCGTCGGCGGGCGGCTCACGTGCGGCGTGGCGCATGCGGACCTGAGCGCCGTGCGGGGCGTCTGGGCGCCGCCCTATGTGAGTTCGGACCTGCGGCTGGACCTGCGCTTCTTCGGGCGGTCGCTTCCCGCCGAGCGGTACGAGTGGCTCCCCATGCAGGTGGTCCGGCACGGGCGGTGCGGCGGCGTCGAGGTCACGACCACCACGCTGGCCGTGGCGGGCTCGCGGGCGCTGGCGCTGGAAGCCGAGATGCGCAACCGCGGCTCATCGGCCGTCGATGTGCCGCTGGAGCTGGCCTTCTCCGGCACGCTGGACTCGCGCACCGAGTGGGAGTTCGCCCGCCCGTCGAGCGCTACTCCTGCCCCGTCGCGCCCGGCGGCCGGAGGCGTTGAGCGCGGCCGGGGCGGCCTCTGCATGCCGCTCCGCACCGTGGGCGCGGACGGGACGTGGGACGCCGAGGGGTCGCACTGGAGCGCCGTTGTGCGGCTGCGGCCCGGTCAGGCGCGCCGCGTCTGGGTCGTGCTGGCCATGGGTCGGGAGGCCGAGGCCCGCGCCGAGTGCGCCCGCGTGGCCGCCGATCCCGCCCGAGCCATGGACGCGACCCGCCGCCACTGGTCTCGCCGCGCCGAAGGGCTCTTCCAGCGGCTCCCCCGGCTGGAGGCGTCGGACCCTCGGCTCACGGCCTTCTACAACCGGTCGCTCGTCCACCTGCTCACCAACCGCTGGGACGTGCCGGAGTTCATCCTGCAACCCTACTACTCCACCGGCAGCGTCAAGGGCGGCTGTGTCTGCTGCTACCTCTGGAACTACGGCGAGGTCTGGGAGATCCTGCCGCTGGACGACCCCGCCGCGGCGCGGGCGCACATCCTCCACTACCTGAAGTGCGACATCTCGACCCACTTCGCCTTCAACCCGGTGAATGGCGCCGCCTTCGGCCCCTGGTACCCGGTGAACCAGGAGAAGATCCTCGGCTCGATCTTTCACTACGTGCGCCTGACCGGCGACACCGCGCTCCTGCGTGAGCAGGTGAACGGGCGGAGCGTGCTGGAGTGGGTGGTCCACCACGCCACCCTCCTCGACGACACGGCCAAGCCGGTGGCGATGATCGACTACGGCCCCTCGAACAGCCACCTGGAGCTGCGGCGCGGCTACCCGTACAACCACGTGATGCCGGACCTGAACGGACGCCGCTACCAGGGCTACCTCTGGGCGCAGTCGCTCTGCGAACTGGCCGGAGAGCCGAAGCCCTGGCTGGGCGACCGCGCGGCGCGGCTCAAGGCGCTGCTGAAGCGCGAGCTGTGGGACGCCCGGGCCCGCTGGTTCGCCTTCGAGGGCGAGGGCAAGCGTGACCTGCGCTGGACGATCCAGATGTACAAGCTCTTCGGCAGCGGCGTGCTGGACGCCGAGCAGGAGGAGGGCCTCCTGAGCCACCTCAACGACCGCGAGTTCCTCTCGGCCTACGGCATGCACAGCCTGGCGAAGACCGATGTGGCCTATGACCCGGCGGATGTGGACAACGGCGGACCCGGCGCCTGCACCTGCTTCCCGCCGCAGGTCATCGAGAAGCTCTGCCGCGCGGGCCGCCCCGCCGAGGCCGCCGATCTCCTGGAGCGCATCCTCTGGTGGGGCGAGAGGCTCCCCTACTGGGGCGACAGCATCGTCGCCGAGCGGATCGATACCCGCCACGACACGCCGCTCCAGTGCACGCTGGACGGCGCCACCGGTGCGCAGGCCGTCATCTTCGGCCTCTTCGGCATCGAGGTCCATGCCGACGGCTCCGTCACCGTGGACCCGCACCCGCCGGCCTACTCGCCGCGCATGGCCCTGAAGGGGTTGCGCATTCGCGGCCGGACATTCGATGTCCGTGTCGATGGCGGCCGGTTCACCGTGCGCTCCGGCTCGGGCGTCGTGCGTTCGCTCGTGGGCGCGGCGGTGACAGCTCGCGAGTAGCCCGCCCGATCCTGTTCAGCGCCGCCTTCCGGGTCCCAACGGACATGCCTTCCTCCATGCCCTGCACCCCGCCTCGCGTCACGCCGCCCCGTGCGTGCTTCTGCGATCTGCAGCATTTCGGTCGCCGTCATGTGGGCGTCATCTGGGCCTGATAGCATAGGTGTCACGGGTAGCCGCGGTGCTCCATCAGCCGCCTTCCATACGCAGCAGGACCACCCCCGGCGCCGCCGCGGGCTACCCGTAGAGAGGGGAACGTAGGATGAGAGTGGGATTTCGGTTCGCAGCGCTCACCGCGGCGATGCTGCTCTGGTCGGCGGCTCCGGCTTGTGCGCAGGACCATACCCTGGCTCAGGCGATCTCGGACCAGGCCCAGCGGACCACCCTGGCGTTCAGCGGGCTGGCGATGATCACCGGGAACCTGGAGGCGCAGTCGTTCTTCCCGCCCGGCAAGGTGGCGGACTACACCGGCTTCCAGTACCTTCGCGACAACGACCCGGACGACATGGGCCACAACACCAGCTTCCTGAGCCGGGTGGCCGACAACGTGCTGTACATCCTCACCGACGCACAGTTGGCGTCGCTCAAGGCCGTGGCTACCGGCCAGGTGGGCCTGATCAATGCGTACGGGTACAAGCGATTCGCACTGATGAAGGCGTTCCGCAGGCTGGTGGACGGGACCGGGCCGGCCGGATCGCCGGGCCTGAGCCTCGCCGCCGTGAAGGACGCCTCAAGGTCGCTGTACCTCATCGATGGGCAGATCAGCTTCGACCGTGCGGTCCTCTACGCCGATATCTACCGGAGCATGACCGAGGCCCAGGTCGCTTACCTCGACGCCATGGTCGGCCGTGGATGGGGATCGTGGCCCGACATCACAGGCGACCAGGTCCGGGATAGGCTTCGCGGCCTGTCGCACGACCAGTCGGTGGCCGTGATGACCTACGCGGGCGACCTCTTCAGCTGGTACGCGGGCTCGCTCGAGGCCGATGTCTACTTCTGCCCGGAGCGCCACGGAACGTACTTCGGCTCCTTCTACATGAAGGACGCGCCCGCCATAGGGCACGAGGGCTACAGCATCTCGCAGTCGCTTACGGCGGATGCGGGCAGCGCCCTCTGCGACAGCCGACTCGGCTACGTGACGGCGGCGCAGGCCGCCCTCTTCACCCAGCTGGTGGACGCCCAGCGCAACAACCTGTACGCGGGCGCCGTCAACATGGTGCAGGCGCGGACCGATATCGCCGCCGCACTGCGTAGCCTCGTCACTCCGGATCCGCCCAGCGCGGCGCACCTGGCCCAGGTGCGCGCCTACGTGCTGGCCAGGTCGGCGGTCTACGGCGAACTGGACGGCGAGAACGAGGTCCGTTACGCCACCACCATGGCCCAGCTCCGACGCTCTCTGACCAATGCCCAGAGGGCCAAGCTCGCCGCCCTCAGGGCCCAGATCCTGTGCGGCACGTACGCCGACGGAACGCCGTTCGACTTCACCCTCTGCACCACGCCGTTCCTCTACTCGGCCGTGATCACGGACCTGTCGCTCCTGGCTCCGTACGTGGCGAACACGGACTTCCTGTTCGCCGCGCCGTCGCTCCCGGCGAAGCTGGCGGTGGCTGTGCAGCCCGCGCCGACGCGCGTCGGCGCGGCCATCAACCCGCCCGTGCGGATCGCGGTCCTCGACGCCGCCGGAAACGTGGTCACCACGGCCACCAACGTGGTCAGCCTGAACCTGGGCATCAACAGGACAGGCGCCAAGCTCCGCGGCGTGACTTCGGTCGCCGCCGTGGCGGGTATCGCGACGTTCCCCGGCCTGAGCATCGACAGGCCCGGCGCCTACACGCTGCGCGCCACCGCAAGCGGGCTGCAGACCGTCGACAGCGCCCCGTTCCAGGTGAAGTGAGGACGGCATCGGGGCGTTTTCGCCGACTCTGCGAAACCACCCGTTGTCGTCACGCAGGCGTCATCTGCGCCTGTTAGAGTGTATCTGATGGACGCCTGGTGGGCGGACGAGCCAACCGCCAGGCGCCTTTGGAGGAGGATAGGACAATGAGATCGAGGCTGATGATCAGACGGTACGCCTCCTGGAGTGCGCTGGCGGGCTTCGCCCTGGCAGCAGGGACGATGGGGGCCTGCGCCCAGGAGGGGGACATGCAGGACCGCCCCGAGGCCGGCGCATCGGGCGCCGCTCGCGGAGGCGCTAACGCGCAACAGGGCCGGACCGACGAGAGGCGGCCGCCGGCGCAGCAGCAGGCGGTGGTCGTGGCCAACAGCGACTATGTGTACGTGCTGGTCGGCAACGTGCTCTACCAGTACTCCGCCAAGGACCTGAAGCTCGTGAGCAAGGCCAACCTCCCGGCCCAGTCCGGGGCGGGGCAGGGCAACGGGCCCGGCGGCCGTCGGCAACAGGGCCAGGGCGGCCCCAACGAGCAGGGCGGGCCGGGTGGGCCGGCCAGACCCGGCGACGACGGCCAGGGCGGCCCCGGCGGGCCTCGGGGCCAGGGCCAGGGCGGGCCGCAGGCCTACTCGCTGGAGCAGGCCATCTCTGACAACGCCCAGCTCCATACGATCGCCTTCAGCGGGCTGGCCTTCATCACGGGCGACTACGGCGCCTGCACCTTCCTGCCGCCCGGCAAGGTCTGCGACTACTTCGGGTTCCAGTACATGCGCGACATCGACGCGGCCCAGGCAGGGCACAACCCCAAGTTCCTCGACCGCGTGGTCGCCAACGTCTTGCACGTGATGACGCCGGCCCAGAAGCAGACCCTGGAGGCCCTGGCCCGCCAGGAGGCCGTGCAGATGAACAAGCTCGCGCTCATGCGGCTGCCGATCATCAAGGCCTTCTGCCGCAACCTGACCGGTGAGGTCCCGTCGGGCAGCTCCGGGCTCAACAAGGCCGCGGTCGTACGCGCCGTCGGTGACATCTTCGCCTTCGACGCCGAGATCAGCTACGAGCGGTCCCGGGTCTTCGGCAAGATCGCCAACTCCCTGACGGCCGACCAGAAGGCCTACCTCGGCAAGATGAAGTTCGGCGACTTCGGCAGCTGGCCGGACCTGGATGTCTCAGGCTACAAGCTGCCGCGCGGCACCGAGAAGCCGGTGAACGTGGCCTACATGAGCTGCGCCAGCGAGTTCTTTAGCTGGTACGCCGGATCGGTCAAGGCGGATGTCTACTTCTGCCCCGAGCGCCACGGCACCTACTTCGGCGGCTTCTACATGAAGGACATGCCGGCGATGGGCAAGCGAGACTACGACATCAGCACCTCGGTCACGGGCGATAGCGGCCAGGCCTTCCTCGCCACGCTCTCCCAGGAGCAGCGCCGGCCGATCATCGCCATCCCTGACCTGCAGCGCAAGGACATGAACGAGGTGGTCACCGTTCGCCAGGCGATATCCCAGGAGCTGCGGAAGTTCCTGACCGGAGGGCAGGCGAGCAAGGAGAAGGTTGTGTCGCTCGGACGCCGCTACGGCGAACTGGACGGCGCCATGTCCTACCTCTACGCGGCGGCCTTCGCATCGGCGGGCAAGACCCTCACCTCCGAGCAGCGGGCGGAGCTGGTTCGGCTGCGCAACCTGGACGGCTACACCAGCGCGCCGGCCTACCTCTACTCCGATCCGGTCCGGACCGCCGTGCCGATCCCATCCACGGATCACTTCTTCTTCGCTCCGGCCAAGAACGCGGGGTCGCCTTCGGGCGGCTCCGCCCGGCCGGCCCCGAGCGCGCCGAAGCAGCAGGCAGGCTTCGTCCTTCGCAGCCCGGCCATCGGCGCGGACGGCGTGCTCCCGGTCGAGTTCACCGGCGACGGCGAAAGCGCCAGCCCTCCGCTGGAGTGGTCCGGCGCACCCGCCGCCACGAAGAGCTATGCGCTGATCATGCACCACGTCGATCCCGAGGGCAGGACCAAGTGGTACTGGACCCTCTACGACATCCCGGCTACCGTCCGGAAGCTCGCCAAGGGCAGCGCCGGGGTCGGGGTCGCAGGCAACAACAGCGTCGACGGCAAGACGGCCTACGCGCCGCCCCACTCCAAGGGCCCCGGCACGAAGACCTACGTGCTGACGCTCTACGCGCTCTCCGAGCCGATCAGCCTATCGGCGCCGGCCGCCGACGTCACCCGCCAGACGCTGCTGGACGCCATGCGGGGCAAGGTCCTGGCATCGGCGGCGCTCAGTACGAATTACACGCGCGGCGGCACGGCCGACGAACCGGGCCCGGCGCAGCCGTAACGGTGCGACGGCCCATGGCGTTCCGCATGACGTGACATCGATCGGGCATCCACAGCCACTCCCAGCCCCGGTCGATCTGACAGCCACAGATGCCGGCGCGAGCCGGTCGGGGAGCACACAGGGCGAAAGCCCGGGAGGTTGTCATGTCCACCAAGACCATCACTGCTCTGCTTGTCGCCGTACTGAGTGCGTCGTCCCTCGTCGGCTGCGGAGGCGGCTCAAGCCAGTCTGCCGCGCCGACGCCCCAGTACAACCTCTCCCAGACGCTGTCCGACGGCGCGCAGCGAACCACCATCGCCTTCTCAGGCCTTGCCATGGTGACCGGGAACCTGGAGTCGCAGTCATTCTTCCCGCCGGGCAAAGTGGCCGACTACACCGGCTTCCAGTACCTGCGGGACAACGATCCCGACGGCATGGGGCACAACACGAGCTTCCTCACCCGCGTCGCCAACAACGTCATCTTCATGCTCAACGACAGCCAGTTCAGCCGCCTGAAGACCCTGGCGCTCGCTCAAAGCGAGCAGCTGAATCTCTACGGCATGAAGCGCTACCCGCTCATGAAGGCGTTCCGCCGGCTGCTGGAGGGCGACCTGCCGGCAGGTTCGACCGGCCTGAACCTGAATGCGGTGAAGAAGGCGTCCCGGGAGCTGTACCAACTCGACGGCCAGATCAGCTTCGACCGCGCCCTGCTGTACGCCCAGGTCCTTGGATCGATGGATGCCGACCAGAAGGCGTATCTTGACGCCATGAAGGGCAAGGGCTGGAAGTCGTGGCCTGACATTACCGACGACCAGGTGCGGACCAGGATGGCCGGCCTGCCGCAGGGCGCCGGGGTCGCGGTCATGACCTACGCCGGCGACCTGTTCAGCTGGTACGCGGGCTCGATCGATGCAGACGTCTACTTCTGCCCGGAACGCCACGGGACCTACTATGGCTCCTTCTACATCAAGGACGCCCCGGC
>CAISJD010000142.1 GCA_903885605.1 uncultured Chthonomonas sp. | reverse complement strand
GTTGCCGCGGTTTCAACCGCCGGGCCAATAACCGAGTGCAGGAACCCGTAGGGTGCCAAGGGGAACCTCGGATGGAGCCCGGCGACCAAAGTCGCGGCAACGAACGGCACGAAGCGCCCCTCCGGCCGCTCCAGAACGGCCAAGCTGCCGGATCGCCCGCCGAGTCGCCGAAGGGCGACTTCCCTCCGTTCGTTGCCGCGGTTTCAACCGCCGGGCCATCCCCCGCAACTCCGCGCACACAACGTCCGCGCATGGTAGGAGTACGGACGCCCGGCGTCGAACTGAAGGGCATCCTCGGCAATCAACGCCACCGGAGTAACACGATGAAACCGATCGCATTGCAGACGTACACGCTCAGGGACGCATTCGAGAAGGACTACCACAGCACGCTGAAGGCTGTGGCCGCCATCGGCTACAAGGGCCTCGAGGTGTGCGGCGCCTATGGCCAGACCCCGGCCCAGATCGCAAGCTCCATCGCCGACATGGGCATGGTCGTGTGCAGCAACCACGGCGCATTGCCCACGGTCGAAACGCTGGACGAGATCGTCGCCTACCAGCGCGGGATCGGCTCCACGCGGCTCGTCAGCGGCTTCGGACCCAATGACCTGAACACGGTGGACGGCTGCAAGGCCGCCGCCGGCAAGATGCAGACCGCCGCGGACCTGCTGGCCCCGTACGGCATCTCCGTGCACGTGCACAACCACTACTGGGAGTTCGCTCGCGTGGAGGACGGCCGCTACGCCCTCGATGTGATGCTTGAGGCGGCGCCCTCCCTCTGTAGCCAGTTGGACCTCTACTGGGTGGCGTACGGCGGCGCCGATCCCGTCGAGGTGCTGGGCCGCATCGGCAAGCGCGTTGTGCTGGCCCATGTCAAGGACGGCCTCCTGGGTGGCGATGCCCACTTCACCGCGGCCGGATGCGGCCAGGTGAACCTGCCGGCAGCCATAGGCGCGTTGGATCCGGCGGTCGTCGAGTGGCTCATCGTGGAGCAGGACCAGTCCGACGGCGACATGCTGGCCGATGTGCAGACCAGCTACACGTACCTCACCTCCAACGGCCTGGCCGCGGGCAACCGCTGACAGCGAGCCGCCGGACAGGCGTCGTGGGCGTCCGGCCTTGGCCTCATTGACAGTAATGTCATTTTGTCAATGAGGTCAAAGGCCCGGGCGCCGAATGAACCGGGTGTGCGCTCTACGCCGCCGGCAGGAGTTCCGACCGGGCGCGTCGTAGCTTAGCCTATGCCAAACCTACGCCTCATTGCCCTGGCCGCCGTGATGGCCGCCCTCACTTCGGTAGCCGCGGCGCAGCTGATGCCCGGCGACCCGGACCGCACCGTGCTGGATTGGCGCTTCTCGGAGCGCTCCGCTCAGGGCTGGGCGGCCGCGAACGCGCTGGAGCCGCTGGACGCCTCGTCGGGCACGCTTCGCACGCGCGCACGGGGCGGCGACGCCAACATGGCCGTGCGACCCAAGGACATCGACGCCGGGTCTGTCAGCCACTTCCGCGTCCGTATGCGCAGTACGCAGGCCGGATCGTGCCAGCTCTACTTCGCCACTTCCGGCGGACCCGATCCCTCGGCCAACGACATCCCGATCTTCCAGTGCCCCGGCGATAACCGGTTCCGGACCTTCGAGGTGCGGCTCACCGGGCTGCGAGGCTGGACCGGCCGCCTGGAGATGCTGCGCCTGGACCCGGTGAACGGCGGCGGCGAGTCGGCAGAGATCGAGTTCGAGTGGATGGCTCTGGTCTGCAAGGCTCCACGGCTGGCCGTGCGGCGCTTTGCGGCGAACCTGGCCTCGGCGCCGGCGGGAACCGCCGTCATGCTGACCCTTGATGTCGCCAACGTCGGCGGCCCGCTCTCGGGCGCCCTGGCGGCTCGGCTCGGGACCGGCGCGGCGGTGCGGAGCGGCGAGGCGGACGGCGTCTGGCGCTGGACCTGGCCCGTGCGCGTGGCGGCGGGCGGCGGGCGCTACACGGCTCAGGTGGGCGTCGGCGAACAGACCGGACTGATGGCCGAGTGCGTCGTCGCTCCTCGAGGCGGCCCGGTGATCCCCATCGGTGGCGGACTATCCCGCGCCGAACTGGCGGGGCGCGGACCTGTCTCTGCGGCGTGGCTTGCGGCCCTGGCAAGCGGCAAGTCGGTGCGCGCCGCCCTCTGCACCCCGCTGAGCAGCGTCGTGGTAGCGCGGCAGGGACGGGTGAGCCATCTGGTGCCGGCTTTCCGCCTGGTGAGCCGCACTCCCCGCAGCGCCACGCTGCAGGCGGACCTGCGCGACGGCCTCGGAGCCGTCAGGCTTCGGTTCGACGCCGCGCCGGGCAAGCCGTGGATTGACTGCGACGCCACCTTCACCGCGGGCTCGGCGCTCCAGCTCCTGCGCTTCGGCGCTCCCACCGTGCTGGCGGGCGAAGGCGGTAGCGGCACGCGTCGAACCGGGGCGATCCTGCCGGGGCTGGAGTACCTGGGCGCGGCGGGGCGGTCGTCAGACACCGAAAGCGTCGGCGAGAGCCTGGGCTTGCGCACCGCTCCCCTCCCCTACCAGATCACCGTGCCGCTGGCAACCGTGGCCACGCGCGATGCGCTGGTGGGCCTGCTCTGGGACGCGCGCGCCACATGGGCTCCCGGCCACGCCATGCCCATGGCCGAGTTCGCCTCGCCCAACTTCCTGGATGGGCAAGCCAACCACCTCGCCGGGCTTTTCGTACCCTCGGCGCCGGAGTTCGGGCGGGCCAACGA
Organism: uncultured Chthonomonas sp.; assembly: GCA_903885605.1. Classification (GTDB taxonomy): domain Bacteria; phylum Armatimonadota; class Chthonomonadetes; order Chthonomonadales; family CAJBBX01; genus CAJBBX01. Next base: position 11,571 of record CAISJD010000142.1, on the reverse strand, counting down.
GCGCGCCTCGTCCGGACCGGGGTTCGACATGGCGGCCGGGCAGACGGTGCGGCTCCGCTGCAAGCTGCTCTGTGCGCCACGCGCCGAGGTGGTGGACGCCGTGCCGCTCTGGTACCGCGCCTACGGGCAGCCCGCGCCGCCCAGGACGCCCAAGCCCCTGTCGGCCTTCATGGAGGATGTGGCGCGGGGCTGGACGGAGACCTGCCGTGTGCCGGGCCGGGGCTATGTGAACCACTGGCGCACAGGCGAGCAACCCGGTCCGAGGCCTGATATCGAGGCGAACGTGCTGGACTACGCGCTCCGCCACGGCAAGATGGGGATCGCCGCAACCGCCGGCCTCTCCGCGGCGTCGCGCCCCGACCTCGCGCTCCCCTCCTTGCAGCCGGGGCCGCCGCCGGCCGCCATCGCCACGCAGGCGCCGGACGGGACCTGGCCCTACGTCTGCACGCCGGATGTGGCCGCGCGATGCCGGGAGTTCACCGGAGGCAAGCGGAGCGACCTCGGGCGCGCGGGCACCTCCTGCGTGGGGCTCTGCGCCGTCAACGCCCTGCCGATCCTGCAGCACGCGCTGGCCACGGGCGACCCGGCCTCGGTCCGGTCCGGCCTCAAGGCGCTGCATGGCATGATGCGCTTCGACGTGCCGGCCGGCTCGCAGACCTGGGAGGTCCACAAGGACATCCCGGACATCTACGCGGCGGCCGTGGCCACGGACTGCTACCGGATCGGCTACGAACTGACCGGCGAACGTAAGTGGCTGGAGCGGGCGCGCTATTGGGCTCGGACCGGCCTGCCGTTCCTCTACTCGTACCAGGCGCCCGGCACGGGCCCCGGCATGAGCTGCGTCATCCCCGAGCCCAAGGCGGACGACCCGAACCCCGGCGTCGCGGGCGCCTATCCCGGCAGCCGCGTCTTCACGGATGCAGCGCGCCACCCGACCCCCTACGGCTCGATCCCGGTCTTCGGCACCTCGTTCTACGTGGTCACCTGGTTCGGCAACCTGGTGCAGTGGTGCGGGCTCTGCTGGGCGCAGAGCGTGCAGGCCCTGCTCCGGCACGTGGACGACCCGGTGCTGCGGCCGGCTGTGGCGGGCGTGGTGGCGAGCGGGTGCAACCAGACCTTCGACAAGGCGCCCGTGACGGGGTTGCTGCCTGACACATGGCATCTGGGCTCCAACACGATCCTCCCGGCCTTCATCAGCCCCATCCGGCTGGAGGGACCGCTTCGCACGCTACTGGGTGAGCCGCGCCCGGCGGACCTCTCGTCGGACGTCCTGCGCGGCCCGGGCGGCAACATCCACCTCACCACGCGCGGGCGGCTGAGCGGCTTCCGGCGCCAGGGCGATTCCGTCGCCTTCGACCTGGCCTACCATGTGGGGTGGGTCACAGAGACCGTGATCTCGGGCATCGCCGAGCCGCGGGCGGTGCGATGGGGCTCCACCGACCTGCCTCGCACCCGAAAGACGGGGCCAGAGGAACTCGGATGGAGATGGTCGCCCGGGACGCGCCGCCTGACGGTCCGGCAGCGGCATACGGGCGAGGATGTGCGTGTCATCATACTGATGCCACGGCGGTCGACAGGAACGCGGTAGTACGCGCCATCGGGCGCATCCACGGATAGGAGCAAGTGAATATGTCCAAACCCAGGATCGGCTTTGTCGGCGTCGGAGGCATGGGGCAGTGCGCGCACCTGCGCAACTACGCCGCCATCCCGGACTGTGACGTGGTGGCCATCGCCGAGGTGCGGCCCAAGTTAGCAGCGGCCGTGGCGGCGAAGTACGGCGTGCCCAAGGTCTACCCGGACCACAAGGCCATGCTGGCAGCGGAGAAGCTCGACGGCATCGTGGCCTCGCAGCCCTTCACGCGGCACGGCGTGCTCATCTCCGACCTGGCCTCGTACGGCATCCCAATCTTCACCGAGAAGCCGCTGGCGGGCAACATCGCCGCCGGGCGGAAGGTCCTCGACGCCCTGGCCGCGGGCGGTTCGTGGCACATGGTCGGCTACCACAAGCGGAGCGACCCGGCCACCATGGCAGGCAAGGCGGCCATCGCCGACCTGCAGGCCTCGGGCGCGGCCGGCAAGATGCGCTACGTCCGCATCTTGATGCCGGCCGGCGACTGGGTGGCCAACGGCTTCACCGACATGATCGGCAGCGACGACCCCATGCCGCCGCTGGAGTGGGACGCCCCGGCCGAGGACATGGACGCGCCCACCTACGAGCGCTACATCGGCTTCGTGAACTACTACATCCACCAGGTGAACCTCATGCGCCACCTGCTGGGCGAGCCCTACAAGGTGGTCTACGCCGACCCGACCGAGGTGATGCTGGTGGTCCAGAGCGAGAGCGGCGTCACGGCCACCATCGAGATGTCGCCCTATACGACGAGCATCGACTGGCAGGAGTCGGCCCTGGTGGCCTTCGAGCGCGCCTGGGTGAAGATCGACCTCCCCGCGCCGCTGGCCAGCAACCGCCCCGGCAAGCTGGAGGTCTACAACGACGCCGCGCCCGGCGGCCCGGTCCTGACCTCGCCGACGCTCCCGTGGGTCCACGCCATGCGCCAGCAGGCCATCAACTTCGTGCGCGCCGTCAAGGGCGAGATCCCGCCCATGTGCACCGCGCAAGAGGCCCTTCAGGATCTGCAGGTGGCGCGCGACTACATCACGCTGCTGACCGGCAAGTAGCCGGCGGAACCGAGCGGAGCCCATGCGCAAGGCAATCAGCGTCTTCCGAGGGGTCGGCCGATCCCTGGTCGACAACGGGCTCCGCAGCGTCCTCACCGTGCTCGGGGTCGCCATCGGCGTCGGCAGCGCCGTGCTGCTGGTGGCCCTGGCGCGTGGTGTGGAGAAGGACATCGACGATGAGTTGCAGCGGCTGGGCGCCGACCTGGTGACGCTCGTCTCGGGCAAGCTTGCGCCCGGCGGCATGCCGAACTTCATGTCGCTGGCATCGCTCAGTACGCTGAAGGAGAGCGACGTCGCGCTCATCCGTCGCATACCGGGCGTCTCCCATGCCTGCCCGATGATGCTCACGGCGGGCAGCGTCGAGTACGGCAAGGAGTCTGCCTCGTCGCTGGTGGTGGCGTCCGAGCCCATCATCTTCACGATGCGCCCGACGGAGCTTGCCGAGGGACGCGTCTGGAGCAGAACCGAAGCCGACCAGCCCGTGTGCGTCCTGGCAGATACACCGCGTCACGTCATCTTCGGCAGAGGCCCGGCGCTGGGCGGCTCGGTTGCCATCCGGGGCAAGCCGTTCCGCGTGGTGGGCACGCTGGCGCCGGAGCCGGAGTCGTCGCTCTCGATGGGCGTCTTCTCCTTCGCCAACGTGGCCTACATACCATTCCGCACGGCGAAGCGCTACTTCCCCGAGGGGCAGGTGAACCGCATCTTCCTCAAGACGGACTACCGCAAAGCGCCCGCGTCGGTGCTGGAGCAGGTCCGACGCGAGGTGCGCGCCAACCATGGCGGCCATGACGACTTCAGCGTGCTGACCCAGGAGACGCTGCTGGGGGCCATGTTCCGCGTCTTCGGCATCATCACCGCCCTGCTCAGCGGCATCAGCGCCGTATCGCTGGTGGTGGCAGGCGTGGGCGTCATGAACATCATGCTGGTGACCGTGACGGAGCGCACGCGGGAGATCGGTATCCGTAAGGCCGTAGGCGCCACGCGGGCCGACATCTTCCGGCAGTTCCTGGCGGAGGCGATCTGCATCTGCATCCTCGGCGGCGCGGCCGGGCTGGCGCTGGCCCAGGGCGTCTGCGCGACGGTGTCGCACCTGACGCCGCTCAAGCCCGTCATCACGTCCGTGGCGGTCTGCACCGCGCTGACGGTCTGCACGGCCGTGGGGCTCATCTTCGGAGTGGCGCCGGCGTTGCGTGCGGCGGCCAAGGACCCTGTGGAGGCGATACGATGGGAATGAGACGCGGTCCGAATCAGTCGGGATCGGCGCACGCGGCGCTGACGCTGGGCGCGGCCGTCCTCCTGGCGGCGCTGGTCGGCGCGGTGGCGATCGGGCGCGACGCCGGTCCGCCGCCCATGCCGCACGAGGTGGCGCCCATCGTGACGAACCCGGTCGAACCCGCCACCCGCGACCTGGAGCCCGGCGAGGCCGCCTCCATGCTGGAGGCCGACTGGCTCTACCAGGCCGAGGGCCGCCCGCTGGCCCGGCGGGCACGGCAGGAGATCGGCTGGGCGCGCGCGGTGGCGCACCGGCTGGCGAACGGGCCGCGCCCCGTCGACGTGCGACGCGAGTTGGCCGAACTGGCCGAACTCGAGGCCCAGCTACCCGCCCCACCACCCGCAGCCTTGGCCACCAAAGGCCTGCCCGCCACGCCTGACGCGCTGGTGCACTGGAGCTTCGAGGAGGAGAAGGGCGGCGCGCCGATCGACACCTCGGCGCACAGGCGGAACGGGGTCGGCGGCGAATTCCCCGCCCGGGAGCCCGGCGTGGCAGGTCTGGCGGCGGCGTGGTCGGGAGCAGGAGCGGTCGACTGCGGGCCGACGCCGCCCGAGATCGCCGCCGCGCGATACACGCTCACAGCATGGATCAGCACGACCTCGCAGGAAGCCGATATCCTGGGCTCCGGCGTGGGCGCAGGGAACTTCCTGTTCATGAGCTATCAGGGCGTCGTGCGGGGCCACCAGTGGACCGACGCCGACGGCAACGTGCTGGACGGCAAGACGCGTGTCGACGACGGCGCCTGGCACCATGTCGCCATGGTCGTGGACGGAAAGACGGTGGCGCTCTACGTAGACGGCAAACCCGACGGCTCACGCCCCTTCGTGGGCGCTCCGAAGCCCATCGCGGCGAACTTCACGCTGGGCGGACGCGGCGCGGCCACCAGTAGCGGCGCCTTCGTGGGCTCGATGGACGAGGTCGAAATCCTGCCCCGGCCCGCGACGCCCGACGAGATCGCCCGCATGGCCGAGGCCGGCAGATCGGCGGTAACCGAAGCGCCGCACGACAGCCCCGAGGTCCGACGCACCTACCTGGCCATACGCGCAGTAAAGCGCCGCCTCATGCTGAAGAGCCCCGAGGTCGACTTCAGCAAGGTGCTCTTCATCGACCAGCCCTACCCGCAGGGCGTCGAATGGCAGCACCAGGCGCGCCACCGAAACGGCATGATGGCCATGCCCGGAGGGCGGTTGCTGCTCCTCGACGGCCTGAACCCCGGCGGCAGGCTCACCAAGCTGGCGCCCGAGAAGCCCGGCGCCTTCTGGAGCCCGGATGTCTCCTTCGACGGCAAGCGCGTGCTCTTCTGCATGAAGCCCTGGGACGAGGGCGCGTTCCACCTCTACGAGATCGGCGCGGACGGCACCGGCCTGAGGCAGCTCACGGCGGGTCCTTACGACGACATTGACCCCGTCTACCTGCCCGACGGCCACATCGCCTTTGCCAGCAGCCGCTGCAACTCCTACGTCCGGTGCATGCCCTACACCTTCTCCTACGTACTGGCCAGGTGCGATGCCGACGGCGGCAACGTCTACCTGGTCAGCCAGAACAGCGAGCCGGACTGGTGCCCGACCGTGATGAACGACGGCCGCCTCATCTACTCGCGCTGGGAGTACACGGACAAGGCGCTCTGGCGTATCCAGAGCCTCTGGACCACCAACCCTGACGGCACGGGGACCGCCACCTTCTGGGGCAACCAGAGCGTCTGGCCGGACCACCTGGGCGAGCCGCGGGCCATCCCCGGCAGCAACCGGGTCATGTTCACGGGGCTGGCGCACCACAACTGGTTCGCCGGCTCCATCGGTATCCTCGACCCGTCCAAGGGACGCAACTTCCCGCACGGGCTCACCAAGGTCACGGCCGAGACCGCGTGGCCCGAGTGCGGACGGCCGCCGGTGGACCCCAAGGAGAACGCCGACTACCACACCTCCGGCCGCTTCAGCGCGTACAAGACCCCCTACCCGCTCTCCGAGACGCTCTTCCTCGTCTCAGCCGAGCGCAAGGGCAAGTTCGCGCTCTATCTTATGGACGTCTGGGGCAACCGCGAGCTGATCTACGAGGGCGCCCACCACATCTGGCACGCCATGCCGCTACGTGCGAGGCCGAAGCCTCCGGCCCTGCCCAGCCGAGTAACCTGGCCGGGCACCGGCGCCGAGCGCAAGCCCACGCAGCCGGGCTCCTTCTTCAGCGCCAACGTCACCGAGGGCGCCCCGGAGCTGCGCGGCAAGGTGGCGGCGCTCCGTGTGATCGCTATGGACCCGAAGACCTACAGCCAGTGGACCCGCGACGGCCGCTACTCCGGCCCCTCGCTCTCGGGCTTCCAGGAGGAGGGCTACAAGCGCATCCTGGGCACGGCGCCTGTGGCGGCCGACGGCTCGGTCCACTTCGAGGCGCCGGCCGGCGTGCCGCTCCACTTCCAACTGCTGGACCGTCGCGGCCGCGCACTCCAGACTATGCGCTCCTTCACCGGCCTCATGCCCGGCGAGAAGCGCGGCTGCGTGGGCTGCCATGAGATGCACAGCGTCACGCCGGCGGCCCGGCGCGGCCTTGCAACGTCCCGTCCGCCTGCGCCGATCGTCGCGCCCTCGTGGGGGCAACGGACGGTGAGCTACGGCGGCTTTGCGCGGCCCGTGCTGGCCAGGCACTGCGGCTCGTGCCACACCGGCGCCGGCGCGGGACGCAAGGCGCTGGACCTGACCGAGCGCCCGTCAGGCGTCTGGGGCGAGCCCTACCTGACGCTGGTGAACTCCGGGCTGGCCGGGGCGCTGAAGTGCGAGGACTTCGAGCAGAGCGACCCGCGCAGCTACGCCACCATGCCGCCGATGAAGCACCTATCGTATGCCAGCCGCCTGGTCGATATGGCGTCCAACGGCACGCACCACGGCGTCCGCGTGACAGGCGAGGAGCTGCAGAAGCTGATCGCCTGGGTCGACGCCAACTGCCCCAGCAAGGGCGAGGAGGAGGTGCGAGCCATGCCCTACCCGGACTACCCGGGACTGGCGCGGCTATCGGTGCGTCCCCGGTGCGGCACGGCCCCGGTCATCCCGAGGCCTTAGCGACAGGCCAGACGCAAGCGCGGCGGCCGGGGGGCTTCCCTCGGCAGCCGCGCACCAGACCCAGACCGAGGGCTTACTCGGCCAGTAGGCACTCCGCCGTCATCTCCGCCGGCACGGGCAGGCCCAGCAGGTGCAGCGCCGTGGGGGCGATGTCGGCCAGCTTGCCACGCGGGATGAGGTTCCGCTCCGACGAATCGGAGGCCACGTAGAGGCACTCCACCGGGCAGAGCGTGTGGCTGGTCTTCGTCTTGCCGGTGACGTAGTCCAGCATCTGCTCCGAGTTGCCGTGGTCAGCCGTGATCAGGATGTGCGCGTCCAGCTCCAGCAGCCGGTCCACGACCTTGCCCACACACTCGTCCACCACCTCGACCGCCTTCTGCGCGGCGGCGAAGATGCCCGTGTGGCCCACCATATCGCCATTGGCGAAATTGACCACGATGAAGCTGTAGGGGTTCTCCTCGAGGCGGCGCAGCACCTCATCCGCCACGTTGTAGGCGTCCATCTCGGGATGGACGGCGAACATAGCCGGGTCGAAGCGCCCCTTGATCTCCACCTGGTCCTCGCCGGCGTAGGGAGTGGTGCTCTTGCCGTTGAAGAAGCTCGTCACATGGCGGAACTTCTGCGTCTCGGCGATGCGGAGCTGCCGCAGGCCCGCCTCGGCCACCACTTCGCCCAGCAAGCGGTTCATGCCGCCGCCCTCGCTCATCGGCGGCAGGAGGTACTCCTCCAGCTCGTCGTAGTAGCGGGTGAAGCCGAGGTAGGTCACCTTCGGCCTCCGGGAGCGGGCGCCCGCGTAGTCATCGCTGACGAACGCCATGGTGAGCTGCGCGGCGCGGTCCTGGCGGTAGTTGGTGTGGAAGACGCAGTCGCCGTCTCGGATGCCGTCGTAGCCGCCGAGCACGTAGGGTGGGAGGTACTCGTCTACCATCTCCGCGCCGTCGGGCGTGCGGTCGGCGGCGTAGCTCTCAGCGATGGCCTCCTCGATGTCGCCGCCCGGCCGGCCGGTGGCCGCCACGATGCACTCGTAAGCCTGGCTGGTCAGGGCCCAGTTGCGCGAGCGGTCCATGGCGTAGTAGCGGCCCATGGCGGTGCCGATGCGGCAGCCGCCCACCTGCGCCATCACCTGCTTGAGCGCGGCCACGTACTCCATGCTGCTGCGTGGCGGCGTGTCGCGGCCGTCGAGGAAGGGATGGAGGATGATCTCGCCCTCGGGCCACTCGGCGCGGGCGCGGCGCATCACCTTGAAGAGGTGCTCCTGATGGGCGTGGACCCCTTCGTCCTGCAGCAGGCCGAAGAGGTGAAGCCGACCGCCGCCGGCCTTCCACGCGGCCATCATCGCGACCCACCGCTCATAGCGGAAGACCTCGCCGGAGGCCAGGCCTTCGTCGAGCCGCTTCAGCTCCTGCACCACGATGCGGCCGGCGCCCATGTTCAGGTGGCCCACCTCGCTGGAGCCCTGGTAGCCGTCGGGCAGGCCCACGGGCTCGCCGCTGGCGTCCAGCAGCGTCCAGGGATAGCGGCTCTTGAGTCGGTCGATATTAGGAGTGCGGGCGGCGAAGACCGCATTGGCGTGCGGGTTCCGGTTGTAGCCCCAGCCGTCGCGCACGATCACACAGACAGGTCGCATCTAGCCATCCTTTCGCAGGCGCCGCGAACTCCGATCCGGCACACGCGGCGCATGGATACCATACCCCAAGCCCGGCAGCCGCCCGGAGCCGGACAGGCGCAGGCAGCGCAGCGTGGCCGTCGCCGCCATCGATAACACCGTCAAGGGCTGACGTTGTCGACGGTGCAACCGGCGGCGAACCAACCCGCGGGAGTGGGCGCTCACCTCAGGAGTGACCGTTTCCTAAGGCATAGGTCCGCGCTCTTGGCCCTGTTGGCGTTGCGGGCCTGCCGGACTTCGGCATGGACGCGGTAGCATGAGGCACACCGCGAGGGGGATCGCCCATGCCCGAGTTACCCGACATCACCGTCTACGTGGAGGCCCTCCAGGAGGTCGTGGCACGGCGAACGATCAGGAGCCTGGAGGTCCGCAGCCCGTTTGTGCTCCGTACCGTAAGCCCCAAGCCTGACGACTTTGCCGGGAGGGCGGTCATCGATGTCTCTCGGATGGGCAAGCGTGTTGTGCTGGCGTTCGATGACGACCACTTCGCCGTGATCCACCTGATGATCGCAGGCCGCCTCCACTGGCGCGCACCGAATGCCTCCGCAGGCGGCAAGATGAACTTGCTCGCCTTCCGGTTTGGCGAGGGCGTGCTGCTGCTGACCGAGGCCTCGCAGCGCAAGCGCGCCTCGCTCCACCTGCTGCACGGCGCCGACGAGGTGGCGGCGCTGGACCCGGGCGGCATCGAGCCGCTGACCGCCACGCCCGCGGCCTTCGCCGAGGCCATGCGCCGCGAACGCCACACGGTGAAGCGCGCACTCACCGACCCGCGCCTCCTGTCCGGCATCGGCAACGCCTACTCGGACGAGATCCTCCACCGGGCACGCCTCTCGCCCTTCAAGCTCACCACGCAGATGGACGACGCCGAGATGGAGCGGCTTCGCGCCGCGCTCGTCGACGTCATCGGCGAGTGGACTGACAGGCTCCGTACCGAGCGCAACGGACGCTTCCCCGAGAAGGTGACCGCCTTCCGGCCCGAGATGGCGGTGCATGGCCGCTTCGGGCTTCCCTGCCCCGTCTGCGGCGCGCCGGTCCAACGCATCGCCTACGCCGACAACGAGGCCAACTACTGCGCCGAGTGCCAGACCGGCGGCAAGCTGCTGGCCGACCGGGCCCTCTCGCGCCTGCTGCACGAGGACTGGCCCCGCAGCCTGGCCGAGATGGAGGAGATGCGCGCCGGCCACCGAGCCGTGCTGGGCAGCCCGGCAACCGGAGACGGTTAGGGGGCGACGCCGAGCACGCGGAGCGCCTCCTCGGGGGTCGTGATGCCCGAGGCTGACTTCCGGAGCCCGTCGACGGCCAGGCTCTCCTGCCCCTGCGCCAGCGCCGCGGCGCCCAACTCGTCGGCTGACGCCTGCGAGCGGATCGCATCGGCAAGGACGCGGTCGATGGTGATCAGCTCGTACAGGGCCGCACGACCCCGATAGCCGGTCATCCGGCAGGCCGGGCAGCCGGAGCCGCGACGCCACGCCGCACCAACGTCCTCGGCGCCCCCGGCGACCTCGGCCAGGCGCTGCGCCGCAGGCGGAGGGGCTCCTTCCTCGGAGCCGCACTCCGCGCAGACCCGGCGGACGAGCCGCTGGTTAAGCGCGCCGAGGAGCGTGGCGGCCGGGTAGTAGGGATCGGAACAGAGCGACACGAAGCGGTCGATGGCCCCGGCGGCGCTGTCGGCGTGGAGCTGGCATAGGACCAGGTGGCCGTTCATGGCAATCTGCACGGCCGTGTCGGCAGTCTCCCGGTCCATGACATCGGCCAGCATAATCACATCCGGGTCGTGGTGCATGACGGCCCGCAGCGCCGAGGCCGTCGTGATGCCGCCGCGCGGGCTCACCGCAACCTGGGTGGCGTTGGGGATGACCATCTCGACGGGATCCTCCACGGTCATGGTCTTCACCCCGTCTCCGGAGATCGACTGCATCGCGGCATAAAGGGTCGTCGTCTTGCCGCTGCCGGTGGGACCGGAGACCAGCAGGATGCCGTTGGGGCTGTGGAGGAGGGCGTCGAGCCGGAAGCGGAGGCCGTCGGAGAGGCCCAGGCGCCCAAGGTCGGGTATTTGTGCATCGCGCGGCAGCACTCGGAGCGTGATCGCCTCGCCGCCAAGGACCGGCAGCGTGGCGGCGCGCAGTTCGTACTCGGCATCGCCGAAGCTGGCGGGGATCCGCCCGGATTGCGGCAGGCGGCGCTCGCCCAGGTCCAGGCCGGCCATGGCCTTCAGGCGATCGACCACCGGCTCCAGCAGCCGCTTGGGCATCCGGCGCACGACGTGCAGCGCCCCGTCGATCCGGTACCGGACCAGCGCGCACTCCTCGCCGTCGAGCCTACGCGGCTCGATGTGCAGGTCGGAGGCCCGCAGTGCCAGGGCGAGGCGCACGATTGCGGCGCAAAGGCGCGCCACGGCGGCGGTGTCAGGCGGTGCATCGCCGGTGTCCACCTCCCCATCGGCGGGCGCGAGCTTGGATGCCTCCTGAGCGAAGAACGCCAGCTCTCCCTCGGCGTCGGCCAACACGCGCGGCCCCGGCGCAGCCTGTGTGCGGGCCATGTAGGCCATCAGATCGGCCCTGTTGAAACGCCACTGGCGCCCCACTCGCAGCCCGTTCAGGTCGCCGGCGGCCAGCATGCGGTAGATCGTGGGCCGGCTGATGCCCAGAAACCGCACCGCCTGTTCCAGCGACAGAAACTCCTCCGTCGGCGCCGGCTCGTGCTCGGTCATGGCTCTCCTCCCCATATGTCTCATAGGCTATCATAGACGTCGTCAGCCTATTATGACACCGATCGATGGGGATCACACTCCGTGCGGGCAAGCACATGCAAACCGGCCCCCGAACCGTAGGGGGCCGGGGGCCGGTATGGAGGATACAAACGCGGGCGGGCTACGGGACCTGGACCAGCCGCAGCGCCTTCAG
>CAISJD010000141.1 GCA_903885605.1 uncultured Chthonomonas sp. | reverse complement strand
GTGTTGGTGACAAGGAACCGAGCCGCGGAGAGGAAGGCGTCGTGGTACTCGGCCTCTCCCGTCGCCAGATACAGGTGCAGGGCCGCATACATCAGGTGCGCGCGCCTCAGTTCGGCTTGTGGGCTCGCCTGTACCCAGCCCCATGCCCGCCGCGCCCTGTCGAGTAACTGGCCGGCACGGGCTTGGTCAAACGGCTCCAGCAGGCGGGCCGCGTGGGCGAAAAGCCCGGCCGACATGGCGGTTGCCGGGGCGTCCTTGCCGTAGGTTCGGTACGTCAGGTTGTCGGATGCCGCATCCACCTGGCCGTAGGTCGGGTGGCGCTGGGCCTCAACGCCGCCGCGGACGGCCCCGTCGGGATCCTGTAGCGACTCCCACAGGGCGACGCCCCAGAGCGACTCGTCCAGCCAGTCCGGGATCCCGTTGCCCGACTCGGGCAGGTCGTACTGCCCGTCGGTGAACCCGGCGGGGAACGCCTCGTACAGGTTAAGCATCCATGCCGGAACCTGCAGATTGGTGAGCTGGCGGTCGAAGTCACCGGCGTCATGGTAGCCGCCGCGCATGGGGCGCGCCGGGCCCAGCGTTGTGCCTGACAGGAACCCGTAGTGGTTGGTTGCATCCGTATCGTATGCCACGAGATGCGCAGGGCCGACCGCCCTCGGGTGATCGGAGTGTGCCGCATCAATGCTGGCGCCGCAACGCTGGTGGTACAGGCCCCTCGTATGGACGAACGCGATGCGTTCAGAGGTCGTTGCGTTGATGCTGAAGGGATACGAGCGGCCGATGCCGTCGACAATCACCACGTAGGGACCGCCTACGGGCGTCTGGGATAGGTTCAGGCGGTAGGCGTGCTCGCCTGTGCCGACCTTGCGCGCCGGGGTGTCGTCACCCCAGTAGGTGGCTGTGCCGGTCGCTACGTCCTGACCCGTCACCAGCGAGCGTACCCTGTAGGTCGGCGGGACCGGCAGTTTGCGCGAGCCCAGGTCGCCGAGGTATGCCCCGAACATCGCGTAGCGTGCCCGGCCGCGGGGCCAGTAGCCCTCCTGGTTCACTTTCAGGCTCGCACACAGGGTCGTGGAGTCATGGAATGCCAGCGACGCCTGTCCGAATGGTGTGCGGATGGAGTAGGCCTTGCCGGCGACTAGCCGGCCGGGCAGGACCAGGTAGTACGAGTGAAGCATGGTGACAGGGTAGAACGCCCCCAGGTTGATGGCCTGGTTTGAGGGCACCGACCCCCGTCCCACGGCCAGCGGGGCCGCGCCGTCCACGGCCCAGTCGGCCGGCGCCTGCGACGGGGTAGCCGCGCCCGGCGCAGTCTCGGCCTCAACGACGATGACATCGGCGGCTGCCGTCTTAACGGCGACCAAACGGGCAAGCTGTGCGCTCGCCGAACCGGTCAGCGTGGTCATCAACAGGACCAGTGCCGCCGGTAGAGTGAAGGCAAAGCGGTTCATAGTATCGCACTCCCTGGGCCCTGGAAGCCTGAGCACTCAGGTGCTGATCGGCGAGGACCCAGGTGTACCTACGGACTGCTGTGCATGCCAGTTCCGCTACTTCTCAATGGGCACAACAATGCCCTGCATGATGACGCGCTGGGCCAGGATGAAGATCAGCAGCGTGGGCAGGGCGGCGAGGACCAGCGCGGCGAAGATGACGCTCTGGTGCGCCGTCTGCTGCAGTTGGTAGAGCCAGACCATGATGGTCCACATCTTCTCGTCCGGGCAGATGATCAGGGCGAACATGAAGGCGCTGTAGGCCGACGTGAAGGCGCCGAGGGCGATGAGGGCCAGGACGGGCGTGCTCAGGGCCATGGTGAAGCGCCAGAACATCACCCACTCGCCCGCGCCGTCCAGCATGGCGCTCTCGTACATCTCCTGCGGGATGCTGTCGAAGAAGCCCTTCAGGATGAAGATGCTGAAGCCGTTGGCCAGTCCCGGCAGCACCAGCGCCCAGTAGGTGTTCAGCAGGTGCAGCTCCTTCAGGAGCAGGAAGTTGGGGATCATGGTCACCGCGCCGGGGAAGGCCATGGTGGCCAGGAAGAACATGAGGATGCTGTACGTGTTCTTCAGCCGGAAGCGCGATAGGGCGTAGGCCGCGGCGGGGTTCACGAGCAGCGCCGCCAGCACGCTGAGCCCGATGAGCGCCACCGTGTTCAGCACCGCCCGTCCGTAGACGGTGACGTAGCCCCCCACGATCCGGTAGTTTCGGGTCAGCGCCTCCGTGAGCCAGGCCCGGTGCGTCGCCTCGAAGACCGCGTGGTCGTAGGCGGCGATGGGCGGCGCCGTCTGGGCTGCATCGGGCCTGCGCTCGGCGGCGTAGGCCCGGTAGCGCGTGTTGATCGCGTCCACCCGCAGGCGCTCCGGCGGGCACCGATCCGTGATGTACTGCGTGTAGGCCGTGAAGAGGGCGCTGTCTCGCAGCTCGTCCAGCGTGCCGCCGATTTCGGCGAAGGAGGCGTAGCGCGTCTCGAGCAGAGCGTTCATCTTGCGCACGTCGCCGCCGAACCGGCGCGACAGGTCGGCGCGGAAGCCTGCGAGCCCGGTCTCGTCCAGACGCACGAAGAGGCAGTTCAGGCCGTGCTTCACGAACTCGGCCCAGGACTTGCCCTCGCGTCCCGGAGGCATCTTCTCGGCCAGGATCGACCGGCGCGGCCACGCTCCCGACTTGACGCCTGCCATCTTCTCCTGCGCCAGGACGTAGAGCCCGTCCACGTTCACCCAGGCCCGGTCGGCGGCGGGCAGAGCGCGCTTGAAGCGGAGGTAGCGGTCGTACAGGGCGGACCGCTCGTAGCTGAACTCCTTCGTGGCCGGGTTGTCCAGCACGCCTGGAAAGTCGTTCCACGTGGTGATCGGCAGCCCGTAGCGGCGGTTGAACTCCGCCACGGAGCCGCACTCGGCGCGGAGCTCCTCGCGGAGGAGCCGGAAGTTGCGGAGCTGCATCGACTGCACGTTGCCCGACTCGGCCGGCCAGTAGAAGTGGTCCGGCGGCCGATCCTGCGTCCGAAGGAAGGCCTGGAGCAGCGCCACGCGCTCCGCGCCCGGCGCGTCGGGTAGCTCGGCGAAGCGCATCACCTCGCGGCCGTAGGCGCTGGAGAGGTTGGTCAGCGTGCCGTAGCGATCCTCCATGAACCGCGCGAACCGGAGCTTCGGCGAGCGCAGGAACTCGGGGAAGGCGTCCATCTGCTCCACATCCGCCTGACCCTTCACGCTGCCCGAGAGCATCACCAGCAGCGGGTAGACCATGGTGACGCCGCCCAGGATGAGCAGCGCGTAGATCGCCGCGATGACGAGCCGGATCTTGGGTGACTTGCGGCCGATGGCGGGAAGGATGGGCATGGCGCTACTTCCCCGCCCGGAATTGCACGCGGCTCAGGTTCTTGAGCTGTAGCAGCGTGAAGCCCAGCAGCATGAAGCCCAGCACCCAGGCCATGGCGTTGGCGAGCCCGAACTTCAGGTAGAGGAAGGCCGTGTAGAAGAGCTGCAGCCCCACGACCTCGGTGGCGCCGTAGGGGGTGTAGGGGCCGCCGCCCGTCATGGCGAAGATCATGTCGCTGGACATGAACGCGCCGATGAAGGCGCCGATGGCGTTGATCCGGATCAGCATCCGAATGCTGGGCAGCGTCACGTGCCATACCTTGGCCCGCATCCCCGCGCCCTCCAGCTCGGCGGCCTCGTAGAGCTCCTCGGGGATGATCTTGAACGCGGCCAGGTAGATGAGGCAGCCCGGTCCCATGCCCGCCCAGATGATGGGCAGCAGCACCGAAGCCATGGCCAGGGCTGGGGAGTCGAGCCAGTTGGCCGTGACGTGGATGCCCAGCCCGCCCAGCAGCGCGTTCAGCAGGCCCGCCGGGCGGTAGAAGCTCTTCCATAGGAAGATCACCACCAGGCCGCTCAGCACTGCCGGCAGGTAGAAGATCGTGCGGAAGAAGACCTTGCCCCGCGGCACCTCCGAGAGCAGCAGAGCCAGGCCGATGGGGCTGAGGAAGCCGAACACCATGTAGAGAGTGGTATAGAGCAGGGTGACGCCGGTGGCGTGCCAGAAACCGGGGTCGAAGAGCACGCTGGAGAAGTTGGCCACACCGGCGAACCGGGCGTCGCCCATGATGCTGTAGTCCTGAAACGCGATCAGCGTGCCGCGCAGCAGCGGGGTGTACTGCCAGAGGGCCACCGTGCCCACCGCGGGCAGCAGCAGCAACGCGGGCATGAGGCGGCGGGCCGCTCCGGGCATGGGCGCGGGCGCCTCCCGGCGGAAGAGGCGGAGCAGGTAGAACGTCGCCGCCCCGAAGCCCGAGAAGGCCAGCACGAGGAAACCCCACGCCATGCGCGTCCGCGATCTCGCCATTTCGGGCGGCATGGTGCCGTACATTCGCCGGGCGGTCTCGGCCTGCGCGCGGTCCAGTATCTGCTTCAGGCGTGCGTGCAGCGCGGCCTCGTCGCCCCGGTCCAGCGCCGCCAGCGCCTGCGGGTCGTTGATGGCCTCCTCCACCGGCTTGCTCAGCTCACGGTAGACCACGGAGCAGTTCTTGCCGTGCGGCTCCGAGCGGCCGTTCACCAGCGCGTCCTTGTAGACCCGCAGCCACTCCATGTCGGCCTGCTTCAGGTAGTCGCGGTAGCCGAAGCGCTCCAGCAGGTCCGGGTTCACGAACTTGCCGAAGCCGTTCTGGATGTAGACCTTCACCCGGATCGCGTTGGCCTCGTCGCTGTCCAGGAAGGCCATGTAGTCGAACGCGGCGCGGGCCTGCTCGGGGTCCTTCACACCGGCGAAGAGGCCCACCATAGCGGCGTTGATCTCGGATCGGCTACGCCCCTTGCCCTCGGGGTAGGGCGCCGGCGCGAAACCGATCATCTCGGGCTGGTAGATGTTCATCCTGTTGTCCAGATAGCTGAACATCATGGCCTTGTCGTCCCGCGTCGTCAGGTCCGAGTAGGTATCGCGCAGCGCCGAGCCACGGTAGCGCTTGCCGTCCGGCGCGGTGAACCAGCGGCAGGTCATGCGGACGTAGAACGCCAGAGCGTCCACCGCTTCGGGTGTGTTGAAGAGCGGCCTCCAGTGGCCCTTGCCGTCGGTGGCCACGATGTCGCCCCCGCGCGACCAGACCAGGTTCGCGAAGTCCCACGAGCAGATGTCGCCCTTGATGAAGAACATGCCGAAGCGGTTCTTCGATGGGTCGCAGAGCTTGCGCGAGAAGGCCTCCAGCTCGTCCCAGGTGCGCGGCGGCCGGTCGGGGTCCAGCCCGGCCCGCGCGAAGAGGTCGCGCCGCCACGAGAGCACGCGCACCAGTCGGCTGGTGGGCAGCGTGTACCAGTGCATCCTGCCGTCGGGCCCGAGCCGGTAGCAGACATCGCGGATCGAGGGCGGCACCCTCCGCGCCATCTCCGCCGCCGGGATGCGCGCGACGTACTCATCTAGCGGCTGCAGGAAGCCCGACGCCACATATGTGTCGCTCATGCGGAAGTTGACGTAGAGCACATCCGGCGCGATATCGCCGGCGATCTGCATGAGCGGGATCATGTCCAGCGTGTTGGACCCGCCGCCGATCTGCAGGCCCGCCGCCCGCTTCAGCCGCACCTGCGGGTATTTGCGCAGGAATGCCTGCACCACCGCCGTCTCGGCCTTGCTGGCGATATCAAGCATGAACATCCGCGGCAGGTCATGCACCGTAACGGTGACGTCACCCCGCCCCGCCGCCGCGAGCAGCAGCGGCGCGAAGAGCAAGAGCAGCAGGTTGCGAAGGGAACGAAGCGCCATGGCTAGGTATTCGGCGCGGGGTGCGGGGAGTCCTGTTCGGTGCCATGGTTGAATGATCGCGCCATGCAGGTTGGTGTGCCGGCACATGGCGATGTGCGACGTGGTGGCCACCATCAGCGGCCAACCTTGCCCCGTGTCCCCCCCGCGTTGCCCCCGTGCCCGGTACAGCCCCGGTGCCGCCGGTCGGGCTCGGCGCAGTTCGTGGATGGTCATGCGACCCCGGTACCCATGGTCCTCCGCCCTTACCGAGTACCATATCCACGCGACGCGCATACACCATCGCGCATCCATCTGGAGGGAGCCATGGCCCAGGACGGGGACGGGCAGGCGGGGCGGCGGCGGCTCATCTTTGGGCCGGGCACGGTGATGGGGATCGTCGGGGCGGTGATCGTCCTGGTGGTGGGGTACTTCACCGACCAGGTGCGCAAGCCTGCCACCCATGGCTCCACAGTGCCGGGAGGGGCGCCCGGCGGCCTGACGATGACCGCGGGAGCGCCGGAATGGCAGCCGGAGCCGGCCCTGATCCTCCACCGGGCGGGAGAACTGCGCCTGACGCCCGACCAGCGGCGCCGCGTGGAGGGGCTCAACGCCACGTGGCTGGAGCGGAAGGCGGCGCTCAGGGCCCGGCCGAACGGCCCGGACCCGGATGCCGACCAACTGGCCGAAGACGAGCGGGAACGCTCTTGGACGGCCGCTCTGGGGCTACTCGAGCCGAACCAGCGCGAACGGCTGCTGCACCTTGTGGCCCCAAGAGCCCGCCCAGCGCAACCGGCGCCCGCTGTTCAGGACCGCTGAGCCGCGCCGCCGCCTGCTTGCCTGCCTCGAAGCACTCCCGATAGGTCCCTGCGGCCAGCCTGGCGCGGGCCTCCTTCAGGGACGCGGTTGCCGCTCGCGTGGCGGTCGTCGTGGCGTGGGCGGCGATCTGCTTCTCCAGTGCAGCAAGCGCAGGCGCCAGCGTCTCGGCGGGGCGTAGCCGCAAGCGCATCATGAGCAGCAGGTCGGTGGGTCCGAGCAGCCGGACCTGGGGCTGTAGCCTTTCGGCGCACCAGCGCACGGGCGTCATGCCCCGCACGGCGCCGGGCTCCGTGCCCAGCGCCGGCTCGGGTGCGCCGCCGGCTACTCCGGGCTTGAAGTAGGACCAGGCATGGACGATGACCCAACTGAAGCTCGCCTCGCCAGCCACCGGGCCTTGTGATGGCATTGCGTTCAGCCAATCCGCGACCTGCGCGGGCCCGCCGTCGTCGGGGAAGGGCGAGTTGGCCCAGATGGCGTAGCGCGCCGAGGCCACCGGCACCTCGCGCCCTGCGCCGCGGACCCAGTAAACGCGACCCTTGCCCGCGGTGTACGGCGAGTACTGGAACGCCAGGATGCCCTCCAGGCCCGGCATCTCCTCGGCCATGACGGCGCACGAGCGTCGGGCGGCGGGCGAGTCCCACTCGGTGAAGTTGGCCGAGATCGCCTGGATGCCGCTCAGGCCCATGTAGGGCGCCATACGCGACGCGTGGGTGCGCATGGCGCCGGCTGACGGGCGCGAGGCACCGTACAGGTCCGGGTAGAGGTAGCCGCCCGTCATGAGCACGAAGTCATCGGCGGGTTTGGCGGTTGTGCGCAGGTAGTCCAGCGTGTAGGGGCAGACCTGCGCCAGGTCGGTGCTGCAGATGGTCCAGCCGATGGGCGCCTTGCCTCGGTCGGGGCTACCCCACCACGAGTTCTCGCCCATGAGGAAGTTGCCCATGAGCCACTGCACGTTGTCGCCGTCCGACATGACGAACGCCGCGTAGTGGACGTCGTCCTCCCATTTCAGGTTCCAGAGGCTACGGGCCGGCCGGGGCTGCAGGCTTTGCGCCGCGAAGCCCTTGCCGGGCGCCTCGGTGGAGAGGGGCGGCAGGTTGAGGCACCAGTTGGTGGCGGTCTGGAAGGCGCCCCACCGGGTGCTGGGCTCGGTGAGGCGGCGCTCGTCGCCGATGCCCCAGCCTAGGACGGGCGAGTCGGGCTCCAGCCGGGCGAGGGCCTTCTCGTAGAGCGCTCCCTCGCGCGACATGACGAAGGCCCCGGCGGCCACGGCCTCGGCGCGGCACTCCTGCGCCTTGGGGTCGATCATGGCCAGCACCTTGCGGGAGAACCGCGCCTGGTAGGCCTCAAAGCACTGTTCCTCGGTCATGCCGCGGGCATCCAGGAGGCGCTCCAGACCCTGGGTGCGGGCCTCCTCCTCCAGCCCCTCCGGCACGGCAACGGCTCCCAGCGAGGCGCAGAGCGACGTGGCCACGTTGGCCGAGGCGTCGAGCTCGCCGGGCTGGTGGAAGGGCCGGTCTGAGGCATCGTAGCGGAAGAGGATGTACCCCCGCACCACGCCGCGCGCCCGGGCGCGGCTCACGGCCTTCCAGAGCGGCAGCGTCACCGCCTTGGCGCCGGTCCGCTTCAGCATCTCGCGGCGCCAGAGCTGGTAGGCCGGATGGTCCAGATCGTACCAGATCATCTCGGATCCGCCCCGGGCCGCCTCACGCGCCACAAGCCCGGCCAGCGTCTGGAGCACCATGCCGGCCTCGCGATTAGGCGCGTCTCGGATGACGACGAGGGTCTTGGGCCGCGGGTAGAGGGGCCAGTACCGGTGCAGCGCCGGAGCCTTGGCGGCGACCGGCGCCGGCGGCGCGAGGAAAGAGATCGCGGCGAGTAGGCAGAGCGCGGCTCCCATGTCAGGCCTCCTGTTCCGTGGCTTGGCGGAGCCATTCGAGTGACGCCGACGCCCGCTCGCGAGGGCGGACCTCGATGCAGTACTCGCGGACGTCATGCTGCTCCAGACGGCGGATGTGTGGGAGCAGGCCTTCGCACCCCGGGCCAAGCGCCATGTGCGAACGGCCGTCTCCGGTCGGTCCGTGCAGGTGCACCTGCCGCACCGCCCAGACGTGCTGGGCGAAGAAGCCGCCGGGATCGGGCTTGGTCAGGTCGTGCGCCAGCCAGAGCCAGTGCTTCCGCACCAACGGCCGGAGCAGGGCGGTCATGCCGTCGTCCAGTCCGCAGTTCTCGATGCATGCCAGGCAGCGGCCGCCTGCCATGCCGGCCACGCGCCGAAGGTTGGCCTCCAGGGCGGCAAGCATGGCGGCCCGCGCCGGTTCGGGCAGCAGGCGCGGCTCGGGCTCATCGGTCCGGAAACGCGGCGTGGGGCCGACATGGAGCGTCACGCAGTGGGCGCCCAACTCCTCGGCGGCATTGAAGAGCCGCGTCAGGTAGGTCAACGCCGCAGCGCTCAGGTCCGGGTCCAGGCCGCAGAGGCCGGCTGCGTCGTCCGGCGCATGCAGCGAGAGGAGCAGCCCGTGCCGATGGCGGTAATCGGCCGTCTCCCGCTTCTCTGTGGGCGACATGAGCAACGGCGAGAGGTGCGGCAGCTCGGCGGCCGCCTGTACCCCGGCGAAGCCGTGGTCCCGGGCGTAGCGGAGCGCGTCAAGGACGCTCTCGTCATAGACCGCATGGTAGGTCGTGCGTTCGAGGATGCTTGGCATAGCCTCATTATGACGGACAAGCCGAGTCAGGGCTTGCCGATGAGCCCCAGGTAGCGGCCCATCCAGTAGGGGAGCAGCCAGAAGACGCCGTCGCTCTCGGTGGCTCCGCCGTCACCCTGCACGACTTCGAAGGGGTGGTTGTCCCAGCGCATGACGCAGGTTTCGGCGGGCGAGAGCAGGCGGCTGGTCTGGAGTACCTCCGGCTCGGGCGAGCGGACGAGCGCGATGTCTTCGCGCCGGCTGTTGTCCATCCTCCAGCGCACCAGGTCCATGGGCGTCTCGCGCAGGAAGCGCATGGAGGCGCGCGTGTCCGGCGCCGATCCCGTGGCCATGGCCAGCGTGTAGTCGAAGAGCGGGCAACCGTCGCGGCTGACGGCCCGGTACCAGGTCTCGGTGGCGCGCCGATAGCGGCGCAGCATCGTCGGATCGGTTTCATAGCGCAGCAGGGCGGGTAGGGCCAGCGCCAGGAGTTCGTCGTCGATGTGGGTTCGCCAGGCCGGGTCGACGGTCTTGGCCCGGTCCACCAGTTTGTCGTAGCCGCGCTTGCGGTATAGCTCCTGGTAGAGGCGCTCGTACTGCGCGTCGCCGGTCATGTGGTGCGCGGTCTTCAGGTAGGAGAGGATTTCCACGGCGTTGATGCCGCTCTCGGGCGTCCAGTTGCCGTCGCCGGTGAGCCGCTCTGGGGCCCAGACTGCCCACCGCGTATGGGCTCCATCGAGGTCGACGAGGGTCAGCCCGCCGTCGATGATGCCGTCGGTGACCCGGCGCACGTGCTCGCGGACCTCGGCCTTGTCCTCGTCGTCGGCCGCCAGGTCGTAGTAGAGGGCGTAGCCGTAGTAGTGGCCGGTGATCTCGTCGCTGCTGGTGTCGCCCTTCCAGAGCCACTTGCCGTCGGCGGAGGGGCGCCAACGCACGGGCACATACTTGGAGCGCGGGTCGCGTGCGCGCTCGTCGGCGAGTTGTCGGGCATCCCTGGTCTCGTTGGCATCGGCCATGGAGGTCCAGTCGGACGGTATGACGGTCCGAGCAACGAAGCCCGGGGTGCCCGTCACCGTCTGGAGGAACTTCAGCGCCCGGAAGGCCCTGCGTGCGGCGGTTCGGGCTGCCGGGTCGCGCGTGACGGCGTAGCGGTACGACTGCATGGCCAGGTACATGGCGGTGTACTGCCCGTCGTTGTCATCGTCGCGCGGCTTCCACGAGGCCAGGTCGCCGGGCGGGTCCAGCGCGCACTTCTCAACGAGGCCCGGCGCTCGGATGTGGCGGGCGTAGCAGACCTCGAGGAACCGCTTGGCCTTCTCCGCCAGCGTCATGGGGTTCCGGCTGATCACCGACACGCCGTCGGCCGTGGCGATCCATGCGGAGCCGTCGCGCCCCACGGCGATGCCGCGCACCTCGTCGGAGGGAAGCCACCGTAACCCGTGCCTCAGCGCCCACGTGCCGCCGTCGTAGCGGGCTGCGCCGATGGGCGTGCCCACCCAGAGCTCGCCGTCCGGCCCGAAGGCCAGCGCCGTGACGGACGACGATGGGAGCCCCTGCTTCGGCGTGATGGCTCCGGCGCGCTTCCCATCCCGCAGCACGCTGATGCCGCCCAGGCAGCCCGCCCAGACGGCGCCGTCGGGAGCCGTGGCCACGGCCCTGACCGAGGAGCTGACCAACTCACGACCGCCGCGCAGCAGGCGCGCGCCCTCGCCGGCCATCTGGTAGAGGCCCACCTCGGTCGCCACCCAGAGCGAGCCGTCACGACCGGCGACGGCGCCGCGGAAGCTGGTGGCGGTGTTCTGGTGCAGCCGCTCCACGCGCCCGCCATGCACGGTCCAGGCGCCGTCCGTACCCATGGCGCGGACGCCGCTACCGACGGCGACGACCAGGGAGATCGGGCCCTCGATGCCGGTCACGCGCACCGTCGGGCCGTCGCCGCTGCCGCGGTACAGGCCGTTCCACGCTCCTGCCCAGACGACGCCCGAAGCCTCACACGTCACGCAGAACGTCGGTCCACCGTCGGCCTCACAGATGGCCTGCTGCCAGGCCGAGGCGCCGGATCGGAGGACGAAGAGGCCGCCGCGTGTTGCCGCCAAGGCATCGCCGTTCGGCGCCAGGGCGATGGCGCGCACGTCGTTGGCGGCAGGCGTGGCGCCGACGCGCATCTTGCGGGCGGTCTCCTGCGCAAACGGCACATCCTGCGCGGCCGCCACCGGCGGTGCGGCGGCGGTCCAGCTCCAGAGGCAGACTGGGATCATCGGACCGCTCCTTGCCGGCTGCCGGCCAGCAGCACCTCAACGGTCGGCGCTGCGTGGCGCACCAGCAGAACGCGACTGCGCGGGTTGTAGGCGCATCCATCTCCGCCCGGCGGCAGCGTGGCTAGGATCGGCAGCGCCTTGCCGCCGCACCGCACCGCTCGGGGCGGCGAGGCAAGCTTCATGAGCTCGAGGCTCCGCGGGAGCGAGCTGTACCGAACGGATGCGGGTTGGTAGGCGATCCGGCGGACCTGGGTCGTGCTGCGCAGCAGGTGGGTCTCGCCGTCGGGCGCCAGTTCCGGAAGGCACCCCATGTCCTGGGCGATGCAGCGGACCACCGGGCTTGTGAGGCTGTACCAGCTTCCGCCGTCGCCATACATCCAGCCTCCGAGCACCGTGTTGTGGGTCCTGCCGTCGGGCTTCAGGCCGTAGCGGGTCACCATGCGGAGCGCCTCGAGCGTCGTGGTGCGGAACCGCTCCTCGCCGGTCGTCAGGTAGAACTCCGCGGCCATCACCGACCAGTTCATGGCCGAACTGGGTGTGGCGGCCAGGTAGCCGGTCTGCTCGCGCAGGATCAGGCCCATCTCGCGATCGTGGAACGCGAGCCCGTCCAGCGTCTCGTCGAACAGCCGGCGGGCCTTGGCCAGGTAGGACGCCCCGTTGATGGGCGTGCGGTAACGGAGCAGGAGGCGGATCGTCTGCAGCGGCGAGTAGTGCACCTGCGAGTCGCTCCCTTTGGGGATGTCTTCGTACAGGCCCGACCAGTTGCCGGTGCGGACCGGGTTGCGGAGCATCCACATCCACGCCGCGATCTGGCCGTTCTTGAAGTCTCGGTCGCCGGTGAGGGCGTGCATCTTCTCCAGGAACGCCACGTTCATGTACAGGGCGGCGGTGTACTGCTGGAACACCTCGCCCGTGCGCGGGCTCACCCGGAACGGCCAACTGCCGTCCCACGCCTGCCGCGCCACCAGCGTCGTGGCGGCGGCCTTCGCGGCCTCCAGGTAGCGGCGCTCACCGGTTACTTCAAAGAGCCGCGTGTAGGAGAGCCCCATGTACCCGACCTTGTCCGGCTGCAGGTTGTCCCTGTCCTCGAGGCCGCCGGGCTTGCCCTCCTCGAAGGTGCTCCAGGGCAGGTGGGGCCACTTCCAGTCGGCCGGAGTGCTGTGGGCGATGGTCCAGTCGGCGAGGTCGCGTGCGCGCCGGAGCGCCTCGGGATCGCCCGAGTAGGTGTAGAAGTCGAGGAACGCCTCGATCAGGTACGCGTGGTGGAAGGCGGGGTAGGCGACGCGGTACGAGAAGCGGTTGTCGTCGTCGATCACCGCGTGGTAGGTGTAGGGCGGCACCCGGCGTCCGGCTTCGTCGCGGATGGCGTTGTTCCCGATGCCGCTGTCGGCCATGAGGAAGCGCGCGGCCCGAACAAGCGTGCGGCCGGACGCGGCCGCCAGTCCCGGCGGCGCCTCGCGATACTGCGCGGCCTGGATGAAGAACGCCTCCGGCGACGCGTCGGCGGCGGGAGGATCGATGGTGCGTGGCGCCCCGGAGAGGCAGAGCAGGGCGAGCAAGGCGATGGGCATAGCGTGCGCTCCTCCGCCGCGAGCCTCCTGGCCGGCGCGCGGCATTCCAT